>NZ_JAGGML010000001.1:2618902-2922805 GCF_017875275.1 Xanthobacter flavus | reverse complement strand
CCGGCGCCCTGCTGGCGCTGGCGGCGGCGCTGGCGGCGGCGTGCTTCGTGCGGCTCTACGGCATCGTCTTCCTCGGCCGCGCGCGCAGCGATGAGGCGGCAAACGCCCATGAGGTGGACGCCTTCTCCCGCGCGGCGATGCTCGCCCTCGCAGCCATCTGCGTTCTCGCCGGCCTGTTCCCCGGCCTCGTCATCGATGCGCTGCAGCCGGCGGTGACGGCGCTGGTCGGGGTGAGGATGCCGGCGCAAAGCGAGGTGGCGTGGCTCTCCATCGTGCCGGTGGCGGAAAGCCGATCGTCCTATAACGGCCTCCTCGTCTTCCTCTTCATCGCCTCCTCGGCGCTGCTGTCGGCCTTCGTCATCCACCGGCTCGCCACCGGCGCGGTGCGCCGCGCGCCGCCGTGGGACTGCGGCTTTCCCAATGCCGATCCGGTGACGCAATATTCCGCCGGCTCGTTCGCCCAGCCGATCCGCCGGGTGTTCGCCCGCTCCCTGTTCGCCGCCCGCGAACGGGTGGAGATGCCGCCGCCGGGCTCGCTCGCCCCGGCGCGCATCGAGATCACCGCCCGCGATCCCGCCTGGGCCTTCCTGTTCCTGCCGCTGGCCGGGCTGGTGGAGCGCATCGCGACGCGGGCCAACCGCCTGCAATATCTCACCATCCGCCAGTATCTGGCGCTGGTGTTCGGCGCCCTCGTCCTCCTGCTCCTGGTGCTGGCACTATGGACATGATGGCCAACCTTCTGGTGCAGGGCACCCAGATGCTGCTGGTGCTGGCGCTGGCGCCGCTGCTCACCGGCCTCGTGCGCAAGGTGAAGGCGCGCCTCACGCGGCGGCGCGGCGCCTGCGTGTTCCAGCCCTACCGCGACCTCGCGCGGCTCCTGAACAAGGAGGCGGTGCTGGCCCACAACGCCTCCTGGCTGTTCCGCGCCGTGCCCTACCTCCTCTTCGCGGCGACGTGGGTGGCGGCGGCGCTGGTGCCCACCTTCGGCACCGGGCTCATCTTCTCCTGGTCGGCGGACCTCATCGTCATCACCGCCCTGCTCGGCTCGGCCCGCTTCTTCCTCGCGCTGGCGGGCATGGACGTGGGCACCAGCTTCGGCGGCATCGGATCGAGCCGGGAGGTGATGATCTCCTCCCTCGCCGAGCCGGCGATGATCATGATCGTCTTCTCCCTCGCCCTCGTCGCCCAGTCCACCCAGCTCTCCACCATCGCCTCGGTGATGGTGGCCGGCGTCGGCCTGCGCGTGTCGCTGGCGCTGGCGCTGGTGGCGCTCGCCATCGTCGCGGTGGCGGAGAACGGGCGCATCCCGGTGGACAATCCCGCCACCCATCTGGAGCTGACCATGGTCCATGAGGCCATGGTGCTGGAATATTCCGGCCGCCACCTCGCGCTCATCGAGCTGGCCGCGCAGCTGAAGCTGCTCCTCTTCCTCTCCCTCGTCGCCTGCGTGTTCGTGCCGTGGGGGCTGGCGCCGGCCGGGGCCGGGGCGGGCGCGCTGGTGCTCGGCATGGCGAGCTATGGCGCGAAGCTCGCGGCGGGGGCGGTGCTGCTCGCCATGTTCGAGACATCCATCGCGAAAATGCGGGTGTTCCGCGTGCCGGACTTCCTCGGCGCCGCTTTGATGCTGGGGCTGCTCGGCACGCTGCTCCTGTTCGTGTCGAGGATGCTCTGATGGACCGCGCGCTCGCCCTCCCGCACGGCTCGGCCCTCGACGCCGCTTTGTCCGCAAGCCTCGTGTTCGACGTGGCGCACCTGTTCGCCGGCGCGCTGGTGCTCATCAGCTTCCTGATGCTCTATCAGGATCGGCTCTATGCCCTCCTGAAAGTGTTCGCCCTGCAGGCGGTGGTGCTCGCCCTCTCCGTGGGCTGGCAGGCGCTGGCGCAGGATGCGCCGCACCTTTATGTCACCGCCGCCATCGCCCTCGTGTTCAAGGCGATGGTGATCCCGCTGGCGCTGGCGCGCATGGTCAAGCGCCTCGGCATCCACCGGCAGGTGGAGACGGTGGTTTCCATCGGCCCCACCATGCTCGCCGGCATCGCCCTTGTGGCACTCTCCCTCGTGGTCATGCTGAAGGCCACCGCCGACGTGGGCGGCGCGGCGGATGCGCTGGCGCGGGAAGACCTCGCCTTCGCTTTGTCCGTGGTGCTGCTCGGCCTCCTGATGATGGTGACGCGGCGCAACGCCGTCAGTCAGGTCATCGGCTTCATGTCGCTGGAGAACGGGCTCATCCTTGCCGCCACCGGCGCCAAGGGGATGCCGTTGGTGGTGGAGATTTCCGTCGCCTTCTCGGTGCTCATCGCGCTCATCGTCATCGGCATCTTCCTGTTCCGCATCCGCGAGCGGTTCGACACCGTGGACGTGGATGCCCTCGACCGCTTCCGGGGAGGGCGCGCATGAGCCTCCTCTCAGACCCCGCCCCCCTCCTCGTCGCGGTACCCGCCATGAGCGCGGTGCTGCTGGCGCTGGTGCCTTCCTATCGCGTGGGCGCGCTCCTCAATGTGGCGGCCTGCGGCCTCACCTTCGCGCTGGCGCTGCTGCTGCTCGGCGCGCCGCGGATCGCCGGGCCGTTCCTCATCGTGGACGATCTCAATATCGTCTTCGTGGTGTTGAACACCTTCGTCGCCTTCACCACCGCGTGGTTTTCCGCCGGCTACATCGCCCATGAGCTGGAGACGGGGCGGCTCACGCCGCTCAATTTGCGCTTCTACCACGCCATGTATCAGGTGCTGCTCGGCGCCATGACGCTGGCGCTCTTGTCCAACAATCTCGGCGTCATGTGGGTGGCCATCGAAGTGGCGACGCTCACCACCGTGCTCATGGTCGGCCTCTACCGCACCGAGGCCGCCATCGAGGCGGCGTGGAAATATTTCATGCTCGGCTCGGTGGGCATCGCGCTCGCGTTGTTCGGCACCATCCTCGTCTACATGGTGGCGCAGCCCGTCGTGGGCGAAGGCGCGGGCGGCATGATCTGGAGCGTGCTGATGAAGCGGGCGCGGGATTTCGACCCCGCGCTGCTCAATGTCGCCTTCGTCTTCCTGCTGCTCGGCTACGGCACCAAGGTGGGCCTCGCGCCGCTCCATGCCTGGCTGCCGGATGCGCATTCCGAAGGCCCCACCCCCATCTCGGCGGTGCTGTCGGGCCTGCTGCTCAACGTGGCGCTGTTCGCGGTGCTGCGCTTCAAGTCGCTGCTCGCCGCCCATCCCGGCACGCTGGCGCCGGGGCCGCTGATGATGGCCATGGGCCTCGGCTCCCTGCTGCTCGCCGGCTTCATGCTGTACCGGCGGCGCGACATCAAACGCCTGTTCGCCTATTCCTCCATCGAGCACATGGGCATCATCGCCTTCGCCTTCGGGCTCGGCGGGCCGCTGGCGAATTTCGCCGGGCTGCTGCACATGACCATGCACAGCCTCACGAAATCCGCCATCTTCTTCGCCGTAGGCCACGCCTGTCAGGTGAAGGGCACGCAAGAGCTGGCGAAGATCCGGGGTCTCACCACCTCCCACCCGCTGCTGGGCTGGAGCCTCGTCGCCGGCGTCGTCGCCATCGCCGGCCTGCCGCCGTCCGGGGTGTTCATGAGCGAGTTTCTGGTGGTGACGAGCGCGTTTGCCGCCCGGCCGTGGCTGGCGCTGATCCTCGTCCTCGGGCTGCTGACTGCTTTCGGGGCGCTGATGGTGAAGCTTTCCGGCATCGCCTTCGGCGAGCCGAGCCCGGGCACCGATCCGGTGAAGGCGAGCTATGTGCCCATGGGCGTGCACCTCGCTCTGGTCTTCGCCGCCGGGCTCTACCTGCCGCCGGAGCTGGTCGCGTGGTTCCGCCACGTGGCCGCGGTGCTGGGCTAGGAGGGCGGCATGGTCAACCTCTCCGATCTCTTCGCCCGCAACGGCTCCGCCTGCCGCCCTTGGCCGCGCGTGAGCGTGAACGAGGCAGAATGGTCCGCCCTCTGCGCGGAACTGGCCGCCGGCCGGCTCACCCTCTCCGCTCTGTTCGGCGACAGCGCCACCGTCCACATGGCGCTGCTGGACGAGGCGACCGGCCGCCTCGCCCTCGCGAGCCTCCCCTGCCCCGCCGGGGCTTTTCCCTCCGTCGCCCGCCACCACCCGCCCGCCGCACGGCTGGAGCGGACCATCCGCGATCTCTTCGGCCTGACGCCCGTGGGCGCGCCGGATGATCGCCCGTGGCTCGACCACGCCCGCTGGGGCGTGCGTGCGCCGCTCGGCGCCGCCAGTCCCGATGCGGGCGCGGGCGCGGCCTATACGGTGCTGCCGGTAGAAGGCGAGGGCGTTCACCAGATCCCCGTCGGCCCCGTCCATGCCGGCATCATCGAGCCCGGCCATTTCCGCTTCTCCGCCTATGGCGAGACGGTGGTGCGGCTGGAGGAGCGTCTCGGCTATGTCCACAAGGGCACGGAAGGCCTGATGGCCGGCCGCACGCCGGAGGAGGCCGCCCGCATCGCCGGGCGCCATTCCGGCGACGCCACCGTAGCCTATGCGCTCGCCTTCTGCCGCGCCGTGGAAGCCGCGCGCGGCGTCGCCATCCCGGAGCGCGCCCATGCCTTGCGCGGGCTGATGGCGGAGCTGGAGCGCCTCGCCAACCATCTCGGCGACATCGGCGCCATCTGCAACGATGCCGCCTTCGCGCTCATGCTCGCCCATTGCGGCGTGCTGCGCGAGCGCGTGCTGCGCGCCTCCGCCCGCGCCTTCGGCCACCGGCTGATGATGGACCGCGTGGTGCCCGGCGGCGTGGCGCAGGACATAACGGCGGAGGCCATCACCGGCGTGAAGGCCATGGTGGCCGAGGTGCGCCGCGCCTTCCCCGCCCTCGTCCGCCTCTATGACGAGACCGCCTCGCTGCAGGACCGCACGGTGGGCACCGGCTTCACCAAGCCTGAATACGTGCGCCAGTTCGGGGCCGGCGGCTTCGTCGGCCGCGCCTCCGGCCGGCCCTTCGATGCCCGCCGCGCCTTGCCCTATCCGCCCTACGACCGCCTGCCCTTCGAGGTGCCGGTGCGCACGGATGGCGACGTGAACGCCCGCGTGTGGGTGCGCATCCGCGAGGTGGAGGAGAGCCTCGGCCTCATCATCCGCCTCCTCGACACGCTGCCCAAAGGCGACATCCTCGTGCCCGTGCCGGCCGGCGGCGGCGAGGGGGTGGCGCTGGTGGAGAGCTTCCGCGGCGATGTCTTCGCCTTCGTGGCGCTGGCGGCCGACGGGCGCGTGCGACGGGCGCACCTGCGCGATCCCTCCTGGTTCCAGTGGCCGCTGCTGGAAACCGCCATCGAGGGCAACATCGTCGCCGACTTCCCCCTCTGCAACAAATCCTTCAACTGCTCCTATTCGGGCGTGGACTTATAGGGGCCGATGATGCGCAAGCTCCTGCTCCAGGGCCTGCTCAAGGCCCCGCTCACCGAAAAAGGCCCCGATGACGCGGCGGTGGAAGCGCTGGCGCGCGAGCTGGACGCCGCTGCCCGCGCCCGGCTGGGCCGCAGCCTGTCCATCCGCGAGGTGGATGCGGGCTCGTGCAACGGCTGCGAGCTGGAAATCCACGCGCTGGGCAATGCCTTCTACGATCTCGACCGCTTCGGCATCCGCTTCGTCGCCTCGCCCCGCCATGCGGACGTGCTGCTGGTGACCGGCCCGGTGGCGAAGAACATGGCCGAGGCGCTGAAGCGCACCTATGACGCGACGCCATCACCGAAATGGGTGGTGGCGGCCGGCGACTGCGCCATCAACGGCGGCCTCTTCGCCGGCAGCTATGCGGTGACCGACGGCGCCGCCGCCGTCATTCCGGTGGATTTGAAAATCCCCGGCTGCCCGCCGACGCCGGTGGACCTGCTGACGGGGCTTCTCGCGCTGCTGAGGGCGGGCAAGGCGTGAGGATCCTCACGCCGGCCGCCACACCGCCGTGCGCTTGATTTCCATGTCCTCCAGCTCCCGCGTCACCGGGACGGAATATTCGGCGAGCTTTTCCAGCCGGTCCTTGGGCAGATAGGTGCGGCCGGGGTCGCCGATGAGCACCGTGGCGCCGCGCCCGGCGAGGGCGAGGAGCCAGGCGAAGACTTTTTCCGCAAGGTCGCGCTCATAGGCGATGTCGCCGGCGAGCACCGTGTCCCAGCCGTCGTCCCGGCCGATGAGATCGTCCTGCACCGGCGTGAGCACGACGCCGTTGGCTTCCCCGTTGAGGGCGATGGCGGCCACCGCGAACGGGTCGATGTCGGCGCAGGAGACGGATGACGCCCCCGCCTTCATGGCGGCGATGCCCACCAGCCCGGAGCCGGACGCGAAATCCAGCACGCGCCGGCCACGAACCGTCTCCGGATGGTCCAGCACATGCCGGGCCAGCGCCTGCCCGCCGGCCCAGGCGAAGGCCCAGAAGGGCGGCGGCAGGCCGAGCTCGCCCAGTTCCTCCTCCGTGCGATGCCAGATGGGCACCGCCTCGTCGGCCACATGGAGCGAGATTTCCGGCACCAGTGGCACCGGCCGCAGGCGCGTCTCGGCGCGGATGAAGGCGGCCGGGTCGGTGATGGGGCGGCTCACCCCTTCACGCCGCCCATGGCGCAGACGAGGGCCCATTCCTCGTTCGTCACCGGCTGCACCGAGAGGCGGGAGAACTTCATCAGCGCCATTTCGGAGAGCCGCGGCTCGGCCTTCACGGCGGCGAGGGTGACGGGGGTCTTCAGCGGCTTCACCGCCTTGATGTCCACCATCACGAACTTGCCGGTGGGGTCGGAGGGGTCGGGGTAGGCCTCCTTGATGACCTCGACGATGCCGACGATCTCCTTGCCCTCGTTGGAATGGTAGAAGAAGCCGGTGTCGCCGATCTTCATGGCGAGCAGCTGCTGCTTGGCGAGGTGGTTGCGCACCCCGTCCCAATGGGTGCCCTTGGCGCCGGCCTTCACCTGCATCTCCCAGGACCATTTGAAGGGTTCGGACTTGTAGAGCCAGTGGGCCATGGCAATGCTCGCGCTCGCAATCGATGGGTCCGGATGTGCCGTGTCCCGCCTGTCTTGGCAAGGTTTCTTGTCACTTGCCTGAGACGCGCGAGGCCTTAATCTCCGCCGCCGACGGCGCGGACGGTCGCCGCATCTCATCAAGGAAGCGCACATGGTCTATGAGGTTGCCACGCTCGACATCAAGGAAGGCTCCGAGGCGGCCTTCGAGGCGGCGGTGAGGGAGGCGGCGCCCCACTTCCAGAAATCGCGCGGCTGCATCGGCATGTCGCTGGCGCGCGGCGTGGAGACCCCCACGCGCTATACCCTGCTGGTCACCTGGGAGAGCGTCGAGGATCACATGGTCCATTTCCGCAACTCGCCCGAGTTCCAGGAATGGCGCCGTCTCGTCAGCCCCTATTTCGCCAGCCCGCCGTCGGTGGAGCACACCACCGGCGTGGCGACCTACTTCTGATCGCCTGCTTCTGACGCCCCGCCCGCCCTCTCCGAACGGGGGGCGGGCGCTCTACGCGGTTTCCCGGACTTTTCGGCTATTCCCGATTGTACATAGCTTGTTCCATCTCAATGCTCCGGCTCCGGCTTTTGGCCAGCGTTCCGGTTCGCCCGTTTGGGGCGCGATGCATTTTTGGAGGCTTGCCGTGGCGATCGCTTCTGAGCCGGAGACCGCAGCCGACGGCCCCGCCGCCTTCTTCCGCGCCCAGCACGCCGCCTTCGGCGCGACGCTTCAGGCCCATGGCGGCTCGGCCGAGATCGTCGACCGCCTCTGGATGCAGGCCTTCTCCAGCTACGCGCACAATGTCACCGAGCAGACGAAGGATCTGCCGCCGCTCGCCTGCCACAAGGGCTGCGGCACCTGCTGCCGCATCCAGGTGGCGGCGACCATGCCCGAAGTGCTGATGGTGGCGCGCTATGTCCGCGCCATGGCCGAGGGCTTCCGCAAGGTGGGCATCGATCTTCCCGCCCGCCTCGCCGCCGCGCAGGGGGCGAACCCCGCCACCTCCGGCACCATGGCGCTGGGGGCCGAATGCCCCTTCCTCGCCGAGGGCATCTGCGTGATCTACCCGGTGCGGCCGCTCGCCTGTCGCGGCCACGTCTCGTTCGATGCGGCGGCCTGCATCGCCGCGCTGGAGGGGGAGGCGGACGAGGTGCCGGTCTCCGAATCCCACCGCACGGTGCGCGCGCTGGTGCAGGGGGCGCTGCAATCGGCCCTGCGCGATGCCGGCAAGCCTTGGGCGCTCTATGACCTCCTTGGCGCGCTCCGCATCGCGCTCGCCCACCCCGACGCCGAAGGCGCCTTCCGCGCTGGCGCGGACGTGCTCGACCCCGCCATCATTTCCCATGTGAGCCGCGCGGAGATGGGCCGGACATTCGACCGGCTGAAGACCTGAAGCCCGCGCGGCGCCTGAGCGAAGGCAGCGCGCAAAGCCCGCGCGGCTTCATCCCCTCTGTCATCGCCCGCCTTGTGCGGGCGATCCACCGAGACGCCAGAAGAGTGCCCGGCCTGCGAGAACCGGACGCGCGGATGGGTGGATCCCCCGGACGAGCCGGGGGATGACGCTTGTGAAGGGGCGATGACGCGGGGAGCAGCGAGCCGGGGGATGACGGCTGTGAGAGGCGGCACGGGCTCCGGCCTCCCCCCCTTTCGCTCACTCCGCCCGCTGCGGCCGGGCCATCAGCGCCTCGATGGCGCCGTCGATGCCGAGGCGGCCGGCGAGCACGGCGTCCACGGCGGCGCTGACGGGAACATCCACGCCCTTGGCCGCCGCCATCTCCACCAGCACGCTGGCGGTGAAGGCGCCTTCCGCGAGCTTGCCCGCGCCCGCCTCCCCCGCCCCCAGCGCGCGGCCGAAGGCGAAGTTGCGCGATTGCGGGCCGGAGGTGGTGAGGATGAGGTCGCCGAGGCCCGAGAGGCCGGTGATGGTCTCCGGCCGGGCGCCGTAGGCGGCGCCGAAGCGCATCAGTTCGGCAAAGCCCCGCGCCACCAGAGCGGCGGCGGCGCTGGCCCCCAGTTTGCGCCCGGCGACGATACCGGCAGCGATCGCCAGCACATTCTTCGCCGCCCCGCCGATCTCGGCGCCGCGCACATCGGTGGAATGATAGAGCCGCAGGGTGGAGGAGCCCAGCGCCTGGGCGAGATCCTTCGCCAGCATGCCGTCCCGCGCCGCCAGCGTCACCGCCGTGGGCAGGCCGGCCGCGACATCGCTTGCGAAGCTCGGGCCGGAGAGCACGGCGGGCAGCGCCCCGGGCAGCGCCTCGGCGATCACATCGCTCATGAAGGCGCGGGTGCCGCGCTCGATGCCCTTGGCGCAGGAGATGACCGGCATCCCGGCCCGCACGCGGCTTCCCAGATGGCCCAGCGCCTCGCGGCAGGCCTGCGCCGGCACCACCAGCAGCACGGCGTCGCAATCGGCAATCAGATCGAGGTCGGAGACCGGCGAGACGGCGGGATCGAGGGCGATGCCCGGCAGATCGGCCCGGTTCTCGCGGGCCGCCGCCATGTCGGCCATCGCCCCAGCATCGCGGCCCCACAGCACCACCTCGCGGCCGGCACGGGCGGCGGCGTTGGCGAGGGCGGTGCCCCAGGCGCCCGCCCCCATCACGCCGATGCGGCGAAAGCTGGAACCCGACACCGTTCAGGCCCGCGCGGTGGCAGAGGCGGCGGCCGCCGGATCGAGCGGCCAGCGGGCGCGCGGGCTCACGTCGAGCCGGTCCCGGATGCCACGGGCGAGGCGCTCGGCCCCGGCCCAGGCGATCATGGCGCCATTGTCGGTGCACAGCACCGGGGCCGGCATGGCGAAGCGGGTGTTCAGCTCGGCCGCCACCTTGGCGAGGCTTTCGCGGATCATGCCGTTGGCGGCGACGCCGCCGGCGACCACCAAAGCAGTCGGGCCACGCCCCAGCCGGTCACGGAAGGCGCGGGCGCCGGCGCGCACGCGGTCGGCGATCACCTCCACCACCGCGGCCTGGAAGCTGGCGCAGAGGTCCGCCACGTCCTCGTCGGAGAGGGGTGCCAGGCGGTCCGCCTCCAGCCGCACCGCGGTCTTGAGGCCGGAGAGGGAGAAATCGGGCTCGCGCCGGCCCAGGAGCGGGCGCGGGAAGGGGAAGCGGGCGGAATAGCCGTGCTTGGCCTGTTCCTCCACCTGCGGGCCGCCCGGATAGGGCAGGCTCAGCATCTTCGCCACCTTGTCGAAGGCCTCGCCCACCGCGTCGTCCAAGGTGGTCCCCAGACGGGTGTATTTGCCCACATCCTCGATGGCGAGGAGCTGGGTGTGGCCGCCGGAGACGAGCAGCAGCAGATAGGGGAAGGCGACGCCATCGGTGAGGCGGGCGGTCAGCGCATGAGCTTCCAGATGGTTCACCGCCACCAGCGGCTTCTTGGCGGCGAGCGCGATGGCCTTGGCCGTGGTGAGGCCGACGATGACCCCGCCGATGAGGCCGGGACCGGCCGCCGCCGCGATGCCCGAAAGTTCGGAATAATCCACGCCCGCCTGCCGCATGGCCTCGGCGATCACATGGTCCAGCACCTCCACATGGGCGCGCGCGGCGATCTCCGGCACCACGCCGCCATAGGGCGAGTGGATCTCCACCTGCGAGCGGATGACGTTGGAGCGGATGTCCGACGCGCCAGAGGGCGAGCGCGTCACCACCGCGGCGGACGTCTCGTCGCACGTGGTCTCGATGCCGAGCACCATCAGGTCGGGCAAACTCTCATCCTCCCAAGGGCGCGCGGGCCAGATTGCGCGCCGCCATTGCGCTGCGCCGCAACGCCGCCTATCCCGTTTCGAATCCCTCGCGCATTCTACGCATCCCTGAACGAGAATACGAAATTGGAAGAAATGTCCGGCGGAAATTCTCCAATCCTGCGCATCGGCACCCGTGGCAGCCCGCTCGCTCTGTGGCAGGCCCATGCGGTGCAGGCGGCGCTGGCCGCGGCGCTGAAGGTTGAGCCGGCTCAGGTCGCCATCGAGGTCATCCGCACCACCGGCGACCAGATCCAGGACCGGGCGCTGTCCGAGGCCGGCGGCAAGGGGCTCTTCACCAAGGAGCTTGAGGAAGCGCTGCTGGACGGCCGCGTGGACCTCGCCGTGCATTCCGCCAAGGACGTGGCGACCTATCTGCCCGAGGGCCTGCACCTCGCCGGATACCTGCCGCGCGCCGACGTGCGCGATGCGCTGATCCTGAAGTCCGGCGCCGGCCTCGCCGATCTGCCGGCGGGCGCGCGGGTCGGCACGGCCTCGCTCCGGCGCGAGGCGCAATTGCGGCGCCTGCGGCCGGACCTCAAGGTCGAACTGCTGCGCGGCAACGTCCACACCCGCCTCGCGCGGGTGAAGGACGGGGATTTCGACGGCACGCTTCTCGCGCTCGCCGGCCTCACCCGCCTCGGCCTCGCCGATGTGGCGAGCGCGGTGCTGGCGACCTCGGACTTCCTGCCGGCGGTGGGTCAGGGGGCGGTGGCCATTGAATGCCGGGTGAATGATCCTGCCACCAACGCCGCCATCGCCGCCGTCGCCTGCCGCGACACCGGCATCGCGCTCGCCGCCGAACGGGCTTTCCTGACCGCCCTCGACGGCTCCTGCCGCACCCCCATCGCCGGGCTCGCCAAGGTGGAGGGCGATCAGGTGCGCCTCTCCGGCCTCGTCATGACGCCCGATGGCGCGGACGCGGCGGAAGCCTCCGGCGCCGCTCCCATCGCGGACGCGGCGGCGCTGGGCACGGCGCTCGGCACCGAGCTGCGCGCCAGCGCCCCGGCCAGGGCGCTGGGATTGTGAGTTGCCGGCGCGGCCCTTGCCGCGTCCTGTTTTTCAGCGCGGCGGCCCTCGTGTCTGGCTACCGCGTCTGGCCGTTGTTCCGCCCCGTTCTTCCGTTCGATTGATTGCTGAGATGCATGTTCTCGTCACCAGGCCGCTACCGGCGGCGCACCAGACCGCCAAGCGCCTCAAGGCGCTGGGGCATGAGGTGACCGTCGATCCCATGCTGCGGATCGGCCCCACCGGGACACCGTTGCCGGATCGCGTCTTCGATGCGGTGGCCTTTACCTCCATCAACGGGGTGACGGCCTTCGCCGCCGATCCGGACAGCAGGCGCTTCCTGCATCTGCCCGCCTTCGCGGTGGGGCCGCGCACGGCGAAGGAGGCCCGCGCGGTCGGCTTCGACCAGGTGACGGACTGCGACGGCGACGCCACGGCCCTCGCCGGACGCATCGCTGCGGTCCTTCCTTCTGGCGCGCGGGTGCTGAATCCGGCCGGCGAGGACCGCGCGGCCGATCTCGCCGGGCTCCTGGCGGCGCCGGGCATTTCATTGGAACTTGCCATCGTCTATGCGGCCGAGCCGGCGGATGCCCTCTCCGATGACGCACGCGCGGCGCTGGCGAGCGGAACCGTGACGGCAGCGCTGCACTTCTCTCAGCGAACGGTGAAGACACTGCTGCGGTGCGTTGCCGCCGCCGGGCTTAACGACACGTTGACCGGTGTGCGGGAACTGTGCCTCTCCGAGCAGGTGGCCGAGCCGTTCATCCGCAGGGGGCTGGCGGTGGAGGTTGCCGCCGCGCCCAATGAGGACGCACTGTTCGCGCTGCTGTGACGCGGCTGTGAGGGACGGGGGCGGGCGGCGCGGTTGCGGCCCGGCTCCGGCCGGTCTATCCCGGTCCCGACGACGGGTCCGAACCCAATAGGGAGGCACGAGCGACGCCGATGGCCACCACTACGCCGGCGAGCGACGATCCGAAGGCGGAGAACTTCTCCTCCCGAACGCCCCGCATCCCGCCCACGCTTGACCTGAAAGCGCAGGAAGTCGCCTCCGCGCCGGCTCCGGCCGGGTCGGGCGCAAAGGCCCCCGTGCCGGGACAGGCCCCCGCCTCCACGGCTGACACGCCCTCAAGCGCGGCCAGCGAGAAGAGCGCCGAGCAGGTGGCCGAGACCGAGGTGCGGCAGGAGGCTGACGCCAAGGCTGAGGCCAAGGTGGAGGCCATCGCGGAAGCCAAGGCCCAGGCTGCTGCCGAAGCCGCCACTGAGGCGGCCGCCGAGGCTCCGGCCGCTCACCAGCCCCCCCCTGAAACCCCGCGCAAGGGCGGCGGCGGCACCGTGTTCGCGGCGCTGATTGCCGGCCTCATCGGCGGCGGCGCGGCGGCGGGCGGGCTGTGGTACGCCTTGCCGATCCTCTATCCCCCGGCCCCGGTGGCCGCGCCGCAGGTCGATCTCTCGCCGCTCCAGTCGCGCATCGCCGCGCTGGAGGCGCGTCCGGCGGTCGATCCCCGGGCCATCGCCGCGCTCTCCGAGCGGCTCGACCGCGACGAGGCGGCGCTCAAGGCGGTACAGGACGCCCTCGCCGGCCTCAGGGCCGCGCCGGCGGCCCCGTCTTCCGCCACCCCGTCCGCCGCTCCGGCGGCGCCCGCCATTCCCCCCGCGCTTGTGAAAAGCGTGGACGATCTCAAGACCGCGACCGAGCAGGCCCGCGAGGCGCTGGCCGGCCTGCGCCGCGACGTGGATGCCCTGAAGGGTGGCGAGGGTACGCTGCGCACCGCCGTCGCCGCCGCCGCCACAGGCGCCCGCGAGGCCAACGCCAAGGCGGAGGCGCTCGCCCCCAAGGTGGACGCTCTCGCCCCGCAGGTTCAGGCGCTCATCGGCGCCACCCAGTCGCTCGGCCCGCAGCTGCAGGCTCTCGCCACCCAGACGCAGGCCCTCGGGCCTCAGGTGCAGGGACTGGAGAAGCAGGCCGAAGCCATCGGCCCGCGCTTCGACGCGCTGAAGAAGCAGATCGACGACACGAGCACGGCCGCCACGCAGTTCAACCGCACGGCCTCCAGCCTCGTTGTGGTCGCCGCTTTCCGCGATGCGGTGGTCTCGGGCCGTCCGTTCGCGGCGGAACTTGCCGCCGCCCGCGCCACGCTCGGTGCCAACGCCGGCCAGCTCGACGCCTTCGCCGGCGCGGCCGAAAAGGGCTTCGCGCCCGCCGCCGCCCTCGCCGCCCGCCTCGCGCAGGAGGGCGCCGCCGCGCTCGGTGCATCCGCGCCGGCCCCGGCGGATGCGAGCGCCTCGCTGATGGACCGGCTGATGTCCTCGGCCGAAAACCTCGTGAAGGTGCGCCCCGCCACCGGCCCCGGCTCGGTGGATTCGGAAGGACTCATCGGCACCGCCGTCACCCAGGTGCGCGCCGGCCAGCTCGACGAGGCCCTGAAGACGCTCAAGCAGCTGCCGGAAAGCGTGCAGCAGCGCCTCGCCGTGATGCGCGACATCGAAGCGCGGGCCGCCGCGGTCAAGGCCGCCGGAACTCTCTTCCAGCAGCAGCTGGCCGCCATTTCGGGGAAGGTGCCGTGATCCGCCTCATCCTGCTCCTCATCCTCCTCGCCGCCGCCGCCTTCGGCGTTTCCTGGCTCGCCGACCGACCGGGCGAGATCGCCGTGGTGTGGGAGGGATGGCGGGTGGAAACCACCGTGCCGGTGGCCCTCGCCGTCATCGCGGTCGTGTCCGGCGTGCTGCTGCTGCTGTGGCGGCTGCTGTCGCTGCTCATCCGCTCGCCCAGGCTGATCGCCGCCTTCTCCCGCCGTCGCAAGCGCGAGAAGGGCTGGCAGGCGGTGTCGCGCGGCCTGCTCGCGGTGGGCATCGGCGACAATGCCGCCGTGCGGCAGGCACGCCATGACGCCGCGCGGCTCCTGCCCCATGAGCCGCTCACCCATCTCCTCACCGCCCAGGCCGCACAGCTGGACGGCAAGCCGGAGGTGGCCATCGCCGCCTTCCGCGCCATGGTGGACGACCCCTCCACCCGCCTCCTCGGCCTGCGCGGGCTGCACATGGAAGCCCGCAAGGCCGGCGACAAGGGCGCCGCCTACGCCATCGCCGAGGAGGCCGCATCGGCCGCCCCGACGCTGGGCTGGGCTGCCGATGCGGTGATCGAGGCGCGTTGCGCCGCCGGGGACTATGCCGGCGCCCGCGCCGTGCTCGAACGCCAGATGGCGCAGAAGGGCATCGACAAGGCCCAGTACCGCCGCCGCCGCGCGGTGCTGCTCGCCGCCGAGGCCATCGCGCTGGAACAGACCGACCCGCTGGTCGCCCGCGAGAAGGCGGTGGAGGCGGTGCGCCTCGCCCCCACGTTGGTACCGGCCGCCGCCTGCGCCGGCCGCCTGCTCGGCGCCGCCGGGGAACTGCGCAAGGCGGCAAAGATCGTCGAGACCGCCTTTGCCGCGAACCCGCATCCCGAACTTGCCGACGTGGAGGCGTACCTCCGCCCCGGCGACGCGGCGCTCGATCGCCTCAAGCGCATCCGCACCCTCGCCAACAAGGCGCCCTCCCAGCGGGAAAGCGCCATCGCGCTCGCCCGCGCGGCCATCGACGCGCAGGAATTCCGCCAGGCCCGCCTCGTGCTGGAGCCGCTCCTCGCCGATCCCAGCCAGCGGGTGTGCCTGCTGATGGCGGAACTGGAGGCGGCCGAGCATGCCGACATCGGCAAGGCCCGCGAATGGACCGCCCGCGCGGTGCGCGCCAACCGCGACCCGGCCTGGATCGCCGACGGCGTCGTCTCCGACCGCTGGGCGCCGGTGTCCCCGGTGTCCGGCCGGCTCGACGCCTTCGTCTGGGAGGTGCCGCCCGGCGTCTCCGCCACGCCCATCCTCGAGCATGAGGCCGAGCGGGTGAAGGCGGCCATCGCCGCTGTGCGCGCCAGCGAAGAGGCCAAGATCGCCGAGCAGAAGAAGATCGCCGAGCAGAAGGCAACGGAAAAGACGGCCGCCGAGGTGAAGGCGGCTGAAGTGAAGGCAGCCGAAGCCGCGGCGGCAGAAGCGAAGGCGGCGGAAGCCGTCCCGGTTGCCCCCGTGGAGGTGATCGTGGAGGTCCCGGCGACGCCGGCCGAGACGCCCGCCTCGCCGAAGGCGCTCGAGCCCAAGGCCGCTGGCCCCGTCAAGGACGCGCCGAAAGAAACGACCAGGGCAGCGCCTGCCGAGCCCGTCCCCGTCATTCTCGCCCCGCCGCCGGGCAACGGAACCGGGCGCGGACGCACCGCCGAAACCGGCAAGAAGCCCGACGCCATCGTCGCCTTGCCGCCTCTGCCGGACGATCCCGGCCCCGAGGCGGACGCGACGGAGGATTCCGAGCCCACACCCAAGTCCCGCCGCCTCATGGGGCTGTGAGCCACCCGTTTCCCTTCTCCCCTCGCGGGAGAAGGTGGCACGCGGCGCGAGCCGCGTGACGGATGAGGGGGCTGGCTCCGAGCCTCACAAGGTGCGGCAACCGGAGAGGCATACCCCTCACCCCGGCCCTCTCCCGCCCAAACTCGGCTGTTGCCGAGTTTGGCTCGTGGAGTTCGAAGCCGGCAATCGCCGGCTTCGAGGGGAGAGGGGGCGCCGAGCGGGGCGTGCGGCTCTCCAGGAGACCAAAGACGGGCAGCGGCCCGCGCGAGCCGGCCGTTGCGTCTCCCGGCGGGACCCTAATCGCGCCTTCGCCTTGTGGCCGCCCCCCGCCGATGCTATGCGGCCCGGATGACCGCCACCGCCCAGAAGCACATCCGCAACTTCTCCATCGTCGCCCATATCGACCACGGGAAGTCGACCCTCGCCGACCGCCTCATCCAGATGACCGGCGGGCTCTCCGAGCGCGAGATGACGGAGCAGGTGCTCGACAGCATGGATATCGAGCGCGAGCGCGGCATCACCATCAAGGCTCAGACGGTGCGCCTCTCCTACAAGGCGCAGGACGGCGAGACCTACGTCCTCAACCTCATCGACACCCCCGGCCACGTGGACTTCGCCTATGAGGTGAACCGCTCGCTGGCCGCCGTGGAAGGCTCGCTCTTGGTGGTGGACGCCTCCCAGGGCGTGGAGGCGCAGACGCTCGCCAACGTCTACCAGGCCATCGACAACAACCACGACATCGTGCCGGTGCTCAACAAGGTGGACCTGCCCGCCGCCGAGCCGGAGAAGGTGAAGGCGCAGATCGAGGACGTGATCGGCCTCGACGCCTCCGACGCCATCGGCATCTCCGCCAAGACCGGCCTTAATGTCGATCAGGTGCTGGAAGCCATCGTCACCCGCCTGCCGCCGCCCATGGGCGACCGCGAGGCGCCGCTCAAGGCGCTGCTGGTGGATTCTTGGTACGATACCTATCTCGGCGTGGTCGTCCTCGTGCGCATCGTCGACGGCGTGCTCAAGAAGGGCCAGCGCATCAAGATGATGGGCTCCGGCGCCGTCTATGACGTGGACCGGGTGGGCGTGTTCACCCCCAAGATGGTGACGCTCACGGAGCTTGGCCCGGGCGAGATCGGCTTCCTCACCGGCTCCATCAAGGAAGTGGCCGACACCCGCGTCGGCGATACCATCACCGAGGACAAGCGCCAGACCGACGCCGCCTTGCCGGGCTTCAAGCCGGCCCAGCCGGTGGTGTTCTGCGGCCTGTTCCCGGTGGATGCCGCGCAGTTCGAGGATCTGCGCGCCGCCATGGGCAAGCTGCGCCTCAACGACGCCAGCTTCTCCTTCGAGATGGAAACATCCGCCGCGCTCGGCTTCGGCTTCCGCTGCGGCTTCCTCGGGCTCCTGCATCTGGAGATCATCCAGGAGCGGCTGGAGCGCGAGTTCAACCTCGACCTCATCGCCACCGCCCCCTCGGTCATCTACGAGATCCAGATGACGGACGGCTCGGTGATCGACCTGCACAATCCCGCCGACATGCCGGACGTGGTGAAGATCGAGGAAATCCGCGAGCCGTGGATCCGCGCCACCATCCTCACCCCGGACGATTATCTCGGCTCCGTGCTCAAGCTCTGCCAGGACCGGCGCGGCACCCAGATCGAGCTGACCTATGTGGGCGCGCGCGCCATGGTCACCTATGACCTGCCGCTGAACGAGGTGGTGTTCGATTTCTACGACCGGCTGAAGTCCATCTCCAAGGGCTATGCCTCGTTCGACTACCAGATCACCGAATACCGGCCCGGCGACCTCGTGAAGATGTCCATCCTCGTCAATTCCGAGCCGGTGGACGCGCTCTCCATGCTGGTGCATCGCGCCCGCGCCGACGCGCGCGGCCGGGTGATGTGCGAGAAGCTGAAGGATCTGATCCCCCAGCATCTCTTCAACATCCCGATCCAGGCCGCCATCGGCGCCAAGATCATCGCCCGCGAGACCATCAAGGCCCTGCGCAAGGACGTGACCGCCAAGTGCTACGGCGGCGACATCTCGCGCAAGCGCAAGCTTCTGGACAAGCAGAAGGAAGGCAAGAAGAAGATGCGCCAGTTCGGCAAGGTGGAGATTCCGCAGGAAGCCTTCATCGCCGCGCTGAAGATGGACGAGTGAGGGCAAGGCTTACCGCCCACCTCACTCCGCCGGCATCGCCTTCGTCCGGGCGTCGGACGCCTTCCCCGCCCGCGCCTTGGCCTTGCGCCCCACGCGCCCCTTGCGCTTCATCCACCACACCGCGACGCCGGTGATGGCGAGGCCGGCGATGACCACGCCCATCACGGCGATGAGGATGCGCCCGGTGAGGCCGAGGATGCGCCCCGAATGGATGGGGAACTGAATCTGGATGAAGACGTCCCCTGCCGTGCCGACGCCGGGGATGATGGCGTTCCGGAAGGCCGCCGTCTCGCCGTCGAAATAGAGCCAGCGCGTGTCCATGGGGTCGTCGTGGTCGCCGAAGGCGACGCCGAATACGCCGTAATGGGGCGAGAAGAAGATCTCGCTCGCCGGCTCCTGCCAGCCGCGGGCGCGGGCTTCCTTCAGTCCCGTCTCCAGCATAGTGTCGAAGGAGAGGGTGCGCTCGGCGAGCTTCTCCAGCGGCGGGTTGGAGAAGGGCGTGGGCGTGAGCTGCGAGAACAGGCTCACCACCGGCTCCACCACCTCGCGGCGCAGGTTCATCGCCACCGAGGAGATGGCGAGGATGATGAGCAGCACGAACAGCCAGAGCCCGGCCGCGCGATGCCAGTCGAGATTGAGGCGGAAGGCGCTGCCGCCCTTGATGGCAAAGGCCGCGCGCCATTTGGCGAGGAACGGCTGACCGCGCGGCAGGGTCAGCGCGAAGCCGACGAAGCCATCCACCAGCCAGAGGATCGCCACCCCGCCCATGAGCAGGATGCCATAGACGCCGGGCAGGCTGAGGTTGTGGTGGAATTCGTAGAGGAAGGGGATGATGTTGAGCGAGGAGAAACAGCAGGCCCCCCACAGGCGCGCCGCCAGCACCTCGCCGCTCACCGGGTCCACCTGAAAGACGTCGGCGGGGATGGGCACCGCCTCGCCGGTGGCCGGATCGATGCGGCCGAGCGCGGCGGCGTTGGCGGCATGGCCGGCATCGCTCTCCAGCGTCATGTACCAGACGCGGCGGTCGGGATGGCCGGCCTCGATGGCCCGCGCCAAAGCCTCAGGCCCGAGCGGTGTGCCCGCCGCGGTGGCGCGGTAGGCCGAGGGGTTCAGCCATTCGTCCAGCTCGTGGTGGAAGGCGAGCACGCTGCCGGTCAGCCCGGCGATCACCAGGAACAGCGCGGTGGACAGGCCGAGGATGCGGTGCGCCCACACCAGCGCCGGCCGCAGGCTGAACCGGCGGGCGGCGGCGGGCCGTGCGGGCGGGCTCACCAGCGGACCTTGGCCGTGGCCATCACGGTCCGCCCCTGCTGCCAGTACCAGTAGCCCTCGTTCAGGAGCGCCTGCTCCTGGCCGAAGACGTTCTTGCCATTGAGCTGCAGGCTCCAATTGTCCTTCGCGTAATAGAGCGCCGCATCCACCGGGAACTGGGCGGGGTTCTGGTAGACGTTGTCGTTGCTGGACCAGAACCCGCCCACGTAGCGGATGCCCGCGCCGAGGCCGAAGCCCTTCCACGGGCCGTCCTGGAACGTGTACTTGAGCCAGAGCGAGGCCACGTTCGACGGCATGTTGATGGGCGTCTTGCCAATGGTCGCGATGTTGGCGCTGTCGATGATGGTGCCTTGGGTGAAGGTGTAGGCTGCGGTGAGGTCGAGGCCCTCGGCCATCTCCACCAGCGCCTCCGCCTCGAAGCCGCGCACCCGCACGTCGCCCACCGCGCTGTAGACGAAGGTGTTCGGGTCGGGCACCGCATAATTGTTCTGGGTGATCTGGTAGGCGGCGAGGGTGAAGAAGCTGCGGCCGCCCTTGGGCTGGAACTTGATGCCCACCTCATACTGCTCGCCGGTGGAAGGCTGCAGCAGCTGGCCGTTGGCGTCCACGTTGAGGGAGGGCAGGAAGGACGTGGCGTAGCTCACATAAGGCGAGACGCCGTTGGCGAATTCGTAAAGCAGGCCGGCCTGCCAGGTGAAGGCGCTGTCATCGCGCGAGGCGGTGGTGAGGCCGGCATAGCTCTGGTCGGTGGTGGCGAAGTCCTGCCGGCCACCCAGGGTGAAGTGCCATCCGTTGCCGAAGGAAATCTGGTCCTGTGCGTAGAGCCCAACCTGCGACAGCGCGCCGCCCGACGCGATCGTGTTGGGCGGCATGACCACGAGGTTCGGCACGTTGGCGTTGAGCAGGTTGATCGGCACCGTGTTGTAGCCGGTGTCGTACCAATAGGTGGATTCGGCGAGGAGGAAGTCGACCCCGCCGATGACCTTGTGGTTGAACCCGCCGGTGGCGAACTTCGCCGTCACCTGATTGTCGGCCTGGAAGGTGTCGAGAATCTCGCGGTAGTTGCTGGCGGAAATCTCTACCAGCGGCCCGTTCTGCACGCCGGTGGGGAACGCCCAGAAGCTGTGGTTCTCGATATGGCCGTAGCGCACGTTCTGGTGCGCGCTGAAGACATCGTTGAAGTCGTGGTCGAGGATGTACCCGACCTGCTCCTGCGTCTGCTTCAGGGCGTTGTAGGTGGTGCCGATGGGAATCTTCGTGAGCAGCGTCGGCGTCTGGTAGTAATAGATGCTTGATGGCAGCCGGATATCGAGGATGTTGGCCAGCACCGTGAGGCGGGTGCTGTCGTCCTTGAAGGTGATGGCCGGAGCGAGGAAAAGCTCGTTGTTGGTGGTGTAGTCGATGGGCCCGTCCGCGGCGCGCGCGACGCCGGTGAGGCGGTAGAGGACGTTGCCGTCCTGCGTCGCCTTTCCGCCCACGTCGAAGCCGGCCTGATACCAGCCCGGCGCGCCGATCTGCCCTTCCACCTCGGCGAAGGGCGTGTCGACCGGCATCTTGGAGATGCGGTTGATGAGGCCGCCCGGCACCGTCTGCCCGTAGAGCACGCTCGCCGGGCCCTTGATGACGTCGATGCGCTCCAGCCCGTAGGTCTCGGTGCGCCAGTAGGCGAAATTGCCGGAGCCCTGGGACAGGCCGTTGAGGAAGTCGCCGCGGGAGGTCACCGAGAAGCCGCGCAGATAGATGTCGTCGAAGCGCGGGTCATAGCCATAGGCGCCGGTGACGACGCCCGCCGTGTAGGAGACCGCGTCGATCACGTTCTGCACTGCGCGGTCGTCCATCTCCTGCCGGGTGACGACGGAGATGGAGCGCGGCGTCTCGATCAGCGGCGTATCGGTCTTGGTGCCGGCGGCGGAGCGGGTCGCCACATAGCCGTCCACCGGGCCCCAGGCGGTCTCGGCCACGCCCTCCACGTTCACCGTGGGCAGCGCGACGGAGGGTTCGGCCTCCTGCGCCCGCGCCGCACCGGAAGCCAAGGGCATGACCAGCGCCGAGGTCGCCAGCAGTGATCCGGCCGTCAGCGCAAGCGTCGAGAACCGTCGTGCCGCCAGACGAGGCCGGCCTGCGCCAGCAGACGAACTCTTCCCCGGGCGATGTCGGACATTGGAAACACATGTAAAGACGGGCATCGCGGGGCTCGACACAATTCAGACTACTAAGCTCGGTTTTATTAACCCCCTACCTTACGGGCAATATGCGGTGGAGCGTGGCGGGAAATATTAGATTTATTCAAAACGATAACTGTTCTGATGCATTCCAGAATTTGAAATAGACTAATTCCATTCGAGGCCGGTTTCTCCTTACGGCGCAACCGTCTGCGCGGACGCGATCGCGCGCCATGGCACGTCTCCTGCTTGGCTCGTCTTGTGCTTGGCTCGTCGCCAGCACGGTGCGACACAGGGTCCGCGATCGCGGTCGGCATCCGCTGGACCGCAAGGGGGAAGAGGATGGATTTGAGCCCGACGCATGCGGCTTCCGCCGAGCCGGCCGGCTCCGGGCTGGAGACGGTGGTGCGGCATACTTTTGAGCGCAGCCGCGCCGACACCTCCGGCGCGCTCGCCGATTACATCCCGGAACTGGCGCTGGTGGACCCCGACCGCTTCGGCATCGCCGCAGTCTCGGTGACGGGCGAGGTGGTCGCGGTCGGGGATGCCGGCGTGGCGTTCACCATCCAGTCGATTTCCAAGGCATTTGCCTTCTGTCTCGCCCTTGAGGTGGCCGGGCGGGACAAGGTGCTCTCCCGCGTCGGCGTGGAGCCCTCCGGCGACGCCTTCAATGCCATCGTCTTCGACGCCGAGACCAACCGACCCTTCAACCCCATGGTGAATGCCGGGGCCATCACCGTCTCGGGGCTGCTGGTGGAGCATCTCGGCGACGCGGCGCTGGATTTCGTGCTGGATCGCTTCTCGGCGGCGGCGGGGCGGCGGCTCGCGGTGGACGAGGCGGTGTTCCGCTCCGAGGCCGAGACGGCCCACCGCAATCGCGGCATCGCGCATCTGCTCGCCAGCGTCGGCGCGCTCACCGCCGACGTGGATGCGACGCTGGACCTCTATTTCCGGCAGTGCTCCATATTGGTGACGGCCGGCGACCTCGCCCGCATGGGCGCGACGCTCGCCAACATCGGCGCGGATCCGCTCACCGGCACGACGGTGTTCGCGGTGGATGCGGTGCGCTCGACCCTCGCCGTGATGTTCACCTGCGGGATGTACAATTTCGCCGGCAACTGGGCCTTCGACGTGGGCGTGCCGGCCAAGAGCGGCGTGGGCGGCGGCATCCTGGGCGTGGTCAACCGGCAGCTCGGCATCGCCACCTATTCGCCCCGGCTCGATGCGCGGGGCAATTCCGTGCGCGGCATCGCCGCCTTCCGGGAACTGGCCGAGGAACTGGGCCTGCACGTCTTCGACCCCACCAACCGGGGGTCGGCCGTGCTCAGCGCCCTCGGGCGCTGAGCAGAGCGTAACCTTGGCGCCCTGGGGCGCTGAGCGTCAGACTGTAAAGGGGCGGCGGGCGCCCTCCCCTCACGCGCAGCGCACGTACACCATGGTGCCGTAGCGCTTGGCCACTTCCGGATCGACGAAGCGCAGCACCAGGATGTTGTTGTCGAAGCGCACCACCTGACGGTCGCGCTCGCCGCCGGCCGGGTCATCGGGCGGGCCGATATAGACCGGGCCGTTGCCCACCTGCTTGGAGACCAGTTCGGTCAGCTTGTTGTCATCGGCGAGATACATCATCACGCCGCCATTGGTGCCGGCGGTAATGACATAGGGCTGGTTGCCGCAGGAGGACTTGGCCTGCGCCTCGGTGCGGGTGGCGTCGTCCGGACGGTGGTAGGCGGCGAGGCCCCAGCGGCCGACGAGGCGGTCCGGCGGGATCGGGCTGGTATAGACCGGGCGCGCGGGCGGCGGCGGCGCGGGTGGCGTGGTTTCGCAGCCGGCGAGGCCCAGCGCGAGCACCGTAAGGGCGGCGCCGGCGAGGGCGGCGCGCTGCCGCCCGAAAACAGAACGCCCGAAAGCAGAACGCCCGAAAGCAGGCCTGGATAAAGCAGACTTGGATTCCGCAACCATCTTCGTCATGTGCTTTCCGAGGCCTCCCGCCGCCTGGAACAAGAATGCGACCACCCAGACAGTCGCCTGACCATAGTCGCCCCGACCATAAAGGCTTGCGTCGTCGGCGTCGATGCCGTCCGCATCCGCCACCATCCGCCGTCAAGCCCCAGCTCCCGATGAGCTTATCCCACGGCTCGTTACCGCTTTGCTAGCCTGCCAATTGCTGCACCGCGCCTTGACGCGGGGGGGACGCGCCCTTATCTCCGCGACGAGCTTGGCACTCTTCATCCGGGAGTGCCAGAACGGCGGGCCAAGGCTCGCGCTCCCCCGAAAGAGGTAACGACCCATGTCCTTCCGTCCTCTGCACGACCGCGTGGTCGTCAAGCGCATCGAAGCCGAGCAGAAGACCGCCGGCGGCATCATCATCCCCGACACCGCCAAGGAAAAGCCCCAGGAGGGCGAGGTGATCGCGGTGGGCGCCGGCGCCCGTGACGAGAGCGGCAAGCTCGTCCCCCTCGACGTTCAGGCCGGCGACCGCGTGCTGTTCGGCAAGTGGTCCGGCACCGAGGTCAAGATCGACGGCCAGGACCTGCTCATCATGAAGGAAAGCGACATCCTCGGCGTCATCGCCAAGTGAGCTTGGCCAAGTGATGTGTCGTCCGCGCTTCTGAGCCGGTCCACCGAAACAGAATCACAAGGAGGCCGTTATGGCTGCCAAAGAAGTAAAGTTCTCCTCCGACGCGCGCGAGAAGCTGCTGCGCGGTGTCGACATCCTCGCCAACGCGGTGAAGGTGACCCTCGGCCCCAAGGGCCGCAACGTCGTCATCGAGAAGAGCTTCGGCGCCCCCCGCATCACCAAGGACGGTGTGTCGGTGGCGAAGGAGATCGAGCTTGAGGACAAGTTCGAGAACCTCGGCGCGCAGCTCGTGCGTGAGGTCGCCTCCAAGACCAACGATCTCGCCGGCGACGGCACCACCACCGCGACCGTGCTGGCCCAGGCCATCGTGAAGGAAGGCGCCAAGGCGGTTGCCGCCGGCATGAACCCGATGGACCTGAAGCGCGGCATCGACCTCGCCGTCGCCGCCGCCATCGCCGACATCAAGGGCCGCGCCAAGAAGGTCTCTTCCTCCGCGGAAGTCGCGCAGGTCGGCACCATCTCCGCCAACGGCGATGCCTCCATCGGCGAGATGATCGCCGGCGCCATGCAGCGCGTGGGCAACGAAGGCGTCATCACCGTCGAGGAAGCCAAGACCGCCGAGACCGAGCTCGAAGTGGTCGAAGGCATGCAGTTCGACCGTGGCTATCTCTCTCCCTACTTCATCACGAACGCGGAGAAGATGATCGCCGACCTGGAAGAGCCCTTCCTGCTGATCTTCGACAAGAAGCTCTCCGGCCTCCAGCCGATCCTGCCGGTCCTCGAGGCCGTGGTGCAGACCGGCCGTCCCCTCGTCATCATCGCCGAGGACGTGGAAGGCGAGGCGCTCGCCACCCTCGTGGTCAACAAGCTGCGCGGCGGCCTGAAGGTCGCGGCCGTGAAGGCTCCCGGCTTCGGCGATCGCCGCAAGGCGATGCTTGAGGATATCGCCATCCTCACCGGCGGCACCGTGATCTCCGAGGACCTCGGCATCAAGCTCGAGAACGTCACCATCGCCCAGCTCGGCCGCGCCAAGAAGGTCATCCTCGAGAAGGAAAAGACCACCATCGTGGACGGCGTCGGCGAGAAGGCCGACATCGAGGCCCGCGTCAACCAGATCAAGGCGCAGATCGAGGAGACCACCTCGGACTACGACCGCGAGAAGCTCCAGGAGCGTCTGGCCAAGCTCGCGGGCGGCGTCGCGGTGATCCGCGTCGGCGGCTCGACCGAGGTCGAGGTGAAGGAGAAGAAGGACCGCGTTGACGACGCGCTCAACGCCACCCGCGCCGCGGTGGAAGAGGGCATCGTCCCCGGCGGTGGTGTCGCCCTGCTCCGCGCCAAGGCGGCGGTGGAGAAGGTCACCTCCGACAACGCCGACATCAAGGCCGGCATCAAGATCGTCCTGCGCGCCCTCGAGGCCCCCATCCGCCAGATCGCCGAGAATTCCGGCGTGGAAGGCTCCATCGTGGTGGGCAAGGTGCAGGAGTCCAACGATCCGTCCTTCGGCTTCAACGCCCAGACGGAAGAGTATGTGGACATGATCGCCTCCGGCATCGTCGATCCGGCCAAGGTCGTGCGCACCGCCCTCCAGGACGCCGCCTCCATCGCGGCCCTGATCGTCACCACCGAGGCGCTCGTCGCCGAGCTGCCCAAGCGCGATAGCGGCATGCCCTCCATGCCCGGCGGCGGCATGGGCGGCATGGGCGGCATGGATTTCTGATCCATCCACCGGTCCAGAAATGAGAGAGGGCGCGGCTTCGGCCGCGCCCTTTTCTTTTGGGCCGCGCATTTGTCCCTGAGTCGCCCTTCTTTTCCGGCGTCGCCCTCCGACTTGATCGGAGGGTCCATCCCTCCGCCGGAGCGGGCGGCCCAAGGGCGGGGCAAACGGCGCCTTGGGTCCTCCGATCAAGTCGGAGGACGACGGCCATGTGGGTTCTGTGCCCCGGACAGGTGACGGCGCAGGCGGAGCGCCGAGCCGGGGTCCAGCGGCAAAGTCTGCCGCATCGGGCCATGCTCCCCTCTCCCCTTGCGGGAGAGGGGGCTTAGCCGTTCAACGCGGAGAGAGCCCCCTCACGTCCCGCAGAACGTCCGGTACCCCTCCATGGACGGCGGCAGCCCCGCATAGGCGGCGAAGTCGGGCTGCTCCGCATAGGGCCGCGCCAGCACCGTGTTCAGCCGCTCGAAGGGGCCAAGGTCGCCGCGCTCGATGGCGGCGGCGATGACCTCTTCCACCAGATGGTTGCGGGGGATGAAGAGCGGGTTCACCGCATCCATCCCGGCGCGGATGTCGGCGCCGGACCGGCCGGTTTCGGCGAGGCGGGCGCGCCAGCGCTCGGCCCACGCATCGAAGGCGTCCCGGTCGAGGAACAGGTCGCGCACCGGGCCGCCCGCGTCCGCATCCTCCGCCAGTGCGCCGAGGCGGCGGAAGGTGAGGGTGAAGTCGGCCTTGGAGCCGATCATCACGTTGAGGAGGTCATGGGCGAGGGCCACATCCCCTTCGCCCGCCTCCGGCAGGCCGATCTTGGCGCAGAGCCCGGCATGGTAGGCCGCATAGAAGCGCGCGGGGAAGGTGCCGAGCGCCGCATTGGCGGCGGCGATCGCGGCCTCGCGGTCCTCTCCCATGATCGGGATCAGGCACTCGGCGAGGCGGGCGAGGTTCCAGTGGGCAATGTCCGGCTGGTTGCCATAGGCATAGCGGCCCATCTCGTCGATGGAGGAGAAGACCGTGTTGGGGTCGTAGGCGTCCATGAAGGCGCAGGGGCCGTAATCGATGGTCTCGCCCGAGACCGACATGTTGTCCGTGTTCATCACCCCGTGGATGAAGCCGACGCAGAGCCAGCGCGCCACCAGCGCCGCCTGCCGGCCGATCACGCCGTCGAGCAGGGCGAGATAGGGGTTCTCCACCCCCACAAGGTCGGGATAGTGGCGGGCGATGGTGTAGTCGGCGAGCTGCTTCACCGCGTCGAAGCTCTTGCGCGCGGCGAAGAACTGGAAGGTGCCGATGCGGATGTGGCTCGCCGCCACCCGCGCCAGCACCCCGCCCGGCAGCGCCCGGTCGCGCAGCACCGGCTCGCCCGTGGTGACAGCCGCGAGCGCCCGCGTGGTAGGGATACCGAGCGCCGCCATGGCCTCGCTGACGATGTATTCGCGCAGCACCGGCCCGAGCGCCGCCCGCCCGTCGCCCCGGCGCGAGAAGGGGGTGGGGCCGGAGCCCTTCAGCTGGATGTCGCGGCGCAGCCCGTCGCGCCCCACCACCTCGCCGAGCAGGATGGCGCGGCCATCGCCCAGCTGGGGCGAGAAATGGCCGAACTGGTGCCCGGCATAGGCGAGCGCGATGGGCTCCGCGCCCTCCGGCACGGCGAGGCCGGCGAACACCGCCACGCCTTCCGGCGTCGCGAGATCGGCGGGGTCGAGGCCCAGCAGCTCGGCCAGCGCGGTGTTCACCTTCACCAGCGCCGGCGCCTCCACCGGGGTGGGCAGGACGGGCGCATAGAAGCCGGCGAGGTCGCGGGCATAGGAATTGTCGAACGGGAAGGCGGGCGCGGCCTTCATGGTCGGCTGTGTGCTGGTCATCGCGGCAATCTCCGCCGGGCTCGAAAAGGGGCAGTCCCGGACCGAACGATCAGAAAAGGGTGCCGGGTCCGCAGGTCCGTGTCCAGCCTGGTCCCTGTCCAGCCTCCAGCCTGGCGGCGGGATGGCGTGGGTGCGACACCATCCACCCCCGCGCGGCTTGCCGGCCGGCGGATGTGGTCTTAAGGCGATACCCATGCTCCGGCCTCCGTCCCGGCTTCCGTTCTGGCGCCGCGCCCTCGTGCCTCTGGCGCTCGCCTATCTGCTCGTCGCCCAGCTGGTGCTCGGCGGAGCGGCGACGGCGGAGCATGCCGGCCGGACGTTGGCGACCGACGTGGGGCTCCTGTGTGCCGGCGGGACGCCCGACGGTCCGGACGGATCCCATGCCCCGGATGCGCTGTGCTGCGTGCTCGGCTGTGCCGCCTCGGCGCCGATGCCAAGCCTCGATGGAGCGGCCGGGAGCCTGACGAAGCCGCTTTTGCGTGTCCGCGCAGCCGTCTTCGCCGTGCGCGACGGGCTGGGGCGCGGCGGCAGCGTCACCCTTGGGTTCCACGCCACCGGGCCGCCCGCCCGGGTCTGAGCGCCAGCCGAACGCCGCCCGTTGCTGCACCGCCCGCCGCGCCAGATGCGTGCGCGTGGCCGATCCCAAGGACACTCCATGACCCGTTTTTCCCGTCTCGGCCCGGCGCTCGCCGCGGCCGTCCTGCCGGTCGCTCTTCTTGCGACGCCCGCCGCCGCCCATGTCACGCTGGAAAAGGCCGAGGCCCCGGTGGGCAGCTATTACAAGGCCGTGCTCAAGGTCGGCCACGGCTGCCAGGGTTCGCCCACGACCGCGCTCACGGTGACCATCCCCGATGGGCTCGTCGCCGCCAAGCCCATGCCCAAGGCCGGCTGGACGGTGAAGACGCAGGCCGGCCCCTATGACCGCGCCTATGCCTTCCATGGCAAGGAGGTGAAGGACGGCGTGCGCTCGATCACCTGGAGCGGCGGCGCGCTGCCGGACGATTTCTACGACGAGTTCGTCTTCATCGCCTACCTCGCCCCCGAAGCCGGCGCCCGCCCGGTGCCGATCCCCGTGGTCCAGACCTGCGAAAAGGGCGAGCACCGCTGGGTCGAGGTGGCGAAGGCCGAAGGCGAGAAGCTCGCCAGCCCCGCGCCGGTGCTCCGCATCTCCGCGGCCAATGCGGCGGCCTCCGCCGCGCAGGTGAAGGCCGGGGCGCTGGTGATCGAGGCGCCGTGGAGCCGGGCGACCCCCGGCGGGGCCAAGGTGGCCGGCGGCTTCCTGCGCATCACCAACACCGGCACCGCGCCGGAACGCCTCACCGGCGGCACCTTCGCCCGCGCCGGCGAGGTGCAGGTCCACGAGATGGCCATGAACGGCGGCGTCATGACCATGCGCCAGCTGGCGAGCGGCCTCGAAATCCCGCCCGGCAAGACCGTGGACCTCGCCCCCGGCGGCTATCACCTCATGTTCATGAACCTCGGCGCGCCGCTGAAGGAGGGCGAGGTGGTGACGGGCACCCTCACCTTCGAGACGGCCGGAAAGGTGGATGTGAGCTATCAGGTGCGCGGCCTCGGCGCCAAGGCGGGCGATCCGGCGCCGGCCGCCGGCGGCCACCAGCACTAAGGCTTACAGCGCAGTGAGGCTTGCCCGCCGCGCCCGGCAAGCCGAAGCGTGGGGCGCCCCGGGGGCGCCTCACGCCACGGCGTAGAGCGGATGCTCGCGCCGCAATTCCTCCTGCAACACCTCCTCCACCTTCTGGAGGGCCGGCGGGCGGGTGCCGGGGCGGGTGTAGAGCAGGAATTCCATGTCCGGCAGCGCCGCGCGGTCGAGGTCGGCGACGATGGCGAGGTCGGGCCTCAGTGCGCGCGGCGAGCGCACCGTGACGCCCATGCCCGCCCCCACCGCCGCCATCAGGCCCGGCAGGCTGGGGCTGGTGAAGGCAATGCGGAAGGGCCGCCCGGCGGCGTTCAGCGCGGCGATGGCCGCCGTGCGGCAGGAGCACGGGTGCTCGAACAGCACGAGGGGCACCGGCGCCTCCCGGTCGAGCCTGAGCTGGCGCGCGGCGATCCACACCATGGGCTCGCGCAGCAGGAGGGAGGCGGGCAGCTCGCTTTCGCTGCGGAAGCCCACGGCCACGTCCAGTTCCTCGGCGCGCAGCATGTCGAGCATGGTGGAGGTGGTGCAGATGCGCACGGTGATCGGCGCCTGCGGGAAGCTCGCCGAGAGGCGGGAGAGGATGCGCTGGAGCACCTGCTCGCCCACGTCCTGAAGAAAGCCGAGCCGCAGCGGCTGGGCGAAGGCGCCGTGGACGTGCTGGGTCAGCACCCGGTCGTTGAGATCGAGCAGGCGGCGCGCATCCTCCAGGAAGGCGGCGCCGCGCGGGGTCGGCGACACCGCCCGCCCGCGCCGCTCCAGCAGCGCGAAGCCCACCGATTCGGCGAGGCGATCCATCTGCAGGCTCACCGCCGACTGGCTCCGCCCCACCTTGCGCGCCGCTGCCGAGATGGAGCCGAGGTCCACGACGGCGGCGAAGCTGCGGATGAGGTCGAGGTCGAGATTGCGGATCATGATATGAGGTTAGCAAATCTCTGGGATTTTAGAATTCAATTTTTCTCATGAGTTGGGGCGGCGTACAAGAAGCCATCGCGGCCGATGCCGATGCATCGCGCCGATGGAGGTCAAAATGCCCATCCTGAACGTGAAGCTCTCCGGCGCCCCGGACACCGCCCTCGCGGCCAAGGTCGCCGCCACCTTGTCCGATCTCACCGCCCGCATCCTGCGCAAGGACCCGAAGCTGACGGCGGTGGCCGTCTCCTTCGTGCCGGCGGAGCACTGGTTCGTGGGCGGGGAAGCCCTGAGCGCGAAGCGTCGCTCGTCTTTTTCGCTCGATATTCTCGTGGTGGATGGCACCAACACCAAGGACGAGAAGGCCGCCTATCTGGAAGCCGTCTTCGCGGCCATGTCCGGCCTGCTACCGGAGCTGGATGAGGAGAGCTACATCCTCGTGCGCGAAGTGAAGGCGGACGCCTATGGCTATGGCGGGCGCACGCAGGAAAGCCGCTATGTGGAGAAGAAGCTCCGGGCGGCCTGAAAGCCCGCGTGGCGCCTGAGCGGAAGCAACGAGAAAGCCCGCGCGGCGACTGAGCGGGAGCAACGAGAAAGCCCGCGCGGCGACTGAGCGAAGGCAACGAGAAAGCCCGCGCGGCGACTGAGCGAAGGCAACGTCAAAGCCCACAAAACAAAAAGGCCGGCGCAGTGCGCCGGCCTTTCAGCGTCGGAACATCGAAACTCACTTGCCGGCGAGCAGCGGGGCCAGCTCCTTGTCCCATTCGGCCATGCCGAGGGCGCCGGAGAGCTTCTTGCCGTTGACGAAGAAGGTGGGGGTCGCGTTCACGCCCAGCTCCTTGTTGGCGTAGAGGGCGCTTTCCTGCACCTTCTCGCCGAGCTGCTGGTCGGTGAGGCACTTCTCGAAATCGGCCTGGCTCATGCCGGCCTGCTTGGCGACGGCGAGGAGGCCGGCGGCGGGGTCGGTGCTGTAGGCCCAGGTCTTCTGCGTCTCGAACAGGGTCGAGACCATGGGGAAATATTTGTCCTCGGGCACGCAGCGGGCGAGCATGAAGGCGGCGGTCGCCACCGGCTCGAACGGGAACTCGCGGAAGATGAAGCGCACCTTGCCGGTGTCGATGTACTTCTTCTTCAGCTCGGGGAAGGTGCCGGTGTGGAAGGCGGCGCAGTGGCTGCACGTCATCGAGGCATATTCGATGATGGTGACCGGCGCCGTGGCGCTGCCCAGCGCCTTCTCCGGCAGCGGGCTCGCCTCGGGGGCGATCAGCTTGGCCTGCTCCACGGTCTGGGCCGCGGCCGGTTCGAAGGAGAACGGCAGGCCGAGCCCGGCCGCCATCGCGGCGAGGCCTGCTCCGACCAGGAAACGGCGGCGATCGACAATCATGGACATCTCCGAGTGGTCCGGCGGCTGGCGACCGGCGTTCGCCGGTCTTGGCCGCATCGCCGGTTCCGTAGGGTCATCAGAACGGGAAACGGAAGCAGTCCGGCACCGCACCGCCGAACCTGCGTGAAAGCCTTCGCGCTCTATCATGTCGCCCTTATGGCGGGAAAGACCCGCGCCGCGCGCCGGAGATAACGGACGGGTGAACGTCCCCTATCCGCCGCCGCGCTCGCGCCGCACCAGCGCGCCGAGCCTGGCGAGGGAATCCGCCAGCGCCTCGTCCTCGAACGCGCCGATCTCGTGTCGAACGGCGGCGACGGTCGCCTTGTCCGGCTTCGGCGGCACCGGCGGCGGCGCGTGGCGCTGGGGCACCGGGCCCTGGCGAAGCATCAGGCGGCCGACGCAGCGCCAGCCGAAATAGGCGTTGATTCGCTCCACCACGATGCCGGCGGCATATTGCAGCTCGATGGCATAGGCGCCTTCCACCCGCACCACGAGGGTGGCCGCAGCCCCCTCCTCCCGCGGCCATTGCAGCTTGAGGGGGATGCAGCGGGGCGCGAGGTCCGGCCCCACGATCTCGTCCCAGTGGGTCACCACCTCCACCACCGAGAAGCCGGCGCGGCCGCACAGGTCGCTGATCCCCGGCGCGACGAAATCGGCGAGGGGGCGCGGGCCACGGTGGCGACGGGTGAAATTGGTGTTCAAGGCGTCTCCGGTTGCGATGAGAAATGGCGAACAGATGGGTGGGCGAGGCTCTTGCCCCGGCACGCGGGCGCGGCCACCTTGGCCGCATGACATCCTCCCCCGCCGCTCGCTCGGCCGCAAGCGGTGCCGGAAAACCCGGCGCCAAACCCGGCACGCCTGCCCCCGCCGCGCTCCTCGCCTGGTATGATCGCCACCGCCGCCGCCTGCCCTGGCGCGCCGAGCCGGGCCGGCAGGCGGACCCCTATCACGTCTTCCTCTCCGAGATCATGCTCCAGCAGACCACGGTGAAGGCGGTGGGGCCGTATTTCACCGGCTTCCTCGCCCGCTGGCCGACGGTCTCGCACCTCGCCGCCGCGCCGCTGGAGGAGGTGCTCTCCGCCTGGGCGGGGCTCGGCTATTACGCCCGCGCCCGCAATCTCCACGCCTGCGCGCAGGCGGTGGTGGCGCGCCATGGCGGGCGCTTTCCGGACGACGAGGCGGCCCTGCTCGCCCTGCCCGGCATCGGCCCCTATACGGCGGCGGCCATCGCTTCCATCGCCTTCGACCTCAAGGCGAGCCCGGTGGACGGCAATATCGAGCGCGTCGTCTCACGGCTTTATCGGGTGGCCGAGCCACTGCCCGGCGCCAAGCCGCGCATCAAGGCGCTGGCCGCTGCCCTGACCCCCGCGCAGCGGCCCGGCGATTTCGCGCAGGCGATGATGGACCTTGGCGCCACCATCTGCACCCCGCGCTCGCCCGCGTGCTCGCTCTGCCCGTGGATGGAGCCGTGCGCGGCGCGGGCGGCGGGGGATGCGGCGCTCTATCCGGTGAAGGCGCCCAAGGGCGAGAAGCCGAAGCGGGAGGGCGCCGCCTTCCTCGCCGTGCGGGCGGATGGCGCGGTGCTGCTGCGGACCCGGCCGGACAAGGGGCTTCTGGCGAAGATGACGGAGGTGCCCTCCACCCCCTGGGGGCCGAAATCAGATGCGCCGGAGGCCCACGCGCCGCTCAAGGCCCGCTGGCGGGCGCTGCCGGGGGCGGTGGAGCACGTCTTCACCCATTTCGCGCTGACGCTGAAGGTGCTGCGGGCCGATCTGCCCGCCACGGCGCCCGCGCCGGAGGGTCACCGCTGGGTGACGCCGGACCGGTTCGATGCGGAGGCGCTGCCCTCGGTCATGCGCAAGGTGCTCGCGCATGGGGGCATCGAATAAACCAAAGCCCGCGCGGCGGTTGAGCGTAACCCGCTCGGTATCGGTCGAAGACCGCGACCGACGGTAAAATGCTTACTCCGCCGCGATGCCCATCTCGGCGCGCAGACGGGCGCGCAGGATGTCGATGGGGTGGCGGCGGCCTTCCTCTTCCACGTGCCAGAAGGTCCAGCCGTTGCAGGCCTCCGCACCCTGGGCGAGGGCGCCCACGCGGTGGATGGAGCCCACGTTCGGGCTGTCGGCGAGGGAAATGGTGCCGTCCGCCCGCACCACGGCGCGGAACCGGCCCTTGGCGTCGGTGAGTTCGGCGCCGGGCGTGACGAAACCGCGTTCCACCAGCGCCGAGAAGGCGACGCGCGGCGCTTCGCGCGCACTCGGCGGGGCGACCAGCGCCTCCTCCGACAGCGGCTCCACGGCGGCGATGCGGGCCCGCGCGGCCTCCGCATAGGTCTCCTCGCGCTCGATGCCGATGAACGAACGGCGCAGGCGCTTCGCCACCGCGCCGGTGGTGCCGGAGCCGAAGAAGGGATCGAGCACCACGTCGCCGGGCTTGGTGGAGGAGAGCAGCACGCGGGCGAGCAGCGCCTCGGGCTTCTGGGTGGGATGGAGCTTGCGGCCCTTCTCGTCCTTCAGACGCTCCTGCCCGGTGCAGAGCGGGAAGAGCCAGTCGGAGCGCACCTGCACATCCTCGTTGCCGGCTTTGAGCGCCTCGTAATTGAAGGTGTATTTCGAATCGGCGCTGCGGGCGGCCCAGATCAGGGTCTCGTGCGCATTGGTGAAGCGCCGGCCCCGGAAGTTGGGCATGGGGTTCGCCTTGCGCCACACGATGTCGTTGAGGATCCAGAAGCCCAGATCCTGCATCAGCGCGCCGACGCGGAAGATGTTGTGATAGGAGCCGATGACGAACATCGTGCCGTTCGGCTTCAGCGCCCGCCGCGCGGCGAGCAGCCAGGCGCGGGTGAAGGCATCATAGGCGGCGAAGCTCTCGAACTGGTCCCAATGGTCGTCCACCGCGTCCACGCGGCTTTCGTCCGGCCGCTTCAGCTCGCCGCCGAGCTGGAGGTTGTAGGGCGGATCGGCGAAGACAAGATCCACCGAGCCGGCGGGCAAGGCCGCCATCTGCGCGATGGTATCGCCGATGAGAATTTCATTGAGGGGGAGAGCACGGTCCGAAACCGCTCCCGCAGGAACCGCTCCCCGAGGTGCGGCCGGTGGGGCCGCCAAGGGGGCGATTGCGGGATACTCCGGACGACATAGACGCGCCGTCCGCCCGGCCGCCCCCTTGGCCACACTACGCATGACGCAACCCTACGCAACGCTTACTTACGAGACGCAGGATGGCGGCAAGGGGTTAAGGTCGGGTGAAGGGGGCGCGGCGGGTTCCGCGGTGTCTGCGGGACGTCGCGCATCGCGCAACCCGGCGCGCGCCTACGCGGCCTTCACCTCGATCTTCTTCTCCTGTTTCTGGGCCTCTGCCGTCTTGGGCAGCGTTACGGTGAGGACACCCTTTGCAAAGCGGGCCTCCACCTTGTCGGCGTCCACGCCTTCAGGCACCTGGAAGGAGCGGGTGAAGGCACCATAGCGCCGTTCGGACAGGTAATAGTCCTTCTCCTTTTCCTCCCGCTCTTCCTTTTTCTCGCCGCGGATGGTGAGGAGCCCGTTGGCGAGCTTCACCTCCACATCCTTTTCGTCGAGGCCGGGGAGTTCGGCGCTGATCTCGTAGGCCCCCTCCCGCTCGGCCACGTCGACGGCCGGCGCGAGCGTCAGCGCACCGAGGCGCGGGAAGTCGAAATCCATGACGCGGCGCGCGAAGGGAAAGCCCAGCGTGCCAATGCGGAAGTTGTCGAACACCTGTTCGATCTCGCGCCGCAGGTGATCGAACGGCGTGGCCGGCGCAGCAGCGGCCACGGGTGTGGATTTCGGCTCGATTTTCACGGGAATCTTGGTCTCGGCCATGATCGTCTCCTAAAGCGGACAATGGACGGACGGAGGCTCGCGCGTCCATCGGATGCGCCTCTCGGCGCCTTCGTCTCATCGGCTTTCGCGCGCCGGAACCGCCGCGCAGGAAGTCGAAGCTCGATCACTCGCCGGCATCGAACGCGCCAGCACTGCGAACCTGCACCCGGAAAATGGCGGTCCTGTGCCGCGACCCCATCTGGGCATGCGGCACTTCCCCTGCTGCCACCTCAGATTGCAGGCGCAATGTTGTTAATATGTGGTCGATGGCGCGCTGGCGCGTTGACGTGAGTCAAGGCAGGTCGGCTCCTCACCCCGCCCCCTGCTTGCGCTCCAGCACCGTCGGCAGGCCGTTCATCTGGGCCAGCACATCGGTGATCTGCGGCACGTTCTTCCCGCCGTTGCCGAGGCCCTCGGCCGCCGCATAGAGGTTCTTCACCGTGGCGCTGACGAAGGCCGAGGCGCCGGTGTTGGTGGCGAGGTTGGTGACGTAGCGCATGTCCTTGTGGGCGTTGGCGATGGTGAAGCGGTGGGCGTTCACGTTCGCCTCCAGCACGTAGCCCATGAAGGTCTGGTAGAAGCCGCAATCCATGCGCGAGCCGCGAATCACGCTGTCGAACACCTCGGCCGTCACCCCCACCTTGCCGGCGATGGCCAAGGCCTCGGCATAGATGGCGCCGTAGCCCAGCGACAGGAAGTTGTTGAGCAGCTTCATGGTGTGCCCGGCGCCCGGCGCGCCCACCCGCACGATGCGGCTGGCGAAGGCCGCCACCACCGGCTCGATCACCGCGAAGGCCGCGTCGTCCGCCCCCACCATGGCCGAGAGCGCGCCCTCCTCCGCCTGGATGGGGGTGCCGCCCAGCGGCGCGTCGCACAGGAAGATGCCGTCCTGCGCCAGCTTCGCCGCCAGCGCCATGGTCAGCGTCGGCTCGGAGGTGGAGGTGTCGATGATGTGGAGGCCGGCCTTTGCGGCCTTCAGGATGCCGTTCTCGCCGTTGAGCACCTCGTCCACCTGCGGCGCGCCGGTGACGCAGAGCACGATCACGTCGCACTGCGCGGCCATCTCGGCCGGGCTCTTCACCTCGGTGGCGCCGCGCGCGACCAGATCCTCCACCGGCGCGCGGTTGCGATGGCCCATGACGGCGAGGGGAAAGCCCTTGGCGAGGATGTTCTTCGCCATGCCGTGGCCCATGAGGCCGACCCCGATGAATCCAACCCGCGTCCCTGCCATGGCGTCCTCCCGGTTCGTATCGTCGCGGCTGTCGTTGCCGTTGTCGTTAAATCGTTTAGCATGGCGGAAAGGACGGCGCGAGACGCGACAGATCCGCTATAGGGATGGCCCATGGACGAGACACATCCTCCTCCGCCGGGTGCCGCTCACACCGGTGCCCCTCCCGCCGGCGTTCCCATCGGCAAGGTGACGCTGCAGGGCCTCGCGCGCGAGCTGGGGCTGTCCACGGCCACCATCTCGCTGGCCCTGCGCGACAGCCCCATGGTCGCCGAGGCGACGCGCCTGAAGGTGCAGGAGGCGGCGCGGGCGCGCGGCTATGTGGCCAATCGCGGCGCCGCGGCGCTGCGCACCGCCCGCACCAACATCGTCGCCCTCGGCCTGCATGACATCGTGAACCCCTCCTTCACCGAGCTTCTGGCGGCGGTGGAGGATGCCCTCTCCGAGGCCGGCAAGACCGTGCTGCTCGGCGTCAGCCAGGAGGATGTGACGCGCCAGACGCGCACCCTCGGCACGCTGGCGGAATACCGCCCCGACGCCTTCCTCGTCTCGCCCGCCGCCCATTCGCGGGTGGAGGATCTCAAGGCGCTCGCCTCCACCGGCATCGCCGTGGTGCAAGTGACCCGTGAGATCGAGGGCTCCGGCTTCGATTTCGCCGGCTCGGACGACGTGACGGGCGTGGCGCTGGGCGTCGCGCATCTCGTGGAACTGGGCCACCGGCGCATCGGCATGATCGGCGGCTTCGGCGCCATCTCCACCGGCCGCAAGCGCTTCGCCGGCTACAAGGCGGGCCTCGCCGCCGCCGGCCTGCCCCTCGATCCCGCGCTGGTGATGGAGGGGCCGGGCCTGCGCGCGGAAGGCCGCAAGGCCATGGCCCGCCTGCTAGCGCTGGACGAGCCGCCCACCGCCGCCGTCTGCTTCAACGACCTCTCCGCCTTCGGCGCACTGATGGAATTGCAGGCTGCCGGGCTCATGGCGGGGCGCGACTTCTCCCTCGTCGGCTATGACGACATCGAGGAGGCGCGGGTCTGGCATCCGCCGCTCACCACGGTCCACACCTTCATTCCCGAATATGGCCGGGCGGCCGCGACGCTGGCCTTGAAGCGCATCGCCGATCCCGGCCGGCCGGTGGAGCGGGCGGTGATGACGCCCGAGCTGGTGGTGCGCGCCAGCACCTGCGCGCCCGTGCCGGTGAAGCGCCGGCCCCTATGATCGTTCCCGTGTCCGAGGCCGGCGATCCGCGCATCGCCGGCTTCCGCGCGGTGCGCGAGCGCGATCTCGTCGGGCGGCAGGGCGGCTTCATGGCCGAGGGCGAGGTGGTTCTGCGGCTGCTGGCCGGCCGGCTGGGGACACGCGGCGGCCATCGGCTCACCTCCGTGCTGCTGTCGCAGGCGCAGGCGGAGCGCCTCGCCGATCTGGTTGCCGGGCTGCCGGAGGAATTGCCCGTCTATGTGGCGCCGCAGGGGGTGATGGACGCCATCGTCGGCTTTCCCATCCATCGCGGCATCCTCGCGCTGGGGGCGGCGCGGCCGCTTCCGGAGGTGGGCGCGCTGCTCGATGGCCTCGGGCCGCGCGCGCTGGTGGTGGCGGCCCTCGGCCTCACCAATCACGACAATATGGGCGGCATCTTCCGCAACGCCGCCGCCTTCGGCGCCGATGCGGTGATCCTCGATGACGCTTCGTGCGATCCGCTCTATCGCAAGGCGATCCGCGTTTCGGTGGGCGCGAGCCTCGTGGTCCCCTTCGCACGGGTGCCGGATGCGGGCGCGCTCATCGCGCTTCTCGGCGCGCGGGGCTTCGAGGCGGTGGCGCTGTCCCCCTCTGGCCGGGAGACGCTCTCCCGCCTCGCCCGCCCGCCGCGCGTCGCCGCTTTGTTCGGCACCGAGGGGCCGGGCCTTCCGGAGGCGGTGATGGCGCGGGTGCGCACGGTGGCCATTCCCATGGCCGCCGGCTTCGACAGCCTCAACGTCGCCACCACCTCGGGCATCGTGCTGCATCATCTGGCGGGGGTGTGAGCGGGGGGCCGGAATGCAGGCAACGCGCCACCGCCCCGCCTGCCCTCGGGCGGCTGCGCCATCCCCTCCCCCGTCATCGCCCGCCTTGTGCGGGCGATCCACGGTTCAGCGAGAGGGGTGCCCTCGACGAAGACCGGACAAGCGGAGGGGTGGATCCCCCGGACGAGCCGGGGGATGACGGTGAAGAAAGGGGGATGACGGTGAAAGGAGCCGATGGTCCGGTTCCGCATCATCCGCCGACGCAGGAGCGCGCAATCCGCCAGCCGCCAGCCTCCAGGCGGCCGAACCACCCTCTCCCCCGTCATCGCCCGCCTTGTGCGGGCGATCCACCGCGCCGCGAGAGGGGTGCCCTCGACGAAGACCGGACAAGCGGAGGGGTGGATCCCCCGGACGAGCCGGGGGATGACGGTCAATGGAAGGGACGACGGTGAACAGCCAGAGGATGGCGCCCCGCCCCTGCCCCTCATTGTCCCCCACCCCTCAATGCCCGCGCGCGGCGAGGTGGCGGTGGAGGGTGGAGCGGTGGATGCCCAGGCGGCGGGCGGCGCGGGAGATGTTGCCGTCGCATTCCTTCAGGGCGGCATCCATCGCCGCGCGGGTGACGCTGCCGAGATCGCCGGTGAGGGCGGCTGTATCCGCCGCCGCATTGGGCGCGGCAGGGGCGGCAAAGGCGTCTGAACCCGCGTTGCCCATCGGCAGCGTGGCGCCGCGCAGTTCGCTGGTGCGCACGTCGGCGGGCAGCGCCTCGAGCCCCACCGTCTCGCCCGGCTCGGCGAGGGCGAGCAGCACCTTGAGCACGCCAGTGAGCTGGCGGAAATTGCCGGGCCAGGTATGGCGCGCCAGCGCCTCGCGGCACTCCGGCGAGAGAAGCGGGGCATCCGGGCCGGGGCCGGACATCTCCCGCCACAGCCGCTCCACCAGCGCTTCCCGGTCCGCGAGGCTGCGGAGCGGCGGCAAAGTGACGGTGTATTGGGCGATGCGGAAATAGAGGTCGGCGCGGAAGCTGCCCTGCTCCACCAGCATCTTCAAATCGCGGTGGGAGGCGCAGACGAGGGCGAAATCCACCTTCACCGCCTTGCCGCCGCCGAGCGGCGTCACCTCCCGCTCCTGCAGCACGCGCAACAGGCGGCTCTGGAGGCCGAGCGGCATGTCGCCGATCTCGTCCAGGAACAGAACGCCGCCGTCCGCCTCGCGGAACAGGCCCTTGAAGCCGGCGCGGCGGGCGCCGGTGAAGGCGCCGTCCTCGTAGCCGAAGAGTTCGGATTCGATGAGGCCTTCCGGCAGCGCCGCGCAGTTCACCGCCGCGAAGGTGCGGTCGGCACGGGGGCCACGGGCGTGGATCTGGCGGGCGAACACCTCCTTGCCGGAGCCGGTCTCGCCCTGGATCAGCACCGGCACGCCGGCCGTCATCAGCCGGATGGCCCGGCCCAGCGCCTGCTCGGTCTCGGCATCGAAGCGCGGGCCGGGGTTGACCGCCGGAGCGGCGGGAACGGGCACAGGTGCGGCTCGCACGGGGGCCGGCGCCTGCCGCTCCAGCCGCAGCATCACGGCACCGTTGGGCGTGCGGGCGCGGCGGGCGTCGCCCGGGCGGCCGAGGCTGCCCTCGAACAGTTCGGAGAAGCGCCGCGCGCCCAAGGCGTCCCAGCCGAGACCGAGCAGCGCGAGGGCCGGGCGGTTGGCGGCCACGAGGCGATGGTCCTCGAACACCAGCACGCCCTCGCGCGCGGTACCGAGGAAGGAGGGGTCGGCGTGGAAGCGCACCACGTCCCGGCCGGGGAAGGCACCTTCGAACAGGCGATGCTCCACCTGCCCCACCGCCAGCTCCACCAGCGCCAGCGCATGGAGGTGCGGCACGGCGGAGGGGCCGGAGAGGTCGAGCAGGCCGACAAGCTCGCCGAACGGATCGTGGATGGGCGCGGCGGCGCAGGTGAGGATGCCATGCGGCTCGGCATAATGCTCGGCGCCGCGCACCTCGATGCCGCGCCGCTCGATAAGCGCCGTGCCGATGGCGTTGGTGCCGCTGTCCGCCTCGCTCCAGCTCACGCCCGGGCGCAGCGCCACCTGCGCGGCGCGGTCGGCGAAATCGGCGCTGCCCACCGTGTCGAGCACGAGGCCGGTGGGATCGGTGAGGATGACGATGCCGCCCGCGGCGCTGGCGCTGAGGTGCAGCGCCTCCAGCTCCGGCCGGCAGCGGCGGCGCAGCGCCTCGTAGCGCTCGCGGCGGACGGAGAGTTCGCCTTGCGTCAGCGGCTCGGCCTTCAGCCGGCCGCCCACGGGCAGGCCGCGCTCGGCGCAGCGGGTCCAGGAGCGGATGATGGGGAGCGCGAGCGCCTGCTCCGCCCCGGGCGCGCCGGAAAAGAACCGGCGGCGGGCGGTGATCAGCTCGTCCGGCGGCGGCACCGGCGAGAGCGGCGGAAAGGGCGCAGGCATTCGTCCCTCGGCTTGTTTCGCGTCCCTGAACCTGTTCTTCGATGCCGACTGTCGCACTTTGCGACAGGTGTCGCGACACCTTGTTCTTATGCGCGACAGTCTCGCACGACACTTCGTCGCGCGTAAAGTCGGGCTTCTGCGTAGGTCCGCCGGTCGCTGATAAAATCAAGACACGGCAGCATCTTCCCGCGCCGCAAATAAAGGCGTGCGGCGCACATTCGAGAACTGGCACGGCCGCTGCAAATCCTCCGGCACCACCAACGGGAGGAAAAAATGAACAGCCCAGCCTTTCTTTCGAGCGCCCACACCTCGCCCTTCAAGCCGCGCTACGGCAACTTCATCGGCGGCACCTTCGTCGAGCCGGTCAACGGCCGCTATTTCGAGAACACCTCCCCGATCACCGGCAAGGTGATCTGCGAGGTGCCGCGCTCCGACGAGCATGACATCGAGCGCGCCCTCGACGCCGCCCATGCCGCCAAGAAGGGCTGGGGCCGCGCCTCCGCCGCCGACCGCGCGCTGGTGCTGCTGAAGATCGCCGACCGCCTGGAGGCCAACCTCGACCTCCTCGCCCGCGCCGAGACCTGGGACAACGGCAAGCCGATCCGCGAGACCACCCTGGCGGACATCCCGCTCGCCATCGACCATTTCCGCTATTTCGCCGCCTGCGTCCGTGCCCAGGAAGGCACGCTGGGCGAGATCGACCACGACACCATCGCCTATCACTACCATGAGCCCCTCGGCGTGGTGGGCCAGATCATCCCCTGGAACTTCCCCATCCTGATGGCCGCGTGGAAGCTTGCCCCGGCGCTTGCCGCCGGCAATTGCGTGGTGCTGAAGCCCGCCGAGCAGACCCCCGCCTCCATCCTGGTGCTCGCCGAGCTCATCGCCGACCTCCTGCCCCCCGGCGTGCTCAACATCGTCAACGGCTTCGGCCTGGAGGCCGGCAAGCCGCTGGCCTCCTCGCCGCGCATCGCCAAGATCGCCTTCACCGGCGAGACCGGCACCGGCCGGCTCATCATGGGCTATGCCGCGCAGAACCTCATTCCGGTGACGCTGGAACTGGGCGGCAAGTCGCCCAACATCTTCTTCTCCGACGTGGCGGCCGAGGACGACGACTTCCTCGACAAGGCGGTGGAAGGCTTCGTCATGTTCGCCCTCAACCAGGGCGAAGTCTGCACCTGCCCGAGCCGCGCGCTGGTGCAGGAGAGCATGTTCGACAAGTTCATGGAGAAGGCGCTCGCCCGCGTCGCCGCCATCAAGCAGGGCTCGCCGCTCGATCCTTCGACCATGATCGGCGCGCAGGCCTCCTCCGAGCAGATGCACAAGATCCTGTCCTACATCGACATCGGCCGCGCGGAAGGCGCGCAGGTTCTGGCCGGCGGCGAGCGCAACATGCTCACCGGCGAGCTGGCGGACGGCTTCTACGTGAAGCCCACCGTCTTCCTCGGCAAGAACAACATGCGCATCTTCCAGGAAGAGATCTTCGGCCCGGTGGTCTCCGTCACCACCTTCAAGGACGAGGAAGAGGCGCTCCACATCGCCAACGACACCCTCTTCGGCCTCGGTGCCGGCGTGTGGACCCGCGACGGCTCGCGCGCCTATCGCGTCGGTCGCTCGATCGAGGCGGGCCGCGTGTGGACCAACTGCTACCACGCCTACCCGGCCCACGCGGCCTTCGGCGGCTACAAGCAGTCCGGCATCGGTCGCGAGACCCACAAGATGATGCTCGATCACTACCAGCAGACCAAGAATTTGCTGGTCAGCTATTCGCCCAAGAAGCTCGGCTTCTTCTGATCCGGCTTTCGTTGCGACGCGTTTTCTTCAGGCGAACCGGCCTCCCCTTCGCTCGAAAACGCGCCAGACTTGCCCCCTCCCGGGGCTTCACCGGGGGTGGCCGTGGCCCCGCGCGCGTTTAGTTTCACCGTCCCATCGGCGCGCGCGGCGGCCTCGAACAGCGGCCATCCCCGGCTTTTTCTTCCAGAGCGTGCAATAAAACGGAGGGCCGACAGCCATGCGCTACGACCGTAGACCCGTTTCCCCCGGGTCTGCGGCGTCGGTGCCTGGGCGGCCCGAGACGTGCCCTGCCCCGGCCAAGCCACGCCGACCGCGAAGCGCTGATCCAGGAGCCGGCGCCGGGCCATGACACTGCGCCGACGGCACCGCGCCGACGGCACCGCCCTCAGCACTCCACCCGCCCCGGACAGAAGGCCTTGTGAAGCGCGGCGATCACCGCCAGCACCTCCTCCCGCGCGATGCGATAGAACACGCTGGTGCCCTCCCGGCGCGCCTCCACCAGCCCGTCCGATCGCAGGCGCATGAGCTGCTGCGACATGGGCACCTGCTCGATCGCAAGCTCATCGCGCAGCTGCGCCACCGATTTCTCGCCATCCACCAGCGCGCACAGAACCAGCAGGCGCTGGGGGTGCGAGAGGCTGCGCATCAGTTCGGCCGCGCGCTCGGAGGCCGGGATCATATCAATAACATTCATAGTCTTGAATTTATGATAATTGAATGTTAGATGCAATGCCAACGCGGGGAGGCCCGCACGAACGGGGCGCCCGGAGAGGCGCCCACCGGAGCAGGATAATGTCTGTCGATCGCATCGTCATGATGTTTGCGGGTTTCATGGTGCTGGCGTCGCTCGGCCTCGGCCTCACCGTCTCCCCTTACTTCTTCTGGCTGACCGCCTTCGTGGGCGCGAACCTGATGCAGGCGTCCGTCACCGGCTTCTGCCCGGCGGCCATGCTGCTCAAGAAGCTGGGCGTGAAGCCCGGCGTCGCCTTCACCTGATCCGTTAGTTCAGACCCCCGCCCGGCGCGAGGCCGGGCAGAGAGAGCCACCATGTCCCTGCGCTTCATCCCGCCCGCCGCGGCCCTTGCGGCGGCGATGGCCGCCCTTTTGCCCGTCGCCGGAGCCACCCAGACCGCCCGAGCCGCCGACTTCACCGTCCGCAGCGTGGAGGTGCCGGAGCTGAAGGGCGTGTTCGGCGAGGTGAAGAGCCGCACCGTGGTGCCCGCCCGTGCCCGCATCGGGGGCACGGTGCGCGCCGTCTCCGTCTCCGAGGGCGACAGCGTGAAGGAGGGCGACGAGATCGCCCTGGTGGTGGACGACAAGAACGCCCTCACCCTCAACGCCGCCGACGCGAAGATCAAGGAGCTGAAATCCCAGCTCGAAAACGCGAGGACCGAGCTGGACCGCGCCCAGCAGCTCCTCGCCCGCGGCGTCGCCAGCCAGGCCCGGCTCGATACCTCGAAGACCCAGTTCGATGTCGCCACCAACCAGGTGACGGCCGCCGAAGCGGACCGCGCCGTGATCCTGCAGCGCGCGCGCGAGGGCGCGGTCATCGCCCCCGCCGATGGCCGCGTCCTCACCGTTCCGGTCACGCCCGGCAGCGTGGTGCTGGCGGGCGACGAGATCGCCCGCGTCGCCTCCGGCCCCTATTATCTCCGGCTGTCCTTGCCCGAGCGGCACGCCACCTCCATCCGCGAGGGCGGCACGGTGCGCATCGGCGAGCGCGGCATCTCGCAGGACAAGGCCGGGACGCCCGCCACCGCCCGGCCCGGCCGCATCGTGAAGGTCTATCCGGAAATCTCCAGCGGCCGCGTGATGGCCGATGTGGAGGTGGATGGCCTCGGCACCTACTTCGTCAACGAGCGCACCCTCGTGTGGGTGGAGATCGGCAAGCGGGCGGTGCTCGCCGTCCCGGCCGGCGCCGTGCGCACCGCCCACGGCATCGACTACGTGACGCTGGTGACGGCGCGCGGGCCGCTCGACGTGCCCGTCATCCTCGGCGCGCGCTTTCCCGGCGATGACGGCGAGCGGGTGGAAATCCTCACCGGCCTCAAGGACGGCGACGTGATCGCCACGGCGGGGCGCTGACCATGGGCGAGACCTCTCACGACAACCGCCCCCTCGGCATCGCCGGCGTGCTCACCCGCGCCTTCATCGCCTCGCCCTTGACCCCGCTGCTGCTCATCGCGGCCTTCGCCTTCGGCCTCATCGCGCTGGTCACCCTGCCGCGCGAGGAGGAGCCGCAGATTTCCGTGCCCATGGTGGACATCCGCGTCTCGGCCCAGGGGCTGAAGGCGGAAGACGCCGTGAAGCTCGTGACCGAGCCGCTGGAGACCATCGTCAAGGCCATCGACGGGGTGGAGCACGTCTATTCCAACACCGAGGACGACGGCGTGCTCGTCACCGCCCGCTTCCTCACCGGCACCAGCCCGGATGCCGCCATCCTGCGCGTCCATGAGAAGGTGCGGGCCAATCTCGACCGCATCCCGGTGGGCATCACCGAGCCTTTGATCGTCGGCCGCTCCATCGACGACGTGGCCATCCTCGTGCTCACCCTCGTGCCGAAGCCCGACGCGGCCTCGCGCTGGACCGCCAACGACCTGACCCGCGTGGCGCGGGAGCTTCAGGCCGACATCGCGAAGCTGCCCGACATCGGCCTCACCTACATCGTCGGCGAGCAGCCGGAGGAAATCCGCGTCGCGCCCGATCCCGAGCGCCTGTCCCTCTACGGCATCACGCTCGCCCAGTTGCAGGGCAAGCTGGAGGGCGCCAACCGCACCTTCAACACCGGCACCGTGCGCGAGGCCAATGGCCAGCGCACCCTCGTCGCCGGCCAGACGCTGCAGACTCCCTCCGAGATCGGCGCCATCCTCCTCACATCGCGGGACGGCCGCCCCGTCTATGTGCGCGACGTGGCGGACGTGAGCCTCGCCACCCAGCCGGCGGAACACTACGTCACCCATATCGAGAAGGGGCCGGACGGCCTCACCCGGCGCCCGGCTGTGTCGCTCGCCATCGCCAAGCGTCCCGGCACCAATGCGGTGGTCATCGCCGAGGCGGTGCTCCGCCAGATCGAGGCCGCGCATGGCTCCGCCCTTCCCGCCGACGTGGAGGTGAAGGTCACCCGCAATTATGGCGAGAGCGCCAACGAGAAGGCCAACGAGCTGCTGCTGCATCTCGGCCTCGCCACCGTCTCCATCGTCGTGCTGGTGGGCTTCGCCATCGGCTGGCGCGAGGCGCTGGTGGTGGCGGTGGTCATCCCCACCACCATCCTCCTCACCCTGTTTGCCGCCCGCCTGATGGGCTACACGCTGAACCGGGTGAGCCTGTTCGCGCTCATCTTCTCCATCGGCATCCTGGTGGACGACGCCATCGTCGTCATCGAGAACATTGCCCGCCACTGGGCGATGAAGGATGGGCGGTCGCGGGCGCAGGGGGCCATCGACGCGGTGGCGGAGGTGGGCAATCCCACCATCGTCGCCACCCTGACCGTGGTGGCTGCCCTCCTGCCCATGCTGTTCGTCTCCGGCATGATGGGCCCCTACATGAGCCCCATCCCCGCCAACGCCTCGGCGGCGATGGTCTTCTCCTTCTTCGTCGCCGTCATCCTCACCCCCTGGCTGATGCTGAAGATCGCCGGGCGGGCGAGCGGCGATCCCGGCCACGGGGAGGCCGCCGATGGGGGCCGGCTGGGGCGCTTCTATGTGCGGGTGGCGAAGCCCATCCTCTCCTCCCGCGCCCGGGCGGGGGCCTTCCTCGCCACCGTGGGCGTGGCGACCCTCGCGTCCCTGAGTCTCTTCTACACCCACGCGGTGACGGTGAAGCTGCTTCCGTTCGACAACAAGACCGAACTCGCCGTGATTCTCGACATGCCGGCTGACACCTCCGTCGAACGCACCGATTCCACCCTGAACACCCTGGTGAATGCGCTCTCGAACCTGCCCGAATCCGTCTCGTTCGAGACCCATGCCGGCACTGCAGCGCCGTTCAACTTCAACGGATTGGTCCGCCACTACGGCCTCAGGTCCGCTCCGAGGCAAGGGGACATCCAGATCAACCTGAAGGCGAAGGGGGAGCGCTCCCGCAGCAGCCACGAGATCGCGCTCGATGTCCGCAACAGATTGAAATCAATCGAACTTCCTTCGGGCTCCTCGCTCAAGGTGGTGGAGCCGCCGCCCGGTCCGCCGGTGCTCTCGACCCTCCTCGCCGAGATCTATGGCCCGGACCCCGAGACCCGCCGCGCGGTCGCCCGAAAGGTGCGTCAAGCTTTTGAAAACGTTCCCTTTATCGTGGACGTGGACGACAGCTTCGGCACCCCGGGAGAGCGCGTCCGCCTCGCCATCGACCAGGACAATCTCGAATTCTACAAGGTGGAACAAGGGGATGTGTACGACGCCATCCGCACCATCTTCGCCGGCGGCACCCTGGGCTATTCCCACCGCGGCAACGGCCGGGCGCCGATCCCGATCCGCCTCGAAATGTCCAAGGGAAACAACGTCATAGACGAGCGAACCCTGGCGACGCCCGTCCCCGCCAACACCCTTCCCGGCGGCCGCGGCGTGGTGGAACTGGGCGACGTCGTGAGCGTCGTCCGGGAACCCGCCTCCTACCCCATCTTCCGCCACAACGGCCGCCCCGCCGAGATGGTCACGGCCGACCTCGCGGGGGCTTATGAAGCGCCTGTCTACGGCATGCTGGCGGTGTCCAAAGCCTTGGCGGATATGAATTTCGGCGATCTGCCAAAGCCGGAGATCGCCCTCCATGGACAACCCTCCGACGAGGCGAAACCGACACTTCTGTGGGACGGCGAGTGGGAGGTGACGTGGGTCACCTTCCGCGACATGGGCGGCGCCTTCATCGTCGCCATCCTCGGCATCTACATCCTGGTGGTGGCGCAGTTCGGCTCGTTCAAGCTGCCGCTCGTTATCCTCACGCCTATCCCTTTGACATTCATAGGGATAATGACCGGACACTGGCTGTTCGGCGCGCCCTTCTCGGCCACATCCATGATCGGCTTCATCGCCCTGGCCGGCATCATCGTGCGCAATTCCATCCTCCTGGTGGACTTCATCCGCCACGCCCGCGCCCCCGGCCGGCCGCTGGAGGAGGTGCTGCTGGAGGCGGGCGCCATCAGGTTCAAGCCCATCCTCCTGACCGCTTTGGCGGCGATGATCGGCGCGGCGGTGATCCTGACGGACCCCATCTTCCAGGGCCTCGCCATCTCCCTCCTGTTCGGCCTCGCCTCATCCACGGCATTGACCGTATTGGTGATTCCCGCGATCTACGTGGTGCTGAGAGGCGGGCGCGCAGGAGGCTCGCGGAACGCATGACGCGGAACGGTGGATAGCCCGTGAATCCCGTCCTCTCGCGGATCATCCCCGCTTGACAGCATGGGCCCCCGAATCATAAATGGCGCCTCCCAAGGTTCGGGGCCGTAGCTCAGATGGGAGAGCGCTGCAATCGCACTGCAGAGGTCAGGGGTTCGATTCCCCTCGGCTCCACCAGTTAAATTTCATAACAAACTGAAATATAACGAAAATCCTTCCCTGCAACAATTTGTGCCCCAGCACGGGCGTTAGCTCGTGATGGTCCATGGTGGGCACAAGCGGGATTAGCCCGGCTCCCATACCCAGTTCTGGATCTGCGCGGTGAGCGCGCACTTGCCCTGTGGCAGGACCGGGCCGGGGTGGTTCGCGATCATCCTGCCCGCAGGAGTGGCGCGGCAATCAACTCGTAAGAGCCGGTGTCAAGCAGCTTGGGGGACCCGCCAGCCTGGGATCCGCCCCCGCACCTGGCCATTTTGGAAGCTCGTCTTCCAACAGCAAGGCAATTGGGCGTGGCAACACACCAGCGGACAAAAGGTCTCTTCTCAAAGGCCAGAGCCCCCTGTTCAGGGGCCGGGCACGAGATAGGACGTGAGCGCGCCATTCACCATCGTGTGGAGCGCGATCTGCGCCGGCTCCTGAACGATGCGGAAGCCTGACCCAACGGGATCGAATTCGAACTGATGTGCGGCGGCGGGGGCGATGAAGGCCCGGTGCCCTGCAAAGATGCCGCCGATCGCCCGATGCACATGGCCGCTCAGGATTGCGAGGATGTCGCTGCGCCCTTCCAGCAGCGTCCGCAACTCGCCTGCGCCTTCCCGAACCCCGATGGCATCCATGGCGGCAATGCCGATCTGGAACGGCGGGTGATGCGTGAAGATGAGCGCAGGCTCCCCATCGACGCCGCCCAGCACGCCCTTCAGCCATGTCAGTTGCGCCGGTCCGATCGCCCCGTGGCCGTGCCCTTCGACCAGCGTGTCCAGGCCGATGACACGCATTCCCGGAAATCCGACCGCGAGGCCCAGGTGGTCCTGCTCCGTCCCGACATGCCCGGCCAGACCGCGGCGCATCGGCGCGCGCAGATCGTGATTGCCCGGAACGGCGAGGAAGGGGATACCCAGCTCGCGCAACCCCGCCCGCGCGAAGGCGTATTCCTCTTCCGTGCCCGTCTCCGTGAGGTCCCCGCTGACGAGCAGGAGGTCGGGTCGAGGCCGGAGGGCGGCGACACGGGCCATGAGGGCGCTGAAGGCCGCGCGCGTGTCGATCTTGCCTCCGACCCTCTCGCCGGCGACCGTGACGTGGAAGTCGGTGAGCTGCGCGATCAGCATTTTTTACTCCAACACGCGCCGCGCGAGAGCGGGGCTCTGGCCACATGAACAGACGGTCGGAGTCTAGCCATCCCGCCTCTGTCGGTCGATGGCGATGATGGAAAATGTGGTTTTTTGTGCATCTTGCCCAATTTATGGCCTCGATTTCCAACATTCCCTAAAGTTACAGTCGCATCACTGTCACGGTCCCGATCCAAAAATGCGCCGCGCCCAGGTCCAATGCGACGCAGCGGCGCCTCCCTCGGGAGTTCTGTCACAAGGCTTACCAGCTGCCGTTCGGCAGCCGGAGATGTTCGCCTCCTCGATGCCCCCATCGCCCTGAGAGGAAAGAGATGTCGGTTATTTCAACATTTCCCCACATTTCCCGGCGCGGCCTTCTTCTCGGCGCGGCGGCTGCCACGGTGACCGGCCTCGGCGGCCGTGCCGCGTCCGCTGCGGACAAGGTGAAGCTGCAGTTCATGTATCCGGTGGGGGTGTCGGGTGACATCAACCGGATCGTGACGGGAATGATCTCCAAGTTCAACGCTGCCCATGAGAACATCGAAGTAGAGGCGATCTACGCCGGCAGCTACGACAACACCGAGCAGAAGGTGATCACGGCTCTGGGCGTCGGCGACCCGCCCGCCACCTGGCTGCCCATCAACTCGGCGCTGCAGACGTTCCTCGGTCTCGATGCCCTCGCGGACGTGACGGGCAAGGCCAAGGCGGCCGACATCTATCAGGACTTCCTGCCCGGCTTCCTCGAGACCTGCGTGTCCGACGGCAAGCTCTACGGTCTGCCGTTCCAGCCGTCGACGCCGGTGCTCTACATCAACAAGGCGGCCTTCAAGGCGGCCGGCATCGAGAAGGCGCCGGTCACCTGGACCGAGCTCCTGGATGTCGCCAAGGCCCTCACCGTTCGGGAGAATAACGAACTGAAGCGCTGGGGCCTGACCATCGGGGGCGGCTGGCACGACTGGATTTTCGAATGCTACTGCCGCCAGAACGCCCTGGTGCCGTGGACCAAGGACAAGGTGCTGTTCGACAAGCCGGAGGCCGTCGACGCGCTCGAATTCTGGGTGAAGATGGTTCAGGCGGGCGTGATGCCCCCGGCCTCCACCTGGGAAGGCTCGGCGAACGACTTCATGGCCGGCCGTACCGCGATGCTCTATCATTCCACGGGTTCGCTGACCAACCTGCGCAAGTCCTCGCCTTTCGAGGTGGACGTGGCCTTCATGCCGAAGAACAAGACCTTTGGGGCCTGCCAGGGCGGCGGACCCATCATGATCGCCAAGAAGCAGACCGACGCCCAGATCGAGGCCTCCTGGACGTTTGCCAAGTGGATGACCTCCACCGAAGTGCAGTCGCAGTGGGGTCGCGACACCGGCTATCTCGCCGTGCGCAAGTCGTCTTGGGAAACGCCTGAAATGAAGGCGTATCTGGAGCAGGTGCCGCAGGCCAAGGTGGCGTTGGAGCAGGCCGCCTATGCCGGTGCATTTCTCCAGGTGCCGGGCTATCACAAAGTCCGCGAATATCTCAAAAGCGCTCTCGACCGCACGCTCGCCGGCTCCATCAAGCCGGATGCGGCACTGAAGGAGGCGGCGGACAATTCCAACCGCGAGATCCAGCGCCTGTTGCGCCGGCGCTCCTGACACGACCAACGCGCCCCCCGGTGGGCGCCAACTCCTGCCCGTTCAGCCCCGCATGAGGATCGGCATGGTCACAGGTCACGCACTGCGAGCCCGCGTTTCGGAGGCCGGGCTCGCCTATCTGCTGCTTCTGCCCTCGCTGATCTTCCTCTGTGCCTTCACCTATTGGCCCATCGTCCGGTCCATATGGTTCAGCTTCCATGACGTCATGCTCGGGTCCGACAAGATCTTCTTCCTCGGACTTGAGAACTACCAGCGCCTGTGGACGGACGGCCTGTTCTGGAAGTCGCTCGGCAACACGGCCTTCTACACGCTGGTGACCATTCCCAGCGCCATCGCCTGCGCTCTCCTGCTGGCGGTCGCCCTCGACAGCAAGCTGCGCGGTATGACCTTCTACCGCTCGGCATTCTTCTATCCGGTGATGATCCCTTCGGTGGCTGCCGGCATGGTCTGGGTGTTTCTCTATGCCCCAGGCTACGGACCCATCAACGATGTTCTTGCCTTGCTGGGTCTTCCTAAACTGGAGTGGCTCTACAACAGCAACACCGCCATGATCGCGATCATCATCATGAGCATCTGGAAATATTCCGGCTACTTCATGCTCATCCTGCTCGCGGCGCTGCAGATGGTCCCCGATGACCTCTACGAAGCGGCGCGGCTGGACGGCGTCTCCGCCTGGCACCGCCTGGTGCACATCACCATCCCGCTCATTTCGCCGACGCTCTATTTCGTCATCATCATAGGGCTTCTGCACTCCTACCAGATCTTCGACTACGTCTACGTGATGACGCAGGGCGGACCGGCGGACGCCACCAACGTGCTGACCTTCTACATCTACCAGAACGGCTTCCAGTATCAGGACATCGGATACGCCTCGACGCTGGCGAACGTGCTGCTGTTGTTCGTGGGCGGCCTCATCTCCCTCGTGGCGCTGGTCTTCGGCCGGCGCGTCCATTATCTCGGGCGCTGAGGCGGGCCATGGCGACCATGCAGGATCCCATCGAAATGTCGGCTGCCGCAGGTGGCTCCCGCAGCTTGTCCGGCGTCCTCGCTGCCGTGAAGAGGAACTGGCTGCACTTCGTTCTTCTGCCGCTGCTCGCCGTGTGGGCCAGCCCGCTGGTGTGGATCGTCGTCACCTCCCTGAAGACGAGAGTGGAGGTCTTCGATCCCAACGCCGGCTTCCTGCCCGCCGTGGCGCAGTGGAGTAACTATCCGGCCGCGCTGGCCGTTGCCCCCTTCGGCACCTATCTCATCAATTCGATACTCGTGACAGGCGGCATTCTCGTCTGCGAGCTCATCACGATTACGCTCGCGGCCTATGCCTTCGCGCGGCTGAACTTCCCCGGGAAGAATATTCTCTTCACCCTGTTCCTGCTGCAGATCATGTTTCCGATCTACGCCACGTTCCTCACCAATTTCGTGACGGTGCGGGAACTCGGCATCCTGAATTCCCTGCCCGCCCTGATCGTACCCTTCGTCGCCTCGGGCTACGGCACCTTCATGCTGCGCCAGGCATTCCGGCAGGTGCCCACCGAGCTTGCCGACGCGGCACGACTGGACGGCTGCGGACATCTCGGCATCCTATGGCACGTCTATCTGCCGCTGGTGAAGCCGACGCTCGTCGCCTTCTCCATCATCGCCGTGGTGACGCACTGGAACGACTATATGTGGCCGCTGCTCGTCACCAATTCGGAAAGCGTGCGCACGTTGCCCATCGGCCTCGGGCTGCTCGCCAAGTCCGACAGTGGCGCCGACTGGACGCGGCTGATGGCGGCGACGGTCGTGGTGGTGTCGCCGCTCCTGATCTTCTTCGTCATTTTCCAGCGCCGCTTCGTGGACAGCTTCATGCACGCGGGTCTGAAGTAGAGGTTGAGCATGGCCGAAGTCGTTCTTCAGGGGGTCAGTAAGTCCTACCAGGGCCGAGCCACCGTGCACGGGCTCGACCTTGCGGTGGCGGACCGGGAATTCATGGTGCTTGTGGGCCCGTCCGGCTGCGGCAAATCCACCACCTTGCGCATGATCGCGGGCCTTGAGGAGATCACCTCGGGCCGGCTGCTCATCGACGGGCGAGACGTGACCCACGCCGAGCCGCAGAAACGCGACATCGCCATGGTGTTCCAGTCCTATGCGCTCTATCCGCACATGTCGGCGTATCAAAACATGGCATTCGGCCTGTTGAAGGCGTCGAAGCTGCCCAAGGCGGAAGTTGACAAGCGCATCCACGAGGCCGCGGAGATCCTTCACATCACGCACCTTCTGGACCGCAAGCCCAACGTGCTCTCCGGCGGCGAGCGTCAGCGCGTGGCCATTGGCCGGGCACTCGTGCGTCAGCCCAAGGTGTTCCTGTTCGACGAGCCGCTCTCCAACCTCGACGCGAAGCTGCGCACCCACATGCGGGCCGAGTTGAAGCGCCTGCACCGCGAGCTGGGCCTCACCGTCATCTATGTGACCCATGACCAGATCGAAGCCATGACGCTGGGAACGCGGGTCGCGATCCTCTCCGAGGGGCGGCTGCAGCAGCTCGGTGCGCCCATGGAGCTTTATCTGCGCCCGGCCAACACCTTCGTCGCCACCTTTATCGGCTCGCCTGAGATGAGCCTCCTGCGCTGCGCGCTGCTCCCCAATGGAACGGGCAGTGTGATCCAGCATGCCTCTTTCGGCGCCCACGTGCCGGCGCGTGCGGATGTCAGCGAGGTCTTCCTCGGCGTCCGCCCGGAAGAGGTACTCCTCGGCGCCGCCGACGGCACCGCCATGGCGCACGGGAGGGTGGAGCGCACGGAGCTCATCGGATCGGAGGCACTGACCGAGATCCTCGTGGGCGACGATCGCTTGATGGCCCGAACGGCGGTCATGGCCGCGCCGGCTATCGGCGCGACGGTCGGTGTGAGCTTCGACATGGCGCGCGCCCGCCTGTTCGACGCGGCCTCAGGCCGCTCCCTGCCGCACTAGGAGGCGAGACGCTCCATGGCCCAGACCGTGCGGCAACAAGAGATCGTGGATCTGCTTCGCGAACGCCGCTCCGCCACCATCACCGATCTTGCCGAACACTTCGCGGTGTCGGACGAAACCATCCGGCGCGATCTCAGGGCGCTGTCCGAAGCCGGCATGGTGGACAAGTTCCACGGCGGCGTTCGCCTCAACGTCGCCGATTGGGAGGCCCCGTTCGACCGCCGCCTGCGGGAACAGGCGGCAGCAAAGCGGCGTATTGCCCACGCGGCGGCGGATCTGGTGGAGGAGGATGCCACCATCCTCCTCGACAATTCCTCCAGCTCCTGCTTCCTCGCGCAGGCGCTGGCACCGCGTGCCCGGCGGCTCACCGCCATCACCTTCTCCGTGGAGGTGGCGCAGATTCTCTCCTCCGCCGGGCGGCACCATCGCGTGATCCTGCCGGGCGGGGAGCTGCGCGCCGAGGACCGCACCATCGTGGGCCCATCCGCCATCGATTTCGCCTCTCAGTTCACGCCGAGCCTGTTCGTGATGTCGGTGGCCGCCGCCAATGCATCGCGCGGCTGCATGGATTTCGACCTGTTCGAGACGGAATTCAAACGCGCCATGATCCCGCTTGCGGACAAGGTGATGCTGCTGCTGGACAGCTCGAAATATGCCAAGCCGGGCCTCATCCAGGTGTGCGAGTGGAGCGCCGTGAACATCCTCGTCACCGAGGAGGGGCCACCCGCCGCCGTCCGCGCCGAGTTGAAGCATGCCCGCATCGTCCCCGCCCCGCCGCTCACGGAGAATGGCGACGGCCATGGTCGCAGGCCCGCTTATGCCGACTAGCAACCGCCCTGAACTCGTCGCCTTCGCAGGCCAATTGGCTGACATCGCGCGACCGCTGGCGATGGCGCACTTCCGCACCCCCCTCGGCATCCAGTGGAAGGCGGACGCAAGCCCCGTCACGATTGCCGATCGCGCGATCGAGCGTGCGCTGCGCGCGGCCATCGCCCGCCGCTTTCCCGCCCACGGCATCCTCGGCGAGGAGGAGGAGGCCGTCGGCCTGGAGCGGGAATTGGTGTGGGTGGTGGATCCCATCGACGGGACCAAGAGCTTCATCACCGGGCTGCCCCTTTTCGGCACGCTCGTCGCCCTCCTGGTGGCGGGGCGACCCCACGTCGGCGTCATCGAAATGCCGGCTCTCGGTGAGCGGTTTGTCGGCGCGAGAGGCGAGGACACGCGGTTCAACGGCATTGTGTGCCGAACCAGCGGCGTGACGCGGCTCGGCGATGCGCGGCTGTGCGCCACCGCCCCCGACATGTTCGACAGCATCGAGGCACCTGCCTTCTCCGCCTTGGCCGACAAGGTCGGCCTGCGTCGGTTCGGCGGCGACTGCTACGCCTATGGGCTGTTGGCCTGCGGCCATGTGGACCTCGTCGTGGAGGCGAGCCTCAAGCCCTATGATTTCATGGCGCTGGTGCCGGTGGTCGAGGGGGCCGGCGGCGTCATCACCGACTGGGACGGAGCGCCACTCACGCTCTCCTCCGGGGGAAGGGTCATTGCTGCGGCCAATGGCGCCCTTCATGCGCAAGCCCTCGCAATTCTGAGCGCAGCCCGCGAACCGGGCTCGCGTCTCGCGGGTTGAACAAGGGATGTCCCTTCCACGCGCACATATTGCAGCGCAATATAGATGGCTAAGATTCTGAGATTCCGTTCTGGCGTGCGCGTCCTGACTTCGCCTGCGCCGGGGAGACGAGGTCATGTGAACGGAGGTCGCCATGAGCTCCTCGATGAGCTTTTCCCTCACGCTGATCGACCTCGCGGGTTTCGCAGCCCTGTTGCTGTGGGGCATCCACATGGTTCAGAGCGGCGTGATGCGAGCGCTCGGGCCGCGGCTGAAGATGGTGCTCGGCCGTGCGCTGGCGGGACCGCTCAAAGGCTTCTGCGCCGGCGCGCTGGTCACCACCCTTCTACAGAGCTCAACCGCAACCGCGCTCATGGTCTCCGGGTTCGCTGCGGCGGGCCTGGTGGCGCTGGTGCCAGCGCTGGCGGCCATGCTTGGCGCCAATATCGGCACCAGCCTGATCGTGCAGGTCCTGTCGTTCAACGTCGCCGCGCTCGCGCCGGCGGCGATCCTCGGCGGGCTCATCCTGTTCCGCAAGGGCGTCGGCACCAGCATGCGCGATCTCGGGCGTGTGCTGATCGGGCTGGGCCTGATCGTGCTGGCGCTGCACGCCCTCGTGGACCTGCTGCGGCCGCTGGAAGACGCGCCGAGCATCCGGATGCTGCTCGGCGCCCTGGCGACCGTGCCGGCGCTGGACGTGATGCTCGCGGCCATCCTGACATGGGCGGTGCATTCCTCGGTCGCCGTGGTGCTCATCACGGCCTCGCTGGCAGCGCAGGGGGTGGTGCCACCAAACGCAGCAATCGCCCTCGTGCTGGGGGCGAACCTCGGCAGCGCCATCGCGCCTGTGGTGGAAGTGATGGGCAGGGACGATCCCGCCGCCAAGCGCCTGCCCATGGGCAATCTGATCAACCGCGCCGTCGGCGTCGCCGTGGGCGTGGCCTTGATCGAGCCTATCGGCCGCCAGATGGTGCTGTGGCAACCCGACCTCGCGCGGCTCGCCATCGACTTTCACACGCTCTTCAACGTTGTCACCGCGCTCGTCTTCCTGCCTCTGCTCGGTCCGTTCGCGCGGCTGCTCGAGCGGCTCTTTCCCGACCGCGATCTTGCCGACGATCCGACCCGGCCGCGTTACCTCAATCCGGCAGCAACCGAGACGCCGGTGGTGGCGCTGGGCGCCGCGACTCGCGAGGCTCTGCGCCTTGCCGACGCGTTGGAGGAGATGCTCGACACCGCGGCCCGCGCCCTTCTGAGCGGAGAGCGGCGGCATATCGCCGAGACGCGGCAGGGGGACGACGTTCTCGATCGACTCAACCGGGAAATCCGCTCCTATCTGGCCTCCATCGATCCAGACGATCTGTCGTCCGCCGACAGGCGGCGCGTGGAGGAGATCCTGACCTTTTCCGCCAATCTGGAGCAGGCGGCCGACGTGGTGTGCGGGCGGCTGATGGCCGAGGCGGGCAAGCGTCTCAAGCGCGGCATCTCCTTTTCGACGGCGGAGGAAGGGGAGATTGCCGCCCTCATCCAACGGCTGAAGACGAACGTGCGCCTCGCCGCCTCACTCTTCATGACCGCCGATCCCCGCGCGGCGCGCCTGCTCGCCATGGAGAAGGCCGCCTTTCGGGAAAGCGAGACCGCAGCGGCACGTCTGCATTTCGACCGGCTGCGTCATGGTCTTGCCGCCCACGCCGAAGCGAGTGGTCTCAGTGCCGACATCGTGCGCGACCTGAAGCTGGTGAACTCTCATGTGGTGGCCGCGGCCGCCTATCCCGTTCTCGCCCGCTCGGGGGAACTGCGCGACAGCCGGCTGGCTGAACCTGGCTCTGCGCTGAGTAGCGGGTAAAAGCTTCGGCCGGAGGGTTAGAGCATCATCAAGGCGCGCAGCGCGGGCTAGTCTGCTCAAAACTGGACAGCCGGGAGCTGGGGCATAACACAACGAAGGTTTGCCGGATCGATTCCAACGCGACAACCCGATTGGAGGTAGCCGAAGGCAATTCGCATCGGAAGCGGAACAATACGCGTTGCGCGGAGTCTCCTCACCGCCTCCAGGCCCACCGATGGGGACGGAAAATGCGCTTTGCCGTGCGATCAAGCCTCCAGTACGACGTGAAGTCTCCCGCCGTTTTCATTCTGAACGTCGAGGCGGCCGCGCTGCATCGCCAGCGCATCATCGTCGAAAGCCTCACCCTCAATCCCGCCTTCCCCATCGAACGCTTCGCGGACGATGAGGGCGGAAGCCGGTTCATCCGCGTGAATGCCGAGCCCGGGCCGTTTCATGTCAGCTACCACGCGGTCGTCGAGGTCGACATGATCGACGAGGCGCCGGAGAGCATTCAGGAACTGCCGGTGGGCGATCTGCCGCTGGACATCATGCCTTATCTGTATCCGAGCCGCTTCTGCCAGTCGGACCTGCTCGGCCGCTTCGCCCGTCGCGAGTTTGGCGAAATCGAGCCCGGCCACTCTCGCGTGACCGCCATCTGCAACTGGATTCACGACCACGTCGACTACGTGCGCGGATCGAGCGATTCCCAGACCTCGGCCTATGACACCATGGTCCTGCGGGCCGGCGTATGCCGCGACTTCGCGCACCTCGGGATCGCTTTCTGCCGCGCGCTCAACATTCCCGCCCGCTTCGCCAGCGGCTATGCGTGGCAGCTCGATCCGCCGGATTTCCATGCGGTGTTCGAGGCCTATCTCGGAGGGCAGTGGTATCTTTTCGATGCAACGCGGCAGGCCGCGCTCCAGGGTCTGGTTCGCATCGGTGTCGGTCGCGACGCGTCGGACGCGGCTTTCGCGACGATCTATGGCGATGCCGAATTCAAGGGCATGTCGGTCGGCATCGATGCGGTCGACGGCGATGCCGAGGCCGAAGAGCCGACCACCCGCGCCGTCAGTGTCGCCTAGCAAAATGATGGCGCGAGGCGGCTATTCCGCCTCTTCGCCGCCGGCCAACCGGCCACCCGGTGCACTACGCCGCAGGCGGCTCGGGGACGTCTTGGTCCAGCGGCGGATGGCGCGGCTGAAACTGGCGTTGGAGCCATAGCCGACCTCGGCAGCCACGACCCGGATGGCGCTGCCGTCAGCCGTGAGGCGGGCGATGGCCTGCTCGGCCCGCACCTTGTCGATCAATCCGGACAGGCTCGTGCCTTCGGCCGCCAGCCGCCGCTGCAGCGTGCGGCGGCTCATGAACGCGAGGTCGGCGATGTTGGCGAGGTCGGGCTCCGCGCCGGCCTCCATCAAGGCCGGCAGGATAGTGGTGATGGAGCCGGCCAGTGTGCCGTCACCGCGGATCACGGCCGAACCCGGAGGGACGACCGTGTCGGCAAGCTGGCGGCCATTCATATAGGGCCGGTCGAGCACCGCGTCGGAGAAAAGCATGGTCACCGTCCGGTTGGCCGCCGGCATTGTCTCGCATCCGAACTGGGCGCTCATGCCGTCCACGCCGTGATGCGGATGAGGGGTCAGCTCGACCCGTTCGACAGATGGGCCCGCATGGCCGGTCCGCAGGACCACGGTGCGGATCAGCGCCGCCACATATTGCTGCACATAGCACAAATGCTCGGGGTCGACCGGCACACGGAAGGCATGGCGCACCGCGCCGCCGCCGGGATGGGGCGTCAGAGTGAACAGCTCGTGCGAGCCGTGGTGCTGATAGGCGCGCTCCACCTTGGTGAAGGCCTCGCGCGGGGTGCGGGAGGACATGACCAACTGGCCCAGCAGACCCAGTTCCTCGATCCCGGCATGGGCGACCATGCGGCCGGGCACGTCGTGGCCCTCGCGCCGGACAACATCCATCAGCAAGCGGATTCCCGCCATGAGGGGGATCGGACGTTCACGATCCTCGATCAGGCCGGACGGCAATCCGGCAGCACGGAGCATCGGGTCGAGCGGATGTCCGCCATCGCGCAGCCAGACCATGATCGGTGCGATGGCGCCAGCGCGCACCAGGGGCAGAGTGGTGGTCACGAACGAACTTCTCTCGCTCTCTTTGCGCCGAATAGGCTCCACCCTTGCGCGCCCGGCACCGGTGGGGCGGTCTCCGCTCAAGCTGATCCGTGACCAGAGTGTTCACACGCTTTCATCGTGGCGTTCAAGATCAAATCCGGCCTGCCGTCCGGGCGCGGGTTCAAACCCACGCGAATTGGAACGAGGTGACCAAACGTCAATGATTATAACGACGCACGCGAGAGGCCGCTGCCCTCTTGGTCGGCTCCGGCGCGAGTCGTCCCGCCGTGGCGTTGGAGCCACACTTCGGCGCCATCAGCGCGGGCGGGGCAGTTAAGGACGCGCGGCTGCGCTAGGATGCGACGAATGGCGGGTGGGGGCCTGCCGCAAACGCTGCCAACGGCATAAGCTCGACACGGGGGAATGATGGTCCGGGGGTATCAACTGGAAGCCGAGGTCGTGGGTGGCGCGACTGGGAATGGCCTGTCCGGCACGGGCCGTCGCCGCGCGGAGGGGCGTCGGGCCATGGGGCTGCGGACGGCGATCGCCCTGCTGGTCGCCGGCGCGGTGCTGGCCATGGCGCCGGACCGGGCCGCCCGCGCTGCGGATCTGGGGGCCGCGGCCGCACCGGCGCCGCAGCCTCAGGCGGAGTCGGGCTGGCAATATCAGGCGACCTTTTACCTCTGGGCCACCGGCATCGATGGCGACGTCGGCATCCGGAATCTGCCGCGCATCCCGGTCAACATCACCTTCGGCGACGTGATGGAGAATTTCCAGGGCGCCATCATGGGCAATTTCCTCGCGAAGAAGGACAATTGGACCCTTTTCGCGGATGTGTTCTGGTCGCAGCTCGGCAGCAGCAAGACCCTGTCGACCGCCGGCGCGCCGGTGGTGGACTTCAACCAGCGCCTGTTCATCCTGTCCGGAGCCGCCGGCTACCGGCTGCCCGTCGGCGATGCCGATTTCGACCTTTCCGCCACGGCCGGCTTCCGCTACCAGCGCCTGTCGGCCAACACCTCCATCACCTCGCTTTTCGTGCCGTTCGCCGTCTCGGAAGCCGACAGCAAGGACTGGCTGGACCCGACCTTCGGCCTCGCCCTCCAATGGAAGCTGAACAAGCAGTGGTTCGTGAACGCCCTCGCAGACGTTGGCGGCTTCGGCCTGCCGGCAAGCTCCAAGCTCTCCTCGCAGGGACTCATCGCCGTCGGGTACAACTGGAATGACACATGGTCGACGGCGCTGGGGTACCGGGCGCTGTACACCGACTACCAGTCCATCACCTCGCCCACCCGCGACTTCCGCTACAACACCACCATGCACGGGCCGTTCATGAGCATCGGCTACCATTTCTGAGCCGCGCGACCGCCCGGGTGACAGCGTGGCGCCCGGGCGCCATCCGCCGCTTTCCATCGCTCCGTCTCTTGCGCTGCAGCGAGACTTGGTCTAGCTAGCCCGGCCTTCCGCACCCGCATACGGCAAGGAGGCCCGATGAACGCCTGCGGCCTCGATTTCGGCACCTCCAACACGACCCTCGGACTGAACGGTCCCAACGGCCCGCGCCTCGCGCGGCTGGAGGGCGCATCCGACACCCTGCCGAGCGCCATCTTCTTCCCCTGGAGCGGCGCGCCGCTGGTGGGCCGCGCCGCCATGGCCGCCTATGTGGGCGGCGAGCAGGGCCGCCTGATGCGGGCCCTGAAATCGGTGCTCGGCACCTCCCTCATCGAGGAGACGACGCCGGTCGGCCGCCGCCGGCTCGGCTTCAAAAGCGTCATCGGCGAATTCCTTGCCGAGGTGAAGGCGCGCGGCGAGGCCGAGGCGGACGGAGCGCTGAGCGCGGTCGTCCTCGGCCGGCCGGTGCATTTCGTCGATGGCGATGCGGAGGGCGACAAGCGCGCCGAGGAGACGCTGGGCGCGATCGCCCGCGACATCGGCTTCACTGATCTCTCGTTCCAGTTCGAGCCCATCGCCGCCAGCCTCGATTACGAGCGGCAGGTGGCGGGCGAGGAATTGGCGCTGATCGCGGACATCGGCGGCGGCACCTCGGACTTCTCCATCGTGCGCATCGATCGCGGTCACCAGAACCGCGCCGACCGTGCCTCCGACATCCTCGCCAACGAGGGCGTGCGCATCGGCGGGACCGATTTCGACCGGCAGCTTTCGCTCGCCGTGGTCATGCCCCTCCTCGGCCACGGCAGCCCGCTGAAGCGCCAGGGCCTCGCCATGCCGGCGGCGCTCTACCACGACCTCGCCACCTGGTCGGCCATCAACCGGCTCTATGACGGGCGCACCGCGCGCTCCATCCGCGAGCTGGAGCGCGCAGCGGCGAAGCCGGAACTCGTTTCCCGCCTCGCCCGGGCGGTGGAGGAAGAGCGCGGCCACGGCCTCGCACTCGATGTGGAGGCGGCGAAGATCCGCGTCGCCGAAGATGGCGCCACGGAGCTTGATCTCGCGGTGCTGGAGGCGGGGCTTTCCGTCGGCATCTCCCACGACGATCTCATCGCCCACACCGGGCTCCTCGCCGAGCGCATCGCCGGGCGCATCGCGTCCTGCCTCTCGGCTGCGGGGCTCGCGGCGGACGCCATTGACGCCCTGTTCCTCACCGGCGGCTCGACGCGCCTCGCCCATGTGCGCGCGGCCATCTGCGCGTGCGTCCCGCAGGCCCGGGTGATCGAGGGCGACACCTTCGGCTCGGTCGGCACCGGCCTCGCCATTGAGGCCGCGCGACGCTACGGCGGCTAAGGGTCCGCGCCGCCCACAGGTTGCGCGCCTCGTTTCAACAGCCATGCTTCCCTTGGGCGCGGGGGCGTGCTGTTCTCTCCTCCAGACGGCGGCGATGACAGAGACCGGCCGCAGGAGGAAACATGAGGTATGCCATAGCCTTGGGCCTCGCGCTCGCCGCGACGGCCCTGTCCGCGACCACCCCTGCCGCCTACGCCCAGACGCCCGCCGCGTCGCAACAGCCTCTCACCGGCGCCTGCTCCCAGCAGAGGCTTTGCCAGCTCAAGAAATTCTACGAGGTTGCCAACTTCCGCATCGGCGGCCGCTATGATCTGTCGAGCCCGGACAAATGGGCGAACGGCGGGGAAGGCGGCACGACGCTGGAATCCCTCGGCGCCGGCCCGGCGAAGACCGCCTACATCGCGCTCGGCACGCCGAAGCGCAACGCCGCGGGCGAGATCACCAACGCGGTGGTGATCAACTCCTTCTATTCCGGCGACGCCACCGACATGTACGCCCAATGGGTGGAGGGCACGGCGCTTTCCGGCGGCTCGGTGATCGGGCCGGGCAAGCCCATCGATACGGATCAATATTATGTGGTGCTGGTGGATGCCCTTGGCCTCTGGGGCACCAGCAAGCCCTCCGAAGGGCTGGGGCAGAAGTTTCCGCAATACAGTTACCAGGACATGGTTCAGGCGAACTACCGGATGCTGCGCGACCATCTGAAGGTCGCCCGTGCCTCCCTCGTCACCGGCGTCTCCATGGGCGCCACCCAGACCTATGTCTGGGGCGTGATGCACCCGGACTTCATGGACGGCCTCATGCCCATCGGCGGCACCAGCCAGTCGGACGGCGAGGATCCGGTGGGCAACTGGACCTTCCAGCTCATGTCGGCGGCCATCGAGAGCGATCCGCAGTGGCGCGCCACCGGCGGCAATTACTACAACCTGCCCAAGGACAAGCATCCCAACCAGGGCGTCGCCTTCGGCTGGTCGATCCTCAACCTCACCGGGTTCGACTTCCAGCACCGCTCACAACAGGACTGGTCGACGGTGCAGCGGGATGTCTTCTACTGGAACCCGCCCAATCCGCAGGCGGGCGCCGCCATCGCCGCCCGATCGCTGCTGTTCGATGCGGTCGACCTGCTGTGGCGCAACCGCGCCGGCGAGACCTACAACATCAATGCCGAGCTGAAGCGCATCAAGGCGCGCACCCTCGTCATGCATATCGAGAACGACCAGTGGCTCACCTTCGACCGCGCCAAGCGCACGGTGGAAAAGGTGCCCGGCGCGGACTTCGTGCATGAGAAGAGCCCGGTCGCCCATTACGGCGTCTTCCCCATCCTGAAGAACCGCCAGTTCGATCCGACTGTCGCCAGCTTCCTCGGCGACGTGTCGCGCCTCACCCGTAATCGCGAGATGGCGGCCAAGACCTACCGCACCCCCTCGGTCGCGTCCGACATCACGCCCGACAAGTCCTTCTGGAATACGTTCGTCACCTATCCCTTCCCGGTGAAGAAGACCAAGGCGAAGGACGGCCGCGGCGTCGAGTGGGACATCGGCTACATGGACGAATATGCCGGCACGGCGGCCAATCCCGACGTACTGGTCATCGTCCACGGCAAGGGCGCGTTTGGCGGCCACTACGGCAACATCATGCGCATCGCGCTGGAGCGCGGGTTGCGCGTGATCGCCGTGGACATGCCCCATTACGGCATGTCCGGCCCCGGCAACCTGGACAAGAGCCCCGCCCGCACCCTGCAGGACATGCGCGACGTGCTGCACGCGGTGGTGGTGAACCAGCTGAAGGTTCCCAAGGCCGCCTATCTCGGCCATTCCATGGGCGGGCAGATCGTCCTCGGCTATGCCCTCACCTGGCCGGATGCCGTCACGAAGCTGATCCTCGAAGCCCCGGCCGGGCTTGAGGAATATCCCCGAGAGGTGACGGTCGCGCCGGGCAAGAAGCTTGATCTGTTCGATCCGGCCTTCGCCCATGATTTCGACGCCTGGAAGAAGGCGTGGGACCAGACCGGCCTGCGCGAGCGGGAGAAGAACCTCACCGCCCAGCAGATCGACGATTTCTACCACTTCCGCAGCCGCGATCCCGTGACCGGGGCGGTCACGCCCCAGCGCAACGGCTACTTCCTGCGCGACAGCGAATATGCCCGCCTCCACACCGCCCAGCGCATCGGCATGATCAAGGGCGATCCGCGCGAACTGCAGCAGTGGGTGGATGTGTTCACCTTCGATATCTACGCCATGGTGGCGGAGTTGCAGGAGAAGGATCCGCAGAGCCTCTACAAGCGGCTCACCGAGATCAAGGTGCCGATCTTCCTCGCCTTCGGCGACAAGGAGCCCTTCATCCCCGGCACCGCCTTCAACGGGCTCACCGACCTCTCGCGACAGCTCGTCCTGCCCTTCATGCGCCGCATGAACACGGCGGGGCGCGACGTGCAGGTGAAGATCTATCCCGGCACCGCCCATTTCATCCACACGGACGAGCCGGTCGCCTTCGCCGAGGATGTGGTGGACTTCGTCGAGACCGGACGCGTCCCCACCGGCGCGCCGGCCAGCATCGACCGCCTCATCCACGGTGCGCCCGCCGCCGCAGAGGCCGCCCCGGCCAAGGCAGCTGCGCCGACCGGGCTGAACAAGTAGACGAGCGGTATTCGGTTTGCGCGCCATCCCGGGCGCGCGAACCGCCCTCGGCACGCATCTGACGGAGGGCTCATGCAGACGCTTGACGCGAACGGCCTTCGCCTCGCCTACCGGGAATGGGGCTCGGGGGACACGATTGTCCTCTTCATCCACGGCAATCTCGCCAGCAAGGAGTGGATCGAGCTGGCGGCCCCGCATTTCCCGCGCGGCGTGCGCACCGTGGCGGTGGACTGGCGTGGCTGCGGCGACAGCGACAAGCCCGCGCCTGCCGCCGATTTCTCCAACTATTCCATCGCCCAGCATGCCGATGACATGATCGCGGCGCTGGATGCGCTCGACATCTCCTTCTGCCACCTTGCCACCCACTCCACCGGCGGCATCATCTCCACGCGGATGATCCTGAAGCAGCCGGACCGCTTTGGCCGGGTCTTCTCTTTGTCGCCGGTCGGCCCTCAGGGCATCGACTTCAAGCCCGAGCAGTCGGCCTTCTTCGGCCAGATGAAGGAGAGCTACGACGTCACCCGACAGGTCATGGCCATGACGGCGCCGAGCCTGTTCGTGGACGAGACGCTGGCGAACGGACCCGCCCGCTTCATTGCCGACGCCGGCGCGCGGGCCGGCCTGTTCGACCGGATCGTAGATCAGGTCTGGGCGGTATCTGACGGCATCTGGTTCGGCACGCCCGACACGCTCACCAAGGAGGCGAGGAGCGGCGAGCTGAAGGGGAAGATGGGTTCCATCCGCCATCCTCACCTCGTGGTCTGGGGCATGCGCGACGGCGTGATCCAGGAGGCGGACATGACGGAGATGGCCACGGTGATGCCCGATTGCCGCTTCGTGGCCGTGCCCGGCATCGGCCATTGCATGAATCTGGAAGCACCCAAGCTCTATGCCGGCTATTTCGGTGCATGGTTCGGCGGGTTCTAGCTGCACGCCAGCCCACCGCGCAGCACCGTGGCGCGTGGGGCAAAGACGCCGGCTGCCAGAGCCGGCGACTCATGGCATCCCTGGTGCAGGCTCAGCCCTGCCGTGCGCGAGGGCCGCGCGCGTGCGGCGCGCCCCCACGACAGCTTGCCCGCACGAGGCGCGGGCATAGCGGCTCCACATCACAATCAACAGGAGATATGCGGTCCATGCAGCGTTTAACGGTCCGGGCACGTCACGCCCTCGCTCTCGCCGCCGCGCTCGTGATGGCCGGCTCGGCCGCTGTCGCACAGGAGGCGGCCAAGCCGGCCGCGCCGGCGCAGCACGTCCCGCTCCAGAAGGTCATCGGCACGCCCCATGCCGACCGGCCGATCCCCTCGCTTGCCGTCATAAATGCCGCCGGCGCCAAGCTGGACGGCGGCAAGCTCACACTCACCGGGGTTGCCGCCAACACCATCGTCTTCGCCGACAGGCCCGTGCGCGCAGCGGGGCATGAGACACTGGTGCAGTTCCTGATGCAGTGGGACGAAGGCAAGGACAGCTTCGCCGTCGATCCGCCCAACGCCACCGTGTCCGTGCTCGGCGGCAGACCCGGCGAGGTCTCCGATGCCGTCGTGGTGCTCAAGGCGCCCAAGCTCGAGGGAACGACGCTCACCTTCGACGTGAAGGTGCTTGAGGGCAGCCTCACGCCCGGCGGCCCGGTGGCGCTCTTCATCGATGCCTGGGCCGTGCGTGGCTCCTATGGCGGCGGCGTCGCCCATGTGGGCGGTTATGGCTACCATGGCGGAGCTTATTACCACGCGCCGGTCTATCACGGCGCCTGGTATGCCCATCCGTACCCGGTTGCCGCCCCGGTCTATCCGGCGGGCGCGGCGGCGGCGGGTTTTGCGGCGGGTGCGGCCATTACCGCGGGTGCTGCGGCAGCGGCCGCCGCTCCGCGTTGCGGCTATTATCCCTACCCGCCCTGCTACTGATCAGGATATCGGAGGCCGCAGGAGGACCTTGACCGCCGGGCACCGCATGGCCTTCATAGCCGTGCGGGCCGGGGGGCCGGCGGTGGCGGGAGACCGTTTCGACCGCCGGACCATCTGCGCGCGCGTCATGCGCCCGCACCGGAGCGAGAACCTGATGTGGGACCGTCATCCGATCCGGCTCTCGCTCGTCCACATGCTGCCCGCCATCGCCGATGACCACGGGGTGCCGCTGGCGCCTCTGCTGGGGCGAGCCGGTCTCCCGGATGCAGCTCCAGCCGAACAGCTCCTCGGCGGGGATCGCGTCGTGGCCCGCGGCCAGGTCTCGACGCTGCTGTTCCATCTCGCCCGGCGCAGCGGGGACGCTGCCATCGGGCTCGACCTCGCGGCCGCCGCCGATCCCATGCGCCTCGGCCTCGCTGGCCGCGCGCTGTTTGCCGGCCGAACGCTGCGTGAGTGCTTTGACGCCCTGCATCACCAGATGCCGGACCTGCAAGGTGGCGTCTCGGTCGCCATCGAGGAGCGGGACGGCGTCGCCCGCTGGCGCCATCGGCTGGTGGACAGCGACCCCGATCATGCGCAGGTGCTGAACGAGGGCATCGGCGCGTTCACCCTGGAAGCACTGCGCGCCATCACGGGTGGTGATGCGGCGCCGGTCAACATGCGTTTCGCCCACCGGGCGAAGGCGCCGGCGACGCTCTACGAGGATCGGCTCAATGCCGGCGTCAGCTTCGGCGCGGGCGAGGGCATCGAGATCATGTTCGATGCCCGATGGCTCGACCAGCCGAACCTGCTGTATGCCCCGGCCCCCCAAGGCGCCGCCGCGAGCTTGCCGCCCGCGCCCGTGGCTCTCGACGACGATGCCCTGATCGCCATGGTCGATGCCCTGTTCGACAGCGCCGCGCTGTCCGGCACCCTCTCGCTGGTGGATACGGCCCGAAGCCTCGGGCTCTCCCCACGCACCCTGCAGCGGCGGCTCGCCCGGCTGGGCACCTCCTACGAAGTGCAGCTGGACAGCTGGCGGCACGCGCAGGCGAGGCTGCATCTGGGCGGATCGTCGGTGCCGGTGGCCTCGGTGTCGCGCGCCTTGGGCTATGGCCATCCGGCGCATTTCGTTCGGGCCTTCCGGCGCTGGGAGGGGCGCACGCCGCTCGCCTTCCGGTCCGCCGCAGGGCTGGAGCGGTGAGGCGCGATGGCGCGAAATGGCAATTGAGGACCCACCGCCCCAGCCGCTAGAGCAAGAGCCGGCTAAGACCGTGGCATGCGGGGGACATGAACGGGCGCAGGCCGAGAGCGGAACGGGCGCAGGCGGAGAGGTCATGCACGGGCAGAACGACTGCACCGTCGCACATCAGGGGACTGGCTCCGTCGAGCACGCACCAGCCGCGGCCGGCGATCCGGACATGATCCGGATCGCCGGCGGGCTGTTCCGCATGGGCTCGGACGATCACTATCCCGAAGAGGCGCCGGTCCATCAGGTGCATGTGGACGCCTTCCTCATGGACCGCACCCCCGTGACCAATGAGGCCTTCGCCCGCTTCGTCGCGGCCAGCGGCTATGTCACGGTGGCCGAGCAGGCGCCCCATCCCGAAGACTATCCCGGTGCCGACCCCGCCCTGCTGGTGCCCGGCTCTCTGGTCTTCCGCATGCCCGCCGGTGCAGGCGATCCCGACGATTGGACCCGCTGGTGGCAGTTCGTGCCCGGCGCATCCTGGCGCCACCCGCAGGGCCACGGCAGCGATCTTTCCGGTATCGAGGACCACCCCGTCGTCCACGTCTGCCACGCGGACGCGGCGGCCTATGCGGCATGGGCCGGCAAGGCGCTGCCTACGGAGGCGGAATGGGAGTTCGCGGCGCGCGGCGACCTTGACGGCGCGGCCTTCGCCTGGGGCGGCGACGAACTGGCGCCGGGCGGCATCCATCGCGCCAACACCTGGCAGGGGCGCTTCCCGATGGAGAACCTCGCCGAGGACGGCTTCGTCGGCACATCGCCCGTCACCGCCTTCCCGGCCAACGGCTTCGGCCTCCTCGACATGATCGGCAATGTCTGGGAGTGGACCGACGACTGGTATCGCCCGCGCCATCCCGCGCCGGCGGCCAAGGCCTGCTGCCTGCCGCGCAACCCGCGTGGCGGGACGATCGAAGACAGCCTTGAATGGGCCAACCCCGGTCTCGCTTTGCCCCGAAAAGTGCTCAAGGGCGGCTCACACCTCTGTGCGCCCAGCTATTGCCGACGCTATCGGCCCGCCGCGCGCCAGCCCCAATCCCTCGATACCGGCTCCGTTCACATCGGCTTCCGCTGTGTGCGGCGCTTCACCAGCTGAGAGGTTTCAAGTGACCGAGCGTGATGAGAGGATCGATGCGTCCGCCCCGAGCCGGCGCGACGTGCTCGCCGGCAGCGCCGGCTTCCTCGCCGCCGTCGCCGGCCTGTCCCTGCTCGCACCGGGCGCGCGGGCGCAGGGCGTGCCGCGTCCGCACATCCTCTACATCCTCGCCGACGACCTGGGCTTCGCCGACGTGGGCTTTCACGGCTCGGACATCAGGACACCGAACCTCGACCGCCTCGCCGCCGGCGGCGCGAAGCTCTCGCAATTCTACACCCAGCCCTTGTGCACGCCGACCCGCGCGGCGCTGATGACCGGACGCTATCCCATGCGCTACGGCCTGCAGGTGGGCGTGATCCCCTCCGGCGGCACCTACGGCCTTGCCACCGACGAATTCCTGCTGCCGCAGGCGCTGAAGGACGTGGGCTACCGCACCTCCCTGGTCGGCAAGTGGCACCTCGGCCATGCGGATCGCAAATACTGGCCCCGCCAGCGCGGCTTTGACAGCTTCTACGGTCCGCTGGTGGGCGAGATCGACCATTTCAAGCACGAGGCGCACGGCGTCACCGACTGGTATCGCGACAACACGCTGGTGAAGGAAGAGGGCTACGACACCGACCTGTTCGGTGCCGAGGCCGTGCGGCAGCTGAGCGCCCACGACCCCAAGGCCCCGCTCTTCCTCTATCTGGCCTTCACCGCGCCGCACACGCCTTACCAGGCGCCGCAGGCCTATCTCGACATGTACGCGCACATCGCCGACCCCTCCCGGCGGGCCTATGCGGCGATGGTCACCGCCATGGATGACCAGATCGGCAAGGTGGTGGCGGCGCTTGAGGCCCGCGGCATGCGCGAGAACACGCTCATCGTCTTCCATTCGGACAATGGCGGCACCCGCAACAAGATGTTCGTGGGCGAAGGGGCGCTGGCCGGCGATCCGCCCCCCAACAACGCCCCCTATCGCGACGGCAAGGGCTCGCTCTACGAGGGCGGCACCCGCGTCGTGGCGCTGGCCAACTGGCCGGGCCGCATCAAGCCGGGGCAGGCGGATGGCGTGATGCATGTCGTGGACATGCTGCCCACCTTCGCCAAGCTCGCGGGCGCGGACCTCAAGCAGGCCAAGCCCCTCGACGGCAAGGACGCCTGGGCCGCCCTGACGGCCGGCGCCCCCGGTCGCGACGAGCTGATCTACAATGTGGAGCCGACGACCGGCGGCGTGCGCCAGGGCAAGTGGAAACTCGTCTGGCACGTGCTGCTGCCGCCGAAGGTGGAGCTGTTCGACCTCGACGCCGACCCGGAGGAGAAGACGGACCTCTCCACGCAGAACCCGGCGAAGGTGGCCGAGCTGAAGGAGAAGGTGGTCGACCTGGCGCGCACCATGGCGCCGCCCCTGTTCTTCTCGACCGCCCTCAAGGCCACCCTCTCCGCCCCACTCGCGACGCCCGACGCCGGCCTCTATCGGATGGAGATGGAGGACGACTGAGGCATTGCCGCCACTGTGGACGCGGGCTAACACCCGGCCGGGGCCGATGCCCGGCCCGCGGCGGCGGCAATGAGTTCGATCAGGATCCTTCTCTGGAACGTCCAGTGGCAACGCGCCCGCACGGATCGCGGCGCGGCGATCCGCTCCATTATCGCCGCCCATGACCCGGACCTGATCTGCCTCACCGAAAGCAATCTCGACCTGCTCGACGAGACGGGACGCATCGTGTCGGATGCGGACTTCGGGTACCCCATCCGGGAAGACCGCAGAAAGGTTCTCCTCTGGAGCCGCTGGCCCTGGCAGGCGATCGACAATTTCGGCGATGCCGCCCTGCCCAAGGGGCGCTTCGTGCGTGGCCGCCTTGCAACGCCGTATGGACCGCTCGACGTGATTGGCGTCTGCATTCCCTGGAGCGCCGCCCATGTCAGCACCGGGCGACGCGATAGCCGCCCCTGGCAGGAGCACACCCGCTACCTCGACGGCCTCAGCCACATCCTCGACCGAGCGGACGCCCCTGCCCGCACCATCCTGCTCGGCGACTTCAACCAGACCATTCCGCGCCGCCACGCGCCGATTGCGGTGTTCGAGCGGCTGGAGGCCATCATGAGACCGCGTTTCGCGATTGCCACGGCAGGCGCGATTGCCGGTTTTCCCACCGCCGCCATCGACCACGTGGCGCACGGCCGCGACCTCGCACCGATCTCGGTCACTGTTCTGCCCAACCAGACCGATGACGGGCGGCGCCTTTCCGACCACACAGGCCTGCTTGTCACCCTCTCGCTTGAAGCTGTGCAGCTCCCGGCCTCAGGCCGCTCCTGATCCGGAGCCGACTGTCGGCAGCACGATCTTCGCACACAGGCCGCCGCCGGGGCGGTTGGCGAGGGTCAGCTCGCCGCCGTGGGCCTTGACGATGCTGCGGGCGATGGCGAGGCCGAGGCCAATGCCGCCGGTCTCCGTGCTGCGCGAGGGCTCCAGCCGCACGAAGGGCTGGAACGCCTCCTCGAAGCGATCTTCCGGAAGGCCGGGCCCATCGTCCTCGACCCGGATCGCGACCGTGCCGGCGACCGGCGCCTGAACGGACACCACAGCTTTTCCGCCATAGCGCACCGCATTGTCCACGAGGTTGCGGAGCGCCCGCCGCAGCGCGACCGGGCGGCACGGCAGGAGGATGGGCGCCGAAAGCACGCCGGCGGCATGCTCCGCCATCTCGGCATCGGCGCCGACGCCGGCAAATTCGTCCACCACTTCGGCGCACAGCTCCGCGATGTCCACCGTGCGGGTTTCCTCGCTCGTCGCCTCCGCACGGGTGAAGGCGAGCGTCGCCTCGCAGATGGCGACCAGTTCGTCGATGGTGGCGATGATGTCGTTGCGCACCTCCGCGTCGTCCACGAACTCGGCCTTGAGGCGCAGCGTCGTGAGCGGCGTGCGCAAATCGTGGCTGATCGAGGCAAGCAGGCGCATCCGGTCGCGCATGAACTGGCTCAGGCGCTGCTGCATGGTGTTGAAGGCGCGGGTCGCCGCAGCCACCTCGGTCGGCCCGTGCACATCGAGAGGCGGAACGGTCTCGCCCCGGCCGAAGCGCTCGGAGGCATCGGCCAACGAGCGCAGGGAGCGGGTCTGCAACCGCACGCAGGCCACCGTCACCAGCGAGACGGCCAGCGCCGAGATCAGGAAGGAGAGCACGATGGGCCGGCTCCAGATCCCTGGCAGGCCGACCACCGCATCCATGTGCAACCAGCGCTGACCGGAGAGCGGCACGCTGAGCGCCACCACGCCCAGTCCCGGCCGCAGCGGCTGGACAGGCCCACCCGTGCCGCGGCGCAGCCAGGGGAAATCCTCGCTGCTGCGCTCGGGGCAGCGGCGATCCCAGAGGCCATCGGTGCGGATGCGCACGGCCGGCGGTCCCTTGCCGACGCCATGCAGGCGGCGCCCCAGCAGGCGGGCGAGGCCCTCTTCCGTCAGCGTCATTTCGTGCGGATCGGGCGGATCGTCGGAAACCCAGGCGCAGGTGCCCCGCGTCGTGAAGGCGCCGGCGAGCCGGTCGGCCTGCTCCTCGGGCATGGATTCGATGAGGCGGGTGAGCGTCACCGTCTGGCTGAGGGCCTGTCCGCGCACGATGCCGGCGACCACGGCGTCGTGCTCGCTTTGCAGCACCAGCACGAGAAGCCCCTGCGCCAGCGCCAGCGTCGCCACCAGCAGCAGCACCAGCCGCCCCGCGAGACTGCCCGGCCAGATGAAGCGCAGCAGCCGGTTCCGTGCGCTCACGCCTCCACCTCCACCGGCGCGGCGAAGACATAACCGTCGCCCCACACCGTCTTGATGAGGGCGGGGTTCTGCGGATCACGCTCGATCCGGCGGCGCAGCCGGCTCACGAGGTTGTCGATGCTGCGGTCGAATACCTGGGCCGGCCGGCCGGCGGTGATGTCGAGCAGTTGGTCGCGCGAGAGCACCACGGACGGCCGGGTCACGAAGGCGAGCAGCAGCCGGAACTCGGCGCTGCCGAGGCGCGCCTCGCTGCCGGTCTCGTCCAGCAGCACGCGCCGGCCGGGGTCGAGCTGCCAGCGGTCGAAGCGATAGAGCGTGGGCTCGCCCTGCTGTGCCCGGGCCGGTCCCTGCGCGCGGCGCAGGATGGCGCGGATGCGGGCGAGCAGCTCGCGCGGGTTGAACGGCTTGGTGACGTAATCGTCCGCGCCCAGTTCCAGCCCGACGATGCGGTCGGTCTCTTCGGCCACGGCGGTGAGCAGGACGACCGGAATATCACTCCCCTGCCGAAGCTGGCGGCACAGGGTGAGGCCGTCCTCCCCCGGCATCATGATGTCCAGCACCACAAGGTCGAACGTGCCGGTGCGCATCTGCTGGCGCATGTCCACGCCGCCGGACGCGACGCTCACCCGGAGCCCGTTGCGTGTCAGGTACTTGGCGAGGAGCTCGCGGATCTCGCGATGGTCGTCGACGACGAGGATGTGCGGCGTGCGTTCCATTTGCCGTGGGGTTTCTGGTCTCTCTTGGGAGCGGGATGCGGATGCCGGCCGCGCTGCCCGCCGGCGACTTGAGCCGACAGGCCGGCGCGCCGCCACCGCGAATTTGTATCCAACTGTATCAGCCGCCCCGCATGGGACGAACATTTACGAAGCGACCGCCGCGGGACAAATTTTCCAGACGCGGATAAGGCACAACATCCGCAACGAAGCCTAGCCAGACCGCCCCGCGCGTCCAGCCAGCACGCTTAGGTTCCGTCTGGAGCAGCGAAGATGTCCTTTGCCACCGTGCGCCGCACGCTGATCTTCCTCCACCGCTGGATCGCGCTGATCCTCACGCCGGTCTTCCTCGTCATCATCCTCACGGGGGCGGTGCTGTCGTTCCGCCCCATCCTCAATGACGCGCAGGGACCGCGCCCCGGCGCCTCCGTGGACGTCGCGGCCCTCGGCCGGCTCCTCGGCGCCGTCGAGAAGGCGGGACAGCCCGGCGCTATCAGTGTGGTTGAGGGCGGCCGCGCGCTGCGGGTGATGGGGCAGGATCCTGCCGTCGCCGGCCGGTGGGACATGGCCACCGGCGACCACACGCCCGCGCCTGCTGGCGGCATCGATATCTTCCGCACCGCGGAGGGACTGCACAAGACACTGCTGCTCGGCCTCGGCCTCGTGGTGGAGGTGGCGAGCTTCCTCATGCTCGGGATCATGATCGCCGGGCCGTTTCTGGCCTGGCTGCGCTTCCGCAACAGCCTGATGGGCTGGCACACCGCCGTGGGCTGGCTCCTGCTGCCGCTCACGCTCACGTCGCCGGTGACGGCGGTAATGCTCTCCCTCCACATCGGCACCGGATCGCGGCCCGAGCTGCCGCGGACCAAGCGACCCGTGACCATCAGCCAGGCCCTCGACATCGCCGGGCGCGACCTCGACATCAGCCGCCTCGCCGGAGCCCGCAGGTTTCGCGGCGGCACGGTGATGCTGCAGCTCGCGCCGGATGCCGCCGGCCGGAATGGGGGCGGTTTCGTGGTGACGGATCAGAGCGTCACGCCCCTCGTCGGCGGCCCGAGCCTTGTGAAGCAGATCCATGAGGGTACGTGGGGCGGCGCTTGGTCGGGCGCACTGAACTTCGGAATTTCGCTGGCACTTCTGGGGCTTACGGTCACCGGCCTGTGGTCCTGGGTGCGCCGCAAGGCGCGCAACCGGACGCGGCCGGTGAAGGGCGGCGGGGACATCCTCGTCGCGCATGCCAGCCAGACCGGGACGGCGGCGCGGCTCGCCAAGGCGCTCTTCGAGGGGCTGGTCGCGGGCGGCGAGAAGGCGACGCTGGCCCCCATCGGCGCGTTGAAGCCGGTGGATATCGCCCGCTTTCCCCTCCTGCTCGTCGTCGCCTCCTCCACCGGGGAGGGGGAGGTGCCGGACGGGGCACGCGCCCTGTTGAAAAGGCTGAAGCCGAACGATTTCAAAGGCATGCGCTTCGCGATGCTCGCCCTCGGCGATCGCAGCTACACCCATTTCTGCGGCGGTGGCCAGCGCCTCAGGGCAGCGCTGGTGGCGGCCGGCGGGGTGGAGGCACTGCATATGCGGGAGGCCGACGGCGATCCCTCCGCCGCCTTCCTCGCCTGGGCGGATACGGTGCGCGGCGAACTCGCCCTGAACTGCGACATGGCCGGCCTGCTGCCGGTCTCCGCGCCGGTCGCCCTCACGGTGGCGGAGCGCCAGCGCCTGGATGCGCCGGATGCCGCCAACACGCAGGAAACATGGAAGATTTGGCTGGAAGGGGCGCAGGATCTCGCCTTCCGCCCCGGGGATCTGGTGCGGATCGCGGCGGGTGCGGGGGAGCGGCCGCGCTCCTATTCGGTGGGCAGCTCCAGCCGGATCGACCCGCGCCGCATCGCCCTGACCGTGCGCCTGCACGACTGGACCGAGGATGGTGCGCGGCACTACGGGCGCGTCTCCGGATTCCTGTTACGTGAGGCAAAACAAGGGGTTACGGTGGAAGCCCAGATCGATCCGCATCCCGCATTCAACCCGCCGGACGATCCCGCACGCGCCATCGTGATGATCGCCGCCGGCTCGGGCATCGCCCCGTTCCCGGGCTTCATCGCGGAGCGGCGGGCCTCAGGGCGGGCGGGACCGGCGTGGCTGATCTTCGGCAACCGCCATCGTGACGGCGATTTCCTGTGGCGGGATGCCTTCGAGACGGCCCTGGCCGACGGCACGCTAACCCGCATGGACACTGCATTCTCGCGCGATCCCGATGACGGCGCGCGGGTGCAGGACCGGCTCAGGGAGCAGGCCGCGACCGCGTTCGACTGGCTCGTGGAGAAGCAGGCCATGGTCTACATCTGCGGCCGCAGGGCCATGTCGGAGGCGGTGCTGGCGGCGCTTGCGGACGTGCTGGTGACGGAGGGCGGACTGAAGCCGGAGGCGGCGCGGGTGGAGATCGAGCAGTGGATCGGCGCGGGGCGGGTCCGCATGGACACGTTCGACTGATGCCCCATAGTGGCGCAGTTTCACCGGGTTTCCGGTGGGTGTCAGGCCGGCGTTCGGGTTCAGATTCGAATCGAGGTTTGGATTCGGGGCGGGAAGGCAGGTTACGCGTGCATCGTTTCGAAGGCCGATCTGGCCCGGCGACCGCCGCCGCGGCCGGACGCTCCTCCGGGAGACCCCTCCGGGTCGCCCCGGGCAGCCTCGCCCTCGTCCTCGCGGCCCTCACCCTCTCCGCCTGCGCGGTGGGGCCGGAATATGACACGCCGGCGCTCACCCTCCCCAGCCAATGGGGCGCGACGGCGAAGACGGGGGAGGCCGCGCCCCAGCTGAAGGCATGGTGGCGGCGCATGGGCGATCCCATGCTCGATGCTTTGATGGCGGAGGCGGTCGCCGGCAATCTCGATGTGGCGACCGCCAAGGCCAATGTGCGCGCCGCCCGCGCCTCCTACCGCCAGCAGGTGGGATCGCTGTTCCCGCAGGTCACCGGCAACGCCTCCGGCACGCGGGGCGACAGCGGCGGCGGGGTCTCCACCGGCGGCGACGTCACCGTGGACAACAGCTACGGCCAGTATCAGGCCGGCCTCGATGCCAGTTGGGAGATCGACCTGTTCGGCGCCAACCGCCGGGGGGTGGAGGCGGCGGCCTACAATGTGGATGCGGTGGTCAACGACCTCGACGCGGCGCTGCTGACGCTGGTGGGGGATGTCGCCTCCTATTATGCGGACGTGCGCGGCTATCAGGCGCAGATCGCGCTGGCCCGCCGCACCGCCGCCTCGCAGCGGGAGACGGAGGCGCTCACCCGGCGCAAGCTCGATGCCGGCGCCGCCTCCGCCGTGGACCTTGCCAACGCCTCCGGCCTCGTCGCCTCCACCGAGGCCAACATCCCGGAGCTGGAAGCGTCCCTCGCGGCGGCCATCCACCGCATCTCTGTGCTCACCGGCCAGCCGCCGGCGGCGCTCATGCTGCGGCTGTCGCGGGTCAAGCCCGTCCCCTCCCCGCGCCTGCCGGTGCCGCGCGGCATTCCGGCCGATGTGCTCACCAACCGGCCGGACGTACGGGCGGCGGAGCGCCAGCTCGGCCAGTCCACCGCCCTCATCGGGCAGGCGGAGGCGAACCGCTATCCGGCCATCAGCCTCTCCGGCAACATCGACACCACCGGCTCGCAGCTCGGCAATCTCGGCCGCGCCTCTTCCATCAGCTGGGCCTTCGGGCCGACGCTCACCGTGCCGATCTTCACCGGCGGGCAATTGAAGGCACTCGTGGATGTGGCGGAGGCCAATCGCGACGTGTCCTTCATCGCCTACCGGGCGAGCGTGCTCACGGCGCTGGAGGATGTGGAGAACGCCTCCGTGTCGCTGACCCAGCAGCGCCTCAAGACCGGCAAGCTGACCATTGCCGCCACCTCCTACCGGGAGGCGGCGCGGCTCTCGCGCGCGCTCTACGAGAACGGCTCCACGAGCTTCCTCGACGTGCTCACGGCGGAGCGCTCGCTTTATTCGGCCGAGACGCAGCTCATCCAGAGCCGGGTCGCGACCACCAAATATTACATCGCCCTCAACAAGGCGCTCGGCGGCGGCTGGGACGGGGTGGTCGATACCTCGAAGCCCGAAGTGGTGGACCAGAACACCGGCCCCCACTTCGCCCGCATCGTGCCGCCCGCGAGCAGTGACGGGAGCGCCCGACCGTGAACGCCATGCCGCCCCTCGACGAAACCCGCGCGCCCGCCGCCACGGGCACGAAGAAGAAACCCCGGCGCCGCCTGTGGCGCTGGCTGGCCCTCATCCTCCTCATCGCCGCCGGCGCCTATGGCTACAGCCGCTACACCGCCCCTGTGCCCGGCGCCGGGCTGATGAGCGCACCCGTCACCCGCGGCAATCTGGAGGAGACGGTGCTGGCTTCCGGCACGCTGAAGCCCTCCAACCTCGTGGCGGTGGGCTCGCAGGCCTCGGGCCGCATCCTCGCCATCAAGGTGAAGCTGGGCGACACGGTGAAGAAGGGCGACCTCATCGCCCAGATCGACTCGGTCACGCAGGAGAACGCTTTGCGCACGGCGGAGGCCTCCCTCGCCAACACCCGCGCCCAGAAGGCGGAGAAGGAGGCGACCCTCGTGCTGAACGAGCAGACCCTTGCCCGCCAGAAGACCATGGTGGCGCAGAAGGCCGTCTCGCAGGCGGACTACGAGGCGGCCGATTCGGCGGTGAAGGTCACCCGCGCGCAGCTCGCGGCGCTCGATGCCCAGATCATCTCCGCGCAGGTGGCGGTGGACACCGCCCGCGCCAATCTCGGCTACACCCAGATCACCGCCCCGGCCGATGGCACCGTGCTCGCCCTGGTGGCGCAGCAGGGCCAGACCCTGAACGCGAGCCAGACGGCCCCCACCGTCGCCATCCTCGGCCAGCTGGACGTGATGACGGTGCGCGCGGAGATTTCCGAGGCGGACATCATCAAGGTGGCGCCGGGAATGCCCCTGTGGTTCACGGTCGTCGGCGCGCCGGACGAGCGGCACACCGCCAAGCTCGGCTTCATCGAGCCCGCGCCGGAGAGCCTGAAGAACGACAGCAGCTTCTCCACCACCAGCAGCAGCTCTTCGTCCTCCTCGTCCTCCACCACCTCGTCGGCGATCTATTACATCGGCGTGTTCGACGTGCCGAACCCCAAGGGGCAGCTGCGGACCTACATGACGCCCGAGGTCCACATCATCCTCGGCCGGGCGGAGAATGTGCTCACCGTGCCCGCCACCGCCCTGGAGCGCGCCGGCAAGGGCTGGCGGGTGCGCGTGCTCAATGCCGACGGTTCGGTGGAGCGCCGGCGTGTGGAGGTCGGCCTCAACGACAAGGTGACGGCGGAGATCCGCTCCGGCCTTCAAGAGGGTGAACGCGTGGTGACGGGCGAAGCCGTGGCCGGCGGTGGCGCCGGTGGCCCGCCCCGCCGCCCGCCCATGGGCGGGCTGTGAGGGAGCCGCCGGCATGAACATATCCCTTGCTCCGCCCGTGGCCGGAACCGGCGAGGCGCCGCTCATCCAGCTCAAGGGCGTGTGGCGCGAATATCCCTCCGGCGAGGGCACCATCGCGGCGCTGAAGGGCATCGACCTCGACATCGCGCGCGGCGAGATGGTGGCCATCGTCGGCGCCTCGGGCTCCGGCAAGTCCACGCTCATGAACATCCTCGGCTGCCTCGACCGGCCCACCTCCGGCAGCTACCGGGTGAGCGGCAAGGAGACGGCGGCGCTGGAGCCGGACGAGCTGGCGGCGCTCCGGCGCGAGCATTTCGGCTTCATCTTCCAGCGCTACCATTTGCTGGGCGAACTCTCCGCACTCGGCAACGTCGAAATTCCAGCCGTCTATGCCGGCGCCAATGCCGAGGCGCGGCGCGAGCGGGCGGAGGCCATCCTCGCCCGGCTCGGCATGGCGGATCGCACCGGCCATCGGCCGGGCCAGCTCTCCGGCGGCCAGCAGCAGCGCGTCTCCATCGCCCGCGCGCTGATGAACGGCGCCGACGTGATCCTCGCCGACGAGCCCACCGGCGCGCTCGATTCGAAGAGCGGCGCCGAGGTGCTGCGCATCCTCGACGAGCTGAACGCGGAAGGCCGCACCATCATCATCGTCACCCACGACATGAAGGTGGCCGAGCGGGCGCAGCGCGTAATCGAGATCCGCGACGGCGAGATCGTCGCCGACCGACCCTCGGCCGCCGCCCGCACCCGCATCGTGAGCGAGCCCAAGCCCGCCGCCGCACCGGCCTCGCGCCTCGCCCGCTGGCGCGCCTTCGGCGACCGGCTCTATGAAGCCTTCATCATGGCGCTTCTGGCCATGAACGCGCACCGGCTGCGCACCTTCCTCACCATGCTGGGCATCATCATCGGCATCGCCTCGGTGGTGTGCGTGGTGGCGCTGGGCGAGGGCTCGCGGCAGAAGGTGCTCGCCAACATCTCCAGCCTCGGCACCAACACGCTGGAGATCTTCGCCGGCCGCACCTTCGGCGACACACGCTCGGGCCGCATCACCACGCTGGTGGTGGCGGACGCCGACGCCCTCGCCCGCCAGCATTATGTGGCGGCGGTGACGCCGACCGTCTCCAAATCCACCACCGTGCGCTACGGCGGCACCGAGGCCAGCGCCCTCATCAACGGCGTCGGCGACGGCTATTTCGCCGCCAAGGGCGTGCGGCTGACGCAGGGCCGGCTGTTCGACGCCGACAGCGTGCGCGGGCGCGAGCTTGATGCGGTGATCGACGAGAACACCCGCCGCACCCTGTTCCAGGACGTGCCCGGCGGGCCGCTCGGCAAGGTGATCCTCATCGGCGACGTGTTCGCCCGCGTGGTGGGGGTGGCGGCGCCCCAGCAGGGCGGGTTCGGCTCCAGCCAGAACCTCTCCGTCTATCTGCCCTTCACCTCGGTGCAGACGCGCTTCGTGGGCTCCAACTCGCTGCGCTCCATCACCGTGAAGGTGGCCGACGACGCGCCCATGGATGTCGCCGAGCAGCAGGTGACGCGCTTCCTCACCCAGCGCCACGGCACCAAGGACTTCTTCATCATCAACACCGACGACATCCGCAACACCATCACCGCCACCACCGAGACCATGACGGTGCTGATCGCCGCCATCGCGGTCATCTCGCTCATCGTCGGCGGCATCGGGGTGATGAACATCATGCTGGTGTCGGTGTCCGAGCGGGTGGGCGAGATCGGCGTGCGCATGGCGGTGGGGGCGCGGCAGAGCGACATCCTCAACCAGTTCCTCATCGAGGCGGTGCTGGTGTGCCTCGTGGGCGGTGTCAGCGGCATCGCGCTGGCGCTGGGGTTCGGCGTGCTGTTCGCCTATTCGGGCTCGAACTTCACGCTGATCTATTCGGCAAGCTCCATCATCGCCGCCGTGGTGTGCTCCAGCCTGATCGGGGTGGGCTTCGGCTATCTGCCGGCGCGCAACGCCTCGCGGCTCGATCCGGTGACGGCGCTGGCGCGGGACTGAGATGGGCGGGCCTCACCGCATGCGCAGCCAACGCCCGAAGCCGCGCCGCGGGCGGGAGCTGCGGGCGGCGGCGCGCGCTGCCGCCATCTCCTGCGCCGCCCGCCGTTCGGCCTCCGCCTGCGCCGCATCGGCCTGGCGCACCCGCTCCGATGCGCGATCGGCGATCGCCTGAAGCGCCGGATCGCCTGACGCGCTCAGGCCCTCCGCCGCCAGCCGGCAGAAGTCCGGGACCCCCGCCTCGATGGATCGCGCGAACCAGACGCGCGCCTCCTCCGCCGCGCCGTCCTCGTAGCGCGTGCGGGCATAGTCGAACTGGCCGCGATAATCGCCGCCCAGCGCCGCGCGGCGATACCAGCGGCGCGCGGCGACGGGATCGGCGGGCCGGCCCCACCCCTGTTCGAGGAACCTTCCGATCATGGCCATGGCCTTCGGATTTCCCTGCCGCGCCGCCCGCACGAACCAGTGGAGGGCGCGGGCGGGATCGGCGGCGAAATCGTCCGCGTTCACCAGCAGCGAGGCGAGGTTGAACTGCGCCCAGGCGTGCCCCTCTTCCGCCGCCGCGCGGTAACGGCGTTCAGCCTCGGCGAGGTCGCACGGCACGCCCCAGCCCTTCTCGTGGCAGCGGCCCACCATGTTCACGCCGTCGAGGCTGCCGGCATCGGCGGCGATGACGAACCAGCGGCACGCGGCCTCGGCATCGCGCGCGACGCCCGTGCCGTCGAGCAGCATCTGGCCGAACACCACCTGCGCGCTCTTGATGCCATTGTGCGCCGCCGCCCGCACCAGCGCGGCGCTCCGCCCCGGCTCGGCGGACAGCCGCGCGCGCAGCTCATCCGCGCTCATGCCCTTCAGGGCGCTGTAGGAAATCCGCTCGTCGCTCATGCCCGGCCCGCAAAGGGTATATCACGCGCGATAGACCGCCGGCGCGGCTTCCGATGTCAACCATGAGCGCGCAGTTCTTAAATGGAACAGTTCTTGTTTTGAACAATTTTAGATCACGTCGCGAATTGTATCATTCAGTATTGCAATATCACAATTCGCCACTTTTCCGCCCACCTTGGACCAGATCAAAAACATAATTGTTGCGCTGCGGAACGGCGGGCCTTTATACCTCCCGTAACAGAATGATGACTTCCAAAGTGGCGCGTCCAACGGCTGATGTTGGACGCGCCCCAAACCAGGCTTTGCTCGTCAGGGTCCGCAACAGACCTTAGAACAGTTTTACTTCGAACAATATTGCAGACACCACCCTGACGCACGTTCCGTCAGCGGTCGAATATTGCCGAACTCGGCCCGCCGGAAGCATCTCCGGGCCTCTCACCATACGGGGAAAGATCATGGGCGCACTAAGCACACTTCGGCCCGTCATGGCACGCTCGACGGTCGGCGCCGGCCTTGCGATGACCCTCTCGGCGGTGCCGCTGGCGGAGGCCTTCGCGCAGCAGGCCACCACGCCCGCCCCCAACGCCGGGGACATGGACCTGCCCACCATCGTGGTCGATGCCGATGGCGAGCCGGTCAATTCGCTGGAGGCGACCACCGGCCTCTCGCGCCTGCCCGGCACCCTCCAGGACACGCCGCAGACCGTCACCGTCATCTCCCAGCAGACCATGCAGCAGCAGGGCGTGACCACGCTGGAGCAGGCGCTGCGCAACGTTCCGGGCGTCACCGTCGGCATCGGCGAGGGCGGCGGCGGCATGAACGGCGACCAGTTCCGCATCCGCGGCTTCCAGGCCAAGGGCGACGTCTTCGTCAACGGCCTGCGCGATTTCGGCGTCTATGTGCGCGACAGCTTCGCATATGAAAACGTTGAGGTTTTCAAGGGCCCCAGCTCGGAAAGCTTCGGCTCCGGCACCACGGGCGGCGCCATCAACATGCAGTTGAAGCAGGCGCACCGCGGCGACAAATATGACGTGGACGGCCAGTTCGGCTCCGGCCCGCTCTATCGCGGCGTGTTCGACTTCAACAAGCAGATCGACGACACCACGGCGGCCCGCATCGTCGGCATGTTCAACGCCCAGGACGTGGTGGACCGCGACCATGTGGAGGCGAACCGCTGGGGCCTCATGGGCTCGCTCGGCTTCGGCCTCGGCACCAACCAGACGCTCTATCTCAACTATCTCTACCAGCACGGCGACCGCACGCCGGATTATGGCGTGCCCATCGTCACCCCCCTCTTCAACGACGTGAAGAAGTTCGGCTCCCTCGGCCAGCCGGTGACGGAATGGGGCGTCCCGCGCTCCAACTTCTACGGCAAGGAGACCGACCGCGACCGTACCGACACCAACATGTTCACGTCCAACTACAAGAACGAGATCAACGACTGGCTGACCTTCACCAACGACACCCGCGTCGGCTACTACACGCGCGACTTCGCGACCTCGGTGCCGGGTTGCAGCAACGGATCGACCAACACCGTGCCCGCCACCCCGGCAACCTACGCGGCGAGCTGCACCGGCCAATTCTTCGCAGGCAACAACCCGGCCATCACCTTCGGCGGCGGCAATCCCGGCTATCTGCAGGAGAGCTTCGCTGCCGAGAACGTGGCGACCATGATCGCCAAGTTCAACACCGGCTTCCTGAGGCATGAACTGGTGGCGGGCATCGACTATTACTTCGTCGACGACAACCGGACCGCGCTGTCGGTCTCCGGCACCAAGGGCCTGTCGACCATCTGGTTTCCGGTCTACGCGAATACGACGGGTTACTTCCTGTATGAAAATCCGCGCGGCAACAACGGCAAGAAGATCAGCAACACCACGGATTTCGGCGCCTTCGCCAGCGACCGCATCTGGTTCACCGACCAGATCTCCATCCTTGGAGGCATCCGCTGGGACAATTATTCCACCGAATACGATTACTGGTGCGTCGTGACCACCGGCGTCTGCCCGGGAACGAAAGACAAGAAAAAGGCGTGGGTCTATACCGATGCCGACACCCGCTTCTGGAGTCCCAAGGCCTCGCTGATCTGGGAGCCCACCAAGACCCAGACCTATTACGTCTCCTACGCCAAGTCCTTCACCCCGCAGGGCGCCTTCCCCACCAACGACGTGACGGTGGTCAGCCCGACGCAGAACGACCTCCAGCCGGAGGACAACGAGACGTGGGAAGCCGGCGCCAAGGTCTCGGTGCTGGACGGCAAGCTCGGCCTCACCGGCGCGATCTTCCGCGTGAACAAGAGCAACGTCTTTTACACGGACCCCGTCACCGGCAACCCGGTGGAGACGGGCGAAACCCAGCGGGTGCAGGGCATCGAGCTGGGCGTGACCGGCAACATCACCGACGCCTGGACCATCCAGGCCGGCTACGCCTATTACGCCACGACGATCCTAACCTCGCCCACGCTGAGCTATGTGGGCAACGAGGTGCCCTTCGTCTCGCCCAACAACTTCACCCTGTGGACCACCTACGACCTCATCAAGGGTGGCGTGGTGCGTCAAATTCCCGGGCAGCTGCTGGTGGGCGGCGGAATCACTTATGCCGATGGATACTTCACCAACAGCGCCAATTCGTCGATCATCCCCGAGACCTTCTCGCTCGATGCGCTTGTCTCCTACAAGCACGACAAGTATCGGGTGGCGCTGAACGGATACAATCTCACCAACGCCCTGAACTTCTCCTCGGGCTGGGGCAATCGTGCCATTCCGGCGCCCGGCCGCTCGGTCACGCTGAGCGTCGGCTACACCTTCTGAGGCCCTTCACAGGCCTCGACGACCACGGCGGCGCGGCTCTGAACCGTGCCGCCGTTCTCCCGTTCCAGGATGCGCGATGCTCGTCGAAATCCCTGAACTCCTTACCGCCGCCGAGGTCGCCCATTGCCGCCGCGTGCTTGAGGCCTCGCCCTGGGTGGACGGCCGCGTGACGGCTGGCGAGCAGGCGGCGAAGTCCAAGCGGAATTTGCAGATTCCGGTGGAGTCGGCCGAGGCTCTAGAGCTGGGCGATCTCATCCTGCGCGCGCTCGGCCGCAACCCGGTCTTCAATTCGGCGGCGATGCCGCTTCATGTGCTGCCGCCCATGTTCAATCGCTACGACGTGGGCATGAAGTTCGGCGCCCATGTGGACGGCGCCATCCGCGCCGTGCCGGGCGCCGGGCGCCGCATGCGGGCGGATGTCTCCACCACCGTCTTCCTCACCGATCCCGCCGACTACGATGGCGGCGAACTCCTCATCGAGGACAGCTACGGCGTCCACGCGGTGAAGCTCCCCGCCGGCCATGCGGTGGTCTATCCGGCGAGCAGCCTGCACAGCGTCAACGAGATCACCCGCGGCAGCCGCTGGGGCTCCTTCTTCTGGACCCAGTCCATGATCAAGGACGATGGCCGGCGGGCGCTGCTCTACGACCTCGACCTCGCCATCATGGCCGTGCGCAGCCGGCTGCCGGACGACGAGGCGGCCGTGCTGCAGCTCACCAACGTCTATCACAACCTGCTGCGGAGCTGGGCGCAGATGTGACCTGAAGCCCGCGCGGCGCATGAGCGAAAGCAACGACAAAGCCCGCGCGGCGCCTGAGCGGCCACCGCGCCGGCCCCGCGCTATTGGTTGATCTCGGGCTCCACCAGCCGCGCCAGATTGCGCAGCGACTCCTGCCAGCCGAGATAGCAGGCCTCGACGGGAATGACGTCGGGGATGCCGCTCTGCGAGATCTCCAGCTCGGTGCCCATGGCGACCTTCTTCAGCGCGATGGTCACGTGGATGTCGCCGGGCAGAGCGGGCGTGTCGAAGCGGTCGGTGTAGCGCACAAGTTCGCCCGGGATCAGCTCGTGGAACTCGCCGCCGAAGGCATCGCTGTGCCCGGTGGTGAAGTTGCGGAAGGACATGCGGAATGTGCCGCCCACCACCGCGTCGAGATGATGCACCGTGCAGGTGAAGCCGTTGGGCGGCAGCCATTTGGCCAGCGCATCGGCCTCGATGAAGGCGCGATAGACCTTCTCCGGGCTGGCGGTGAGGATGCGGTGCAGGCGGACGGAGCCGGGCATGTCTCTTCTCCCTGTCAGAGGCGGCGGCGCCGCCCGTCACTTCAATGACGGACGGCGCGCGACGCACCCGACACCTGCGCCGGCGTTTTCCCGCTCACCCCACCTCGGGCAGGCGGTGGATGTATTTGTCGAGGGTGATGGGATAGTCGCGCACCCGCACCCCCGTCGCGTTGTAGACCGCGTTGGCCACCGCCGCGCCCACCCCGCACAGGCCGAGCTCGCCCACCCCCTTCGCCTTCATGGGCGAGGAGATGGGATCTGTCTCGTCGAGGAAGATCACCTCCTGGTGCGGGATGTCCGCATGCACGGGCACCTCGTATCCGGCGAGGTCGTGATTGACGAAGAAGCCGTGGCGGCGGTCCACCGCCAGCTCCTCGAACAGCGCAGCACCAACACCCATGGTCATGGCGCCGATCACCTGGCTGCGCGCGGTCTTGGGGTTGAGGATGCGGCCGGCGGCGCACACCGCGAGCATGCGGCGCACCCGCGCCTCGCCGGTGGCGGCATCCACCGCCACCTCCACGAAATGGCCGGCGAAGGTGGATTGCTGGTAGCGCTTTCCGAGGTCGCCATATTCGATGGCGTCCTCCGCCGTCAGCCCCTCCGCCCCCGCCGCCTGCGCCAGCGGCACGGAGCGGTTGCCGGCGCGCACCTCGCCGTCGGAGAACGTGGCTTCCTGCGAATTGAAGCCGAGCTTGCGGGCCACCTCCTCGCGTAGCTTCATGCAGGCCGCATAGACGCCGGAGGTGGCGTTGTTGGCGCCCCACTGGCCGCCCGAGCCGCAGGAGGCCGGCAGGTCGGAATCGCCCAGTAGAACGCGCACCTTGTCGAGCCCCACACCCATCATCTCCGCTGCTGTCTGGGCGAGGATGGTGTAGCTGCCGGTGCCGATGTCGGTCATGGCGGTTTCCACCGTCACCCGGCCCTCGCCATCGAGCCGCACCCGCGCGCCGGACTTCATGAGGAGGTTGTTGCGGAAGCCCACGGCCATGCCGAGACCCACCAGAAGGTCACCCTCGCGCACCTGTCCGGGCTTCGGGTTGCGCCGGCTCCAGCCGAACCGTTCCGCACCGAGGCGCAGGCAGGCGACCAGCTGGCGCTGGGAGAAGGGGCGGTCGGGGTTTTCGGGGTCGCGCTCGGTGTCGTTGAGGATGCGGAACTCCACCGGGTCGAGGCCGAGCCGCTCCGCCATCTCGTCCATGGCGATTTCCAGCGCCATCATGCCCGGCGCCTCGCCGGGCGCGCGCATGGCGTTGCCCTCGGGCAGGTGCAAGGTGGCGAGCCGCATGGCGGTGAGGCGATGGGCGCCGGCGTAGAGCAGGCGCGTCTGGTTCACCGCCGTCTCCAGCCCGCCGCCGGGCAGGTCGCCGGACCAGCTCTCGTGGCCGATGGCGGTGATGCGCCCGTCCCGCCCCGCGCCGATGCGGATGCGCTGGATGGTGGCGGGGCGGTGCGTGGTGTTGTTGAACATCAGGGGACGATGCAGCGCCACCTTCACCGGCCGCCGCGCCGCCCGCGCGCCCAGCGCCGCCAGCAGCGCATCGGCCCGGACGAACAATTTGCCGCCGAACCCGCCGCCGATGAATGGCGAGACGAGGCGCACCTTGTCCTTGGGCAGGCCGAGCATCCTGGCGAGATCGCCCCGGCCCCACTCGATCATCTGGTTGGAGGTCCACACCGTCAGCCGGTCGCCCTCCCAGGCGGCGGTGGAGGCGTGCGGCTCCATCATGGCGTGGGCCTGATCGGGCGTGGAATAGGTGGCGTCGAGGCGCACGGGGGCGGCGGCGAAGGCACCGTGGAAATCGCCCACCATTGTGTCGGCCGGCCCGCCCATGCCGTCGCCCTTCTCGGGCTTCACCGCGCCGTCCATGGCCTTGGCGAGGTCGAAGGCGCCCTCGGCCGGCGCATAGTCCACCTTCACCAGAGCGGCGGCCGCGCGGGCCTGCTCGAAGGTCTCGGCCACCACCAGAGCCACGGCCTGGTGATAATGCTCCACCTCCGGCCCGGCGATGAGGTGGGCAGTATTGAAATTGCCCTTCTTCAGCGGCCCCGCGTTGGCGGCCGTCACCACGGCGAGCACGCCGGGCGAAGCCTCGGCCGCCGCCGTGTCGATGCCGGTCACGCGCCCCTTGGCGATGGTCGTGCCCACCACGAAGCCGTGGGCGGCGGTGGGGGCCACGTCGTGCCGCTCATAGGCATAGGGCGCGGTGCCGGTGGTCTTGAACGGCCCGTCGATGCGCGGCAGCGGGTGGCCGATGACCTTGAGCTGGTCGATGGGATTGTCGGCGGCAGGGGTCTCGAACTTCATGGCTCAGGTCCTCCCGTCCGCCAGCACGGCGCCGATGGTGCGTTCCACGAGCGTGATCTTGAAGGCATTGTCGTGGGTGGGCCTGGCGCCCGCGAGCAGGCGCTCGGACACGGCCTTCGCGCCGCGCGGCAGCTCGGCCTCCGCCGCCTCCACCCGCCACGGCTTGTGAGCCACGCCGCCGACGGCGATGCGCCCGGTGCCATCCTCCTGAACCACCGCCGCCACCGAGACGAGGGCGAAGGCGTAGGAGGCGCGGTCGCGCACCTTGCGATAGACCTGCCGCCCGCCCAGCGGCTTCGGCAAGGTGACGGCGGTGATGAGCTCGCCGGGCTCCAGCGCGGTCTCGATGTGCGGCGTGTCGCCGGGCAGGCGATGGAAGTCGGCGATGGCGATCTTCCGCGTGGTGCCGGTGGGCTGCACCGTCTCCACCACCGCATCGAGGGCGCGCATGGCCACGGCCATGTCGCTCGGATGGGTGGCGATGCAGGCCTCGCTCACGCCGATCACCGCGAGCTGGCGCGAATAGCCGCCGAGCGCGGCGCAGCCGCTGCCGGGGCTGCGCTTGTTGCAGGCCTGCGCGGGGTCATAGAAGTAGGGGCAGCGCGTGCGCTGGAGCAGGTTGCCCGCGGTGGTCGCCTTGTTGCGCAACTGGGCCGACGCCCCGGCGAGAAGCGCGCGGGAGAGCACGGGATAATCCCGCCGCACCCGCGCGTCGGCGGCAAGGTCGGTGTTGCGCACCAGCGCGCCGATGCGCAGGCCGCCGTCGTCGGTCGCCTCGATGCGGTCGAGGCCGAGGCCGTTCACGTCGATGAGGTGGCTCGGCGTCTCGATCTGCAGCTTCATGAGATCGAGGAGGTTGGTGCCGCCGGCGATGAAGCGCGCGCCGGGGTTCGCCGCAGCCGCGCCCGCCGCGTCGGCGGGCGTCAGGGCGCGCTCGTAGGTGAAGGGCCTCATGCGCGCCTCCCGGCCTCGACGATGGCCTCCACGATGTTGGAATAGGCGCCGCAGCGGCAGATGTTTCCGCTCATGCGCTCGCGGATTTCCGCCTCGGTGAGTTCGACGGGAACGGTGAGGTCGTCGGTGACGTGGCTTGGAATGTCGGCCTTCACCTCGGCGATCACCGCCACCGCCGAGCAGATCTGCCCCGGCGTGCAATAGCCGCACTGGTAGCCGTCATGCGCCACGAACGCCGCCTGCATGGGGTGGAGGTCATCGGGCGTGCCAAGGCCTTCGATGGTGGTGACGTTCTGGTGCTCGTGCATGAGCGCGAGGGAGAGGCAGGAATTGATCCGCCGCCCGTCCACGATCACCGTGCAGGCGCCGCACTGTCCGTGGTCGCAGCCCTTCTTGGTGCCGGTGAGGTGGAGGGTTTCGCGCAGGAGGTCGAGCAGCGTGGTGCGGGTATCCACCTCCAGCTCGCGGATGACACCGTTGACGGTGAGGGAGACCGTGGCGCGGGTAGGCCCTGCGCCCGCCGGAGGCGCGGCGGCCTGTGCCTCGGCACCGCCAGGAAGGGAAGAGGCGACCGCCGCGGCGGCCCCGGCGAGGATCACGTCGCGCCGGTTGATATCGAGATCGGGGGAGCTCGCCATGGGTGCCTGATCCTCCTTCGGACGGGTGCCTGTGGCTGTTGGAAACGGATGTGGAGCGGCGCGAGCGTGGCCGTTGTCTGAGCATGCGCACGGATAGGTCCGAGCGGCCAGTAGGTCGCCAGCCGAACCGGCGTCCAACGCGGCCGCGACCGTGCGGTTCCGCAATGCGGGATCACGGAAACGTCAGGCTGTCGCGGGATGGAGGGCCGGCGGCGGAGCGCCGGAACCACTCAGTGGCCCCCGCCCCTTCCGGCGCCGGGTTTGGGCCGGCGCATGAGCGGCGAGGCGATGACCAGCGCGCAGAACAGGAAGGTGAGCAGGTAGAAGACATCCCCGAAGGCCATCACCAGCGCCTGCTGGCGCACGATCGCGGCCATCTGCTTCAACGCGGCGGCCGAGGCATCCGAGCCGAGCTTCGCGAAGCCCGCGGTGATGGTGTCGAGCCGTTCCACGGCCGCCGCGCTCGCCCATTCCACATGCTCGTGCAGGCGGGCGAGGTGGAGGTCCCAGCGGTTGTTCAGCACCGTGTTGATGAGCGCGAGGCCCACCGCGCCGCCGAGGTTGCGCATGAGGTTGAACAGGCCGGAGGCGTTCTTCATCTGCGCCGGCGGCATGGTGCCCAGCGAGATGTTGTTGATGGGGATCATCGCGATCATCAGCCCCACCCCGCGCAGGATCTGCGGGATGAACAGTTCCCAGAAATCCCAGTCCTTGGTGATGAAGGTGACCCACCAGGTGCCCACCGCGAAGGCGGCGAAGCCCGCGCCCATCATGATGCGCGGGTCGATCTTGGTCATCAGCCGCCCGGCGATGGGCGCGGTGAGGAACATGGCGATGCCGGTGACGAACATGGTCTCGCCGATCTGCAGCGCCGAGTAGCCGCGCACCCGCCCGAGGAAGACGGGATAGAGATAGGTGAGGCCGTAGAGCCCGATGCCCATGATGAAGCTGAAGGCCGAGCCGATGGAGAAATTGCGGTTCTCGAACGCGCGCAGGTCCACCACCGGATGGTCGGTGGAGAAGACGCGCGCGAAGAAGGCGAGGGACGACAGCCCGCACACGATGGCGAAGGCGACGATGTACTGGTCCTCGAACCAGTCGTTGGTCGGCCCCTCCTCCAGCACGAATTCGAGGCTGCCGAGGAAGCCCGCCATGAAGAGGAGGCCCCACCAGTCGAACTTGTCGAGCAGCGAGAAGTCCGGCTCGTCGAAGTCGATCAGCGTCACCGCCGCCAGCACCACGAAGATGCCGGGGATGACGTTGATGAGGAACAGCCAGTGCCAGGAGAACAGGTCGGTGAGATAGCCGCCCACCGTCGGCCCGATGGTCGGCGCCAGCGTCGCCACGAGGCCGATCATGGGCGCCACGATGGGCTGCTTCTCGCGCGGGAACACCGTGTAGGCGGCGGCGAAGACGGTGGGGATCATGCCGCCGCCCAGGAACCCCTGCAGCGCGCGGTAGACGATCATCTCGTTGATGGAGGAAGCGGTCGCGCACATGAAGCTCATGAGCGTGAAGCCCGCCGCCGAGGCCGCGAACAGCCAGCGGGTGGACAGCGCCCGGGACAGGAAGCCCGAGAGCGGGATCATCACCACCTCGGCGATGAGGTAGCTGGTCTGCACCCAGGAGATTTCATCAGACGACGCGGCAAGGCCCGCCTGGATCTCGGCCAGCGAGGCGGAGACGATCTGGATGTCCAGGATCGCCATGAACATGCCGAACACCATGCACAGGAAGGCGAACATGCGCCGTCCGTCCACATGCGCGGCGGGGGCGGCAGGAGGGGCGCCCGCCGCGGATGGCTTCAGTGTCAGGGTGTCGGCCATGGCCGCCTCCTGTCGAGGCTCGGGATGCGCGCGTCAGGACGCGGGCGAGGGGGTGGGCGCAGCGGCGGTGGAGGTGGACGGGGAGGACTTGGTGTCCACCGTCGCGGTCACCGACATGCCGGGGCGCAGCTCGCGCTTGGCGAGCACGCGGGGATCGATGGCGATGCGCACGGGAATGCGCTGCACGATCTTGGTGAAGTTGCCGGTGGCGTTCTCCGGCGGCAGCAGGCTGAACACGGAGCCCGAGGCCGGCGACACGCTCACCACCTTGCCGGTGAAATCGTGGTCCGGATAGGCGTCCACATAGACATCCACGCTCTGTCCGGGCTTCAGGCGGCCGAGCTGGGTCTCCTTGAAGTTGGCGTCCACATAGACGCCCTCCAGCGGCACCACGGCGACGAGGCGCGTGCCGGTCTGCACCAATTGTCCCACCTGCACCGCGCGGTTGCCGACCACCCCGTCGATGGGGGCGCGCACCACGGTGAAATCGAGGTCGCGCTGCGCCTGATCGCGCGCGGTCTTCAGCTCGTCGAGCACATGGGACGCCTCCGTGCGCTGGGCGGCGAGCACCACCACCTGCGCCTCGGCCGAGGCGATGGCGGCCTTGGCGGCCTCCACGCTCGCGGCGGTCTTGTCCTTGTCGGCGCGGGCATTGTCGAGGGTGGAGCGGCTGGCGAAGTCGGAGCGGGCGAGCTTGTCCTGCCGGTCGAATTCCGCCTGCGCGCGCTTCTGGTCGGCCTCGGCCGAGGCGAGCTGCGCCTTCATCTGGTCGACGGTGGCGCGGGCCGCCGTCTCCTGCTGGTCGAAGCGGGCCAGCGTCGCCTCCTGGGTGGCGATCTTGTTCTGGGCCGCCTGGAGGGCGAGGCGATAGTCGCCGTCATCGATGCGGGCGATCACGTCGCCGGCCTTGACCCACTGGTTGGTGTCCACGTCCATGCTCTTCACGTAGCCGCCCACCTTGGCCGCGATGATGGAGGTGTCGGCCGCCACATAGGCGTCGTCCGTCGACACCTGGAAGCGGCCCACCTGCCACCAGTGCATGCCATACCAGCCGCCAACGGCGACCGCCGCCGCCAGCACCGCGCCGAAGATGAGGGGCTTGCGCGAGCGCGCCTTGGCGGGGTCCTTGGCGGGCGCCGCTGCCTCGGCTTCCACCGCCGGCGCGGCGGGAGGGGTCTCCTCCCGCCGCGCCTTGAGCACGGTCACGCCGGCCGCGGGGGCTTCGGCCAGCGCATCCGGCTGCGGTTCGGGGGTAAGGGCGGGCGCTGCCGCCTCCATCCTGCTGATCTGAGCCACCTTGCATTCTCCCGGCCAGCCGGGGCCTGACTGAACGGTTTAGTCATAATCTGAAGCCACTATATTGAACTGAACGGTTCAGTCAATTACTTTGACAAAAGGCTGCATCGGCCCCATGCAGGAGATTGTCGAAGGAGAGGACATGAACGAGGCACTTGAACGCGCACCCGAGGCGCGTGGGACATCCGGGACCGCCGCCGATCAGGATGTGGAGGCGAAGAAGCGCCTCGACATCATCGACGGCGCGCGCCGCGTGTTCTTCCACAAGGGCTTCGACGGCGCGAGCATGGACGAGATCGCCCGCGCCGCGTCCGTCTCCAAGGCCACCATCTACGTCTATTTCCAGAGCAAGGCCGATCTGTTCCAGGCCCTTGTGGAGGCCGACCGCCGCCAGTCCGCCGAGCGCCTGTTCGAGTCCGACGAGACCGACGCCGACGCGGAGAGCCTTCTGAAGCGCATCGGCGTCTCCTTCATGAGCATGATGATCCGGCCGAACCATATCCGCCTCGTGCGTATGGTGTTCGGCGTGGCGGAGAAATTTCCCGCCATCGGCCGGACCTTCTTCGAGACCGGCCCCTGCCAAGGCGGGCGCCGGCTCGCCGAGTTGCTGCAGCGGCAGGTCGAGGCGGGCCGCCTGGACATCGACGATTGCGAGGCCGCCGCCTTCGAGTTCTTCAACCTGTGCCAGGGCAACCAGGTGAAGGCGCTGATGTTCGGCCTCTCCGAGGCGCCGACGCCGGAGGACATCGAGCGCACGGTGGGCCGCGCCGTCCGCGTCTTTCTCGCCGCCTACGGGCCGAAGAGCCAGCCCGCCGGCTGACGCCGCATCCCGGTCTTTCCGGGTGGGTTCGCCAAGCGCCCTTCCCTATGGGTTGGCGATCAACCTGCGCGGGAGGACCTCATGTCCGGAACGCATCGCCAAAACCGGGTGACGCCCTTCGGCACGTTCGAGGCGGTGGCCGAACGCGGCCTGTTCATGGGCAACCGAGGCAATCTGCGCCGGCCGGACGGCACGCAAAAAGGCTGGCACGCGCGCGGCTGGGTGTGCTGCGTCACCTCCTTCCGGGGCCGGCGGATCGACCTCGACGATCCGCGCCGCTACACGCCGCTCTTCTTTACGGACGAGGCTGTCGCCCTCGCTGCCGGCCACCGGCCCTGCGGGGAATGCCGGCACGCGGACTATCAGGCCTTCAAGATGGCGTGGCGCCGGGCGTTCGGGCTCGTTGACGATGCGCCCCTCACCGCCGGGGACATGGACCGGGCGCTGCACGCGGCCCGCATTGCGCGCGGCCGTCAAACGACCTTCCGCGCCGCCCTGCACGATCTGCCCGCCGGCACCTTCGTGGCGCTGGACGACCGGCCGGGCGAGGCCTTCCTGGTCGATCACCGCGCGCTCCACCGCTGGAGCCAGGCGGGCTACGGCCCGCCCCTCCCCGTGCCGGGCACAGACGGCACCGTGCTCACGCCCCGACCCACGGTGGCGGTGCTGCGCGCCGGCTATGCGCCCCGGCTGGCGGCGCGGGGATAGAGCCAGCCCAAGGCCGCGCCCTCTCACTCCGCCGCGGCGGAGAGGTGCTTGAGCGGCTGCTCCACGTCGCGCACGAGGCTCTCGCGGGAGATTTCCGAGAGGTTGCGCGCGCCCGTGAGGGTCATGGCCACGCGCATTTCCTTGGCGAAGAGGTCGATGAGGTTCTCCACGCCCTTCTGGCCGTGGGTGGCCAGCGCATAGACGAAGGCGCGGCCCAGCAGCACGCCGTCCGCCCCCTGCGCCACCATGCGCACCACGTCGAGGCCCGAGCGGATGCCGGAATCGGCGAGGATGGCGAGGCTCCCCTTCACCTTGTCGGCGATGGGCGGCAGCGCGCGGGTCGAGGAGAGCACGCCATCGAGCTGGCGGCCGCCATGGTTCGACACCACGATGCCGTCGGCACCGAAACGCACCGCATCCTCCGCGTCCTCCGGATCGAGAATGCCCTTGATGACCATGGGCCCCTTCCAGAACTCGCGGATCCATTCCAGATCGCGCCAGCCGATGGCAGGATCGAAATTGGCGCCGAGCCAGCCCACATAGTCTTCCAGCGTGGTCTTGTGGCCGCGATAGGCGGAGACGTTGCCGAGATCGTGCGGCGTGCCCATCAGGCCCACGTCATACGCCCACATGGGATGAAGGGCCGCCTGCACCATGCGGCGCACGGCGGCGTTGGGGCCGGACATGCCCGAATGGGCGTCGCGGTAGCGCGCGCCGGGCACCGGCATGTCCACGGTGAAGACCAGCGTGCGGATGCCCGCCGCCCAGGCGCGCTCCAGCGCATTCTTCATGAAGCCCCGGTCCTTCAGCACATAGAGCTGGAACCAGAAGGGCTTCTCCACCTGCCCGCGCACCTCCTCGATGGGGCACACCGAGACGGTGGAGAGGGTGAACTGGATGCCCTTGCCGAGCGCCGCCTTCGCCGCCTGCACCTCGCCGCGCCGGGCGAACATGCCGCACAGGCCGATGGGAGCGAGCGCCATGGGCATGGCGAGGTCTTCGCCGAGCAGCGTGGTGGAGAGATCCACCTCGCCCACGCTGCGGAGCACCCGCTGGCGCAAAGCGAGCAGCGTGAGGTCCGAGACGTTGCGGCCGAGCGTCGTCTCCGCATAGGCCCCGCCGTCGATGTAGTGGAACAGGAAGGGCGGAAGGCGCCGACGGGCGGCTTCGCGATAGTCCGAGGCGGAGGAGATGATCACGGCGTCAGGTCTTTCTCGGTTTGGCGTTGGGCGACGCGGGAGGCACGACGGCGGCGCGCCGCGTCGTCCTCGATCCCGCGCAGGGTGTCCTCGACGAATTCCAGATGCAGCAACGCGGCGGTGCGCGCCTCTTCGGGCCGGCCCTCGATGATGGCGGCGGCGATGGCGCGGTGCTGGTCGTCCAGCGCCTGCGCGGTGCTGGGGATGAGGTAGAGCTTTTCGAGGCTGCGCGAGATGGAATGGCGCAGGAGGTCGAACAGCCCCGCCATCACCTGCCGCATGACCGCATTGTGCGAGGCTTCCGCCACCGCCATGTGGAAGGCGGAATCGGCTTTCGCTTGCGTGGCCGCGTCGGTGGCGCCCGCGGAAACGACATGCTCCAGCGCCGCGCACAGGCGCGCCTTGTCCTGCGGGCCGGCGCGCAAAGCGGCATGATAGGCCATGTCCGCATCCAGCGATTTGCGGATCTCCATCACGTCGTGCCAGTAGCCCGGCTCCCCCGCCGCCGCCAGCGGCGCCAGCGCGCCCGCGAACGGCGCTCCGGCGAACGACGTGTCTGCATCCGTGGGTGGCGCCACATAGGTGCCCCCGCCCCTGCGGGTCACCAGCCGGCCCCGGCTCGACAAATGCCGGATGGCCTCGCGGAGCTTCGGCCGCGACACGTTCAGCTCCGCCGCCAGCGCCCGCTCGGCCGGCAGGCGCGCGCCGGGCTGGAGGCCACGTTCGGCGATGAGGGCTTCGATGGTGTCGGTAAGGTCGGCCAAAGGGCGGCTCCCGCGACAGGGAGATATTGGTCAGTCCAATATGCTCTCTGGCGCCGGAAAGCTCTATGACTGGAGATTGGTCAGGCCGCAAGCGGAATTTTGGCCTGACCAATTTGCGCGCAATGCCGGCCTCAGTCCGCCCATTCGGGATCGGTGGTGAAGGCGATGGTCAGCCAGCGGTCGGGCGTGTCGCTGCCGATGGCGGCGCCGATCTCGTCGCGGATCACGTCCCACTCTTCCAGCCGCATGGCCGGCCAGCCGCGCGGGACGATGAAATAAAGCTCGATCTGCCGCCCCCGCCCGACCCGCGCGACATAGGAGCGGAAGGAGAGGAAGCCGTAGCGCGCGACGATGCCGGCGGCGACCTGATCCACATGCTCCTTCAGCGCCGGCGGGGTGACGAGCAGGATGTCCGCCAGCGCCTGCTTCACCGTGGCGAACGGCAAAGGGATGATGACGAGGCAGACCACCGCCAGCGCCACCGGATCGATATAAGGCGAGATCCACGCGCGCGGCGTCCCCTCCACCGCGAAGCCGACGAGGAAGGCCACCAGCAGCGCCGCCGTGAGCCCCGCCGACATCATCCAGGCCTTGGCATCGAGCGCGAGGAAATCAGATCTGATCGTCCGGTTCGCGCGGCGCACGAACAGCGCCATTGCGAGCGCCACCGCCACGGTGATGACGGCGTAGAGGATCGCCTGGTCGAAATCGAGCGGTCGCCCGCCGGACATGACGCTGCCCACCGCATTGATGAGCGCATAGACCGACGCGCTCATGAGCAGGATGCCGTTGAGGCCGAGCACCATGGGCTCCAGATGCCAGAAGCCCATGGTGAAATGCGCGACGAAGCCCTTCGCCGGCGTTCCGGGCGCGGTGGAGGTCGCGATGAGGCGCGCCACCACGAGGGCCAGCACCGTCATGCTGGCGTCGGTCATCGCATACACGCCGTCGAACACGATGGCGTAGGAGCCCGACATCAGGCCGAACACGATGCCCAGCAGCGCCAGCAGCAGGGTGACCCCGATGGATATGCGCAGCACCCCCTGCTCGGTCATCCCGCCCCTCCCCCGCCCGTGTTCGGACGCCACACTATCGCGCGCAGGCGCCGGCCTGAAACCGCCCTGTTCAAGCCGGCACCGCGCGGCCCGGCGCCGCGCCACGTCAGAGGCGCTTCCGTCCCGGCTTAAAAATGCGCCACAAACAATTTTGTTCTGCATGCAAATTATCGTTGACGACATGCGGGATTCGCAAAAAGATCGCGCCCGTCCAGGCCGGCCAAACGCCGGAGACGCATCAATGCGCAAGATGGGGACTCTCATGATCGCGAACACGCTCCGCTCACAAGCAAACACCTGGTGGTCCCGGCTTGCCATCGCGGCAGCGATTGCGCTGCAGGTAAACTGCGCCGCCGCCGAGCCGCAGGTGAGCGGCGACGCGGTGAAGATCGGCATTCTGAACGATCAGTCGGGCCTCTATGCCGACCTCGCCGGCCCCGGCTCGGTGGAGGCCGCGCGGATGGCCATCGAGGAGTTCGGCGGCACGGTCCTCGGCAAGAAGATCGAGCTGGTCTTCGCCGATCACCAGAACAAGGCGGACATCGGCGCCGCCAAGGCGCGGGAGTGGTTCACCAAGGACGGCGTGGACGTCATCGCCGACTTCTCCAACTCGTCCGTGGGCTTCGCCGTGCAGAGCCTGGCGAAGGATCTGAACAAGATCGCCCTCATCACCGCCGCCTCCTCGGATTTCACCGGCAAGGCCTGCACCGAAACCTCCGCGCAATGGGTTTACACGAGCTATTCCAATGGCTTCGGCCTGGCGAAGATCATGGCGGCCGCGGGCTATGACAGCTGGTTTCTCGTCACCGTCGACTATGCCTTCGGCCATGCGTTCGCGAACGATATCCGCAAGGCGGTGACGGCAGGCGGCGGCGCGGTGCTGGGCGAGGTTCGCTTTCCCCTGAACTCCGCCGACATGAGTTCGTTTCTCCTTCAGGCGCAGAGTTCCAAGGCCAAGGTCGTCGCCTTCTCCGCCGCCGGCAGCGACATGGCCAACGCCATCAAGCAGGCCGCCGAATTCGGCCTGAACCAGCAGAAGACCCTCGTGGCGCCGGCGGTTTTCCTGACCGACATCCACGCGCTCGGCCTCGACAAGGCGAACGGCCTGCGGTTCATCACCGCTTTCTATTGGGACCGGAACGAGGCCACGCGCGCGTGGTCCCAGCGGTTCTACGCGCGCCGCAACGCCATGCCCACCATGACGCAGGCCGGCGTCTACTCGGCCGTGCGGCACTATCTCAAGGCCGTGGAAGCCGCCGGAACCGACGATGCAAAGATCGTGATGGCGAAAATGAAGGACCTGCCGGTCGATGACATGTTCAGCCAGGGCGGGAAAGTCCGCGCCGATGGCCTCATGGTCCACGACATGTATCTCGTCGAGGTGAAGAAACCTTCGGAATCCAAGGGTCCCTGGGACTATTACAGGATTATCCAGACCATCCCGGGCGACCAGATCTTCCAGCCCCTGTCCGAGAGCGCCTGCCCCCTCGTGCGATCCTGATCGCAGACGGCGCCGCCACCCCGGTGGCGCCGTTGGCCTGCTTGCGCTGGAATTGAAGTTTCTCTACATGCATCAGGGAGAGCATCCGAGGGCGGAATGGACCAGGTACGCTTTGTCGCTCGCCAGATTGGCCAGCGTATCCGCGGGGCGCGGTCCGCGCGCAAGATGACCCTGAAGGAGCTCGGCGAGAAGAGCGGCCTGTCGGCGGCCTTCCTCTCAAGGATCGAGCGCGGCGAGGCCGCGACATCCATCGCCAACCTGATCGCCATCGCCACATCCGTCGATATCCCGCTGCGGGATCTGTTTGAAGAAAACCAAAGCGTGGCGGCCGTCAAAGGCTACAACATCTTCCGCAAGTCGGACCGGCAGAGCGGCCAGCTTCTGGAAGCGAATGGCTATCAATACCATTCCTTGTCTTCGACGGTCCCCGAGCCTCTGCTGAACACCTTCCTGCTTGAATTCCCGGTCACGAACGAGTCTTCGGTGAGCCTTCTGACCCACGAGGGGGAGGAAGTGCTCTACATCATCGAGGGCCGGATCGAGTTCCAGATCGGAAGCGACAGCTTCGTGCTGGAAGAAGGGGATTGCGTGCATCTCAAGGGCGACCGCCCGCACATGGGCCGCAACGTTGGCACCGGCCCGGCGCGCATGCTGATGGTGGTCACGCCGTCCCACGCTGTGGAGCACCAGGCCGAAAGCGCGACCCGGACGGATTGATTCAATCGGGCCGGCGACCGCGCTTCGCAAGAGAATGAGAACGTGCCGTAACGCGCGCGTTGGAACAGGCCAGGGCAGGACACGGACCGGCGCAAAAAGCAGACACCGCCGGCATATTGATTTGCACCGTATGCAAATATGTGCAGGATGCACTTTGCGCCTGGCCATTCCGGGCGCGGATCGATGAAGCCGTGAAGGGGAATTGACCGATGACCGATGCCGTTCGGATGTCGCTGGGAGAGATTCATGCCGCGGCCAAGGCTGCGATGCTCGGTCAGGGATTTGCCGAGAACCACGCATCCGCCATCGCCAACACGGTCACGGCGGCCGAGCGCGACGAGTGCCGCCATCACGGCCTGTTCCGCCTGCCCTTCTATGTGAACGGCCTGCGCTCCGGCCAGGCCTCGCCGGACATCGAGCCGGTCCTGACCGAGCTGTCGCCCAGCGTGATCAAGGTGGACGCCGGCTATGCCTTCTCGCCGCTCGCGCTTGAGACCGGCGACGCGCCGCTTGCCGAACGCGCCAAGGAATTCGGCATCGCCGCCCTCGCCGTGACCAACGCGCTCAACGTCGCGGCCCTCTGGCCCGAGGTGGAGCGGCTGGCGGTCCGCGGGCTGGTCGGCTTCGCCTTCGTCTCCTCCAGCCCCTACGTCGCGCCCGCGGGCGGCATGAAGCCTCTGTTCGGCACCAACCCGATGGCCTTCGCCTGGCCCCGGCTCGACAACCCGCCGATGGTTTTCGACCAGGCGTCGAGCGCAAGCGCCCGGGGCGAGATCCAGCTGCGCCTGCGCGACGGCGAGGCGCTGCCCGATGGATGGGCCATCGACACCGAGGGGCGCCCCACCAACGATCCGCAGCAGGCCCTGCTCGGCGCCCAGCTGCCGTTCGGCGGCTTCAAGGGCTCCAACATCGCCTTGATGGTGGAACTGCTGGCCGGCCCGCTTCTCGGCGACAAGATCAGCTTCGAGCAGGCCGCGCACGACAAGGCCAATACGGGCGCCCCCTGCGGCGGCGAGCTGGTCATCGCGATCGACCCGGCGAAATTCGTCGCGGGCGGTGATCGCGCGGCGCAGCTGCGGCATGCCGAAACCCTTTTCTCCCGGCTGCTGGCGCAGGATGGCGCCCGCCTGCCCTCCGGCCGGCGCTATGAGGCGCGCAGGCGCACCACGGCCGAAGGCGTCATGGTGCCCCGCTCGCTCGTCGCCTCCATCGAGGCTTACGCCGCAGGTCGGCAGGTGACAGAACGCGCCAGCTATGAAGGCGATCACATCACCGCCGGCGCCGCATCGGCATAGAGCGCGATCCCGACCGGATTGAAACAATCCGGTCGGTGAATCGCCCGCTAACTTAATGATAGAGAACGCGTTATCCGATCTGATTGCGAGGCAATCGGATCGGCGCGTGCTCTCAGGAGCTTGAGATGAGCGAGATCCAGCCCACGGAGCGAACGAAAATCCGGCGGCGGCCGGAGCGCGGCGTGTTCGACCGCGCGGTGGTCCATGCGATCATCGACGAGGCCCTGGTGGCCCATGTCGGGGTCAGCGTGAACGATGAGCCCCGGGTCATTCCCACCGCGATCATCCGGGTGGGGGACCATGTCTACATCCACGGCAGCCAGAGCAACCAGCTGCTGTCCACCCTCGCGGGCGGGGCGCCGGCGTGCATCACCGTCACGCTGGTCGATTCCATCGTGGCCGGCAGGTCCGGCTTCGGCATGAGCATGGACTATCGCTCGGTGGTGATCTTCGCGAAGGCGGAGGTGGTTGAGGACGTGGCGGAGAAGGAGCGCCTCGTGGCGGCCTTCATCGAGGACATCCTGCCCGGCCACGTCGTGCGCCCGCCGAAGACCAAGGAACTGAACGCGACCGTCTTCCTGAGATTTCCCATCGAGGAAGCCTCGGCCAAGATCCGCGACAAGGGCGTCGTGGACCCCGCCGACGACATCGCGCTGGATCTGTGGGCGGGCGTCATTCCGCTTCGGATCACCGCCGGCGCCCCTCGGAACTGCAAGGACCTGAGGCCCGGCATCGAAACACCGGACTATGCCAAGACCTACGCCCGGCCGAGAGGCTGAACCGGACCGACCTCCGGGGGGTGCCCCAGCGCGTGCAGAATGCCGCGCAATTCCGCCAGCCCTCGCATGCGCCCGATCGCCGGATAGCCCGGCGTCACGGTCTTTCTCAGATCGTCGAGCATGCGGTGCCCGTGATCGGGCCGAAAGACGATGGTCTCGCCGGGCGGCCGCTTCAGGTCTTCCTGTATCAGGCCCTTGAGAACACCAACCATGTCGGTGTCGCCGTCGAGATGCGCGGATTCATGGAAGCTGCGCGGATCGGCCTCGCGGCGCGTGTTTCGCAGGTGGGCAAAATAGATGCGCGGGCCGAAACGGCGGATCATCCCTTCCAGATCGTTGTCCGCGCGGGCGCCCAGGGACCCGGTGCAGAAGCACATGCCGTTGACGGGCGAGGGGACCGCATCGAACAGGGCGGCATAGTCGTCTTCCGTCGATGCGATGCGCGGCAGCCCGAACAGGGGGCGCGGCGGATCATCGGGGTGAAGCGTCAGCTTGACCCCGAAGCTCTCGGCGGCGGGCACGACGGCTGCAAGAAATTCGACGAGATTTCGGCGCAGCCGCGCGGCATCGATGCCGCGATAGTCTTTCAGTTTCTCGCGAAACCCGGGAATGGTCATCGATTCAGTGGTCGAGCCGGGCAACGCGCTGGCGATGTTGCGCGCGATTTCCGCCTCGGCGGCAGCGTCCATCGCCTCATAACGCGCGCGGGCCTGCAGGCGTTCTTGTTCGCTGTAGTCGCGCTCGGCGCCCGGCCTTTGAAGGATATGCAGATCGAAGGCGGCAAAGGCCTCGAATTCGAAACGCATCGCCGTCGCGCCGGTGTCGGTGACGTAATCAAGCTCGGTGCGGCACCAGTCCACCACGGGCATGAAATTGTAGCAGACGATCTTGATGCCGGCCTGCCCGACGCTTTCGAGGCTGGCAATCCACGCCTCGATCTCGGCGGACGCTTCGGCGCCGCGGCGCTTGATGGCGTCGGGAATCGGGATGCTCTCCACCACCGACCAGGACAACGGGGCGCGACCGGGCGGCGTCGTCTCGATCAGGTTGCGCCGCGCCTCGACCATTCCTCGGGTCCACACCTCGCCGATCGGCACCTCATGAAGGGCGGATACGACGTCGGTCGCGCCAACCTGGCGCACCTCGTCCAACGTGACCGGGGCGTCCGGCCCGAACCATCTCCAGCCCTGGCGCATGCGTTTCTCCCGTGATGCTCGACTGTCGGCGTCGCTGCCGAATGTTCTTGGGGCTAGACGGCGCGGCAGCAGCCGCAGTGCCAGGATTTCTCCCTCGGAAGCTCGAAGAGCTGCATCCCCGGCGGGGTCCGGCGCGTCGTGGGCGCATGCCTCCCGGTCGCCGATGATGGCGGAGCGGAGAGCGGATTGAGCGTCATTGAGTCATCTTCCGAACGCCTGGATTGAAATACTAATATACTAGTTGATGGAAGGTGCCAATTCGGTCGGCAACGCCGTCGCGGCGCAGACACGCGTCGACGCGGCCTTGCTGCCCCAGATCGAGCGCGTGTTCCGAGAGTTCGAGGGGTGCGGGGCACGCAAGGTCCGGCGGCAGATGGTGCGGGCTCGCCGGAGATCGACGTTCGAAGCCACGACGAGCCGAGCGAGCCGGATGTGACATGCCCATGTCGGGACCGCCGATGAGGTCGGCGCCGCCGTCTTCCCAAGATCGACATTGGGTTTGCCCGTCCTTGCACCCCGTCGGATCGACGGGGTGCAATTCCAAAACGGCGGGAAGGGCCAGCGCCGAACCGGGCCTTGAAAGCCGACCTGCCTACATCTTCTTCACCAGCGGGCATTCGCTTTCGGCGAGGGGGCGGAAGGCCTTGTCGCCGGGCACGGTCGCCGCGAGCTTGTAATAGTCCCATGGCGCCTTGGACTCCGCCGGCGTCTTCACCTGGAACAGGTACATGTCGCGGATGACGCGGCCGTCCTCGCGGACCTTGCCGTCCTTCGTCATGAAGTCGTTGACGGGCGTCTCCTTCATCTTCGCCATCGCAGGCCCGGCCGCATCCGTCTTCGCCGCCTTCACGGCCTTCAGGTAGTGCGTCACGGCACCGTAGACACCGGCCTGGTAGAAGGTGGGCATGGCCTTGCGCTTCTCGTAGAAGCGCTTGGCGAAGGCGCGGGTGCCGTCATTCATGTCCCAGTAGAAGGGCGCGGTCAGGCGGATGCCCTGCGTCGCCTTCAGCCCGAGGGCGTTGACCTCCGTTTCGGCGAGGAGGAGCGCCGCGATGGTCTTGCCGGATTCCGCAAGGCCAAACTCGGCGGCCTGCTTGATGGCGTTCTGCGTGTCGAGGCCGGCCGTGGCGAGGGCGACGACCTCGGCCTTCGAGCTTTGGGCCTGGAGCAGGAAGGACGAGAAATCCGGCGCATTGGCCGGCATCCGCACCGAACCGTAGACCTTGCCGCCGGCCGTCTGGACCACCGCGCTGGTGTCGCGCTCCAGCGCGTGGCCGAAGGCATAGTCGGAGGTCAGGAAGAACCAGTTCTTCAGGCCGGAGGCCACCACGGCATCACCGGTCACATGGGCCAGCGCGTAGGTGTCATAGGTCCAGTGGATGCCGTTCGGCGAACAGGCCTTGCCGGTCAGGTCCGAGGAGGCGGGAGAGGAGAAGATCGCGATGCGATCCTTCTCCCGCGTGATCTGCTGCACCGCCAGCGCCACGGCGGAATTCGGCACGTCCATGATGGCGTCGACGCCGTCCACCTCGTACCACTTGCGGGCGGTCGCGGCGCCGATGTCGGCCTTGTTCTGGTGGTCGGCGGAGATGATCTCCACCTTCGCGCCCTCGATGGGTCCGAAGTCCGCCACCGCCATTTCCGCAGCAAGGATGGAGCCGGCGCCGGTGGAGTCGGACAGCTGGCCGGACAGGTCTGTCAGGATGCCGATCTTCACCACGCCGTCCGAATAGGTCTGAGCCCGGGCGCCGGCGAGCGGCAGGGCAATGGCCACCGCGCATGCGGCCGCCAGCATCGTCTTTTTCATTGTTGTCCTCCCTCTTGTATCTGGTTCAGAGCGCCGTCTTCAGGCGTGGTGCGAGGCGGGCCGCGGCATCGAGGCCGGCGAGACGGCCGAACACGGCGCCGCGCAGCACGGAGGTCGAGCCCGTATAGACCTGGTGATAGAGACCGACGGTCTCGCCCGCGGCGTAGAGGCCGGGGATGATCTTTCCATCGCCATCCAGCACCTGGGCCGAGGCGTTCACCTTCACGCCGCCGAAGGTGAAGCACGCGGTGGAGATGATGGGATAGGCGCGGAACGGCGCCGTCTCGATCCGCCGGCACCAGTGCGACTTGCGGGGCTCAAGCCCCGTGGTCGCCCGGTGGTCGATGGCGAAGGGCGTGAAGTCACCGCCCTCGTCGGGACAGGCGGCATTGAAGGCGGCGATGGTGTCGAGGGTCTCGCCCGGCAGCCCCAGCTTTTCCACCAGTGCTTCCAGCGTGGGCGCCTCCACCGCCGGAACATCCGAGCGGATGGAGGTGCGCCAGCGCGGGATGTCCTCCACCTTGGCGTCGAAGATGACCCACGAGATGCCGCCCGGCTGGTCGGCGATGGCCCGGCCGATATTGTCGTAATGGGCATCCACCGTGCCGGGCGCCTCGTCGAGGAAGCGCCGTCCGTCGCGGTTCACGAGCACGCCATAGGGATAGATGAACACCACCGCCTCGGCCTGGAGCGAGCGGGGATCCACCGGCTCGGCGTGGTAGGAGCCGAACTCGCCGGCAGGCGCGGCGCCCGCCTCCAGCATCATGCGGATGCCCTCGCCGCGATTGTAGTAGCCGCCGCGGGCCACGGGGCGGATGTTGGCCGCCTTCTGGCCGATGTAGCGCGTCATCATCTCCGGGTTGCCCTGGAAGCCGCCAGAGGCGAACACGGTGGTGCCTGCGCGGATTTCTTCCCGCCGCCCGTCCGGGTCGGTCACGGCAACGCCCGCCACGCGCCCGTCAGCATCGCGCAGCAAAGCGGTGGCGGTGGTGCGGAAACGCACCTCGGCGCCGAGCCGCTTCGCCTCGGCCATCAGCCGCTCGATGAGCGCGAGGCCGCCCCCCTGCGCGGCGATGCGCGTGGTGTTCTGGGTGAGCAGGTAGATGGGCTGGGGGCCGAACTTCAGGCCGAAGCCCTTCAGCCAGGCGATGGTGGGGGGCACCTCGGCGGCAAAGGTGGAGATGACCTCGGGGTCCGGGAAGGGATGGGCCTTCACCACCGCCGGCCAGTCCGCATAGGCGCGGGCCACGTCGGTCAGCACGTTGGGATCGAGATTGGGGCCGGCATTCGCGGCGAAATGCTCCTCGAAATCGTCGGAGATCTCGCTGTCGTTCTTCATGCGCATGTAGGCTTCGGTCCAGCGCGTGTTGCCGCCGAACTCCTCTTCCGGCGCGCGCTCGAGCAGCGTCACCGAAAGTCCGCCTTCCAATGCGGACACCGCCGCGCTGAGCCCGGCGATGCCGCAGCCCACCACAAGGAGGTCCGGGCCTTTTGCTGTCGTTGGCATGTTCTCCTCCCGGAGTTTGATTGTCGTTGTTCGGCTTCAGCGAGACGCGGTGACGCCCATGGCCACCACGCCGTCGCGCGCCAGGGCGGCGATGGTGTCCGGCGCGTAGCCGAGGGCTTCGAGCACGTCGGCCGTGTCGGCTCCCACCTCCGGCGGATCGCTGCGCAGCGAGAGGTCCGCCTCGGCCATATGGATGGGCAGGCGCGGCAGGCGCGTTTCCACGCCGTTGGGCAGGCGCGTGGGCATCAGCCCGCCGGTCGCGGCAAGATGGGGATCGTGGAACAGATCCTCCGGCCGGGCGATGGGCGCGAAGGGAATGCGCGCCTTCTCACACAGCGCCACCGCCTCGTCCTGTGTCAGCGACCCGAACAGGCAGGCAAAACACGGCAGGATGCGTCCGCGGGCGGCGACCCGGCCGTTATTGGTGGCGAGGCTGGCGTCGGCCAGCATGTCCTGCCAGCCGACCAGCGCGCAGAAGCGCTGCCAGTGCCCATCGGTGGTGATACCGACGAAGATCTGTCGCCCGTCTTTCAGCGCAAAGGGCTCGTACACAGCCCAGGCCGAGACGCGCTCGGGCATGGGCGGGATGGGCTCGTTGGTCTGCGCCGCATAGGCGAGATGCTGGCCCATGAGGAAGACGGTGGTCTCGAACAGCGCCGCCTCCACCACCTGTCCCTCACCCGTCGCCTCGCGCTCGCGCAGCGCGGCGAGGATGGCGATGACGGCGAACATGCCGCCGGCGATATCCACCACCGATGTCCCCGCCCGCAGGGGCCGGCCGCTCGGCCCGGTCATGTAGGCGAGGCCGGACATCATCTGCACCACCTCGTCGAGGGCGAGGCGATGGGCGTAGGGACCATCGAGGAACCCCTTCAGGCTGGCATAGACGAGCCGGGGGTTGAGGGCGGTGGCCGCCTCCGCATCGAGGCCGAGACGGCCCATGGTGCCGGGGGCGAAGTTTTCCACCACCACGTCGGCGCCCTTGATGAGGCGGTGGGCGATCTCGCGGCCCGCATCGCTCTTCAGGTCCACCGCCAGCGAGCGCTTGTTGCGGTTGAAATAGCCGAAATAGCCCATGCCGAAGCCCTGGAGCTGGCGGGTGGGGTCTCCGCCTGGAGCGGGCTCGATCTTCAGCACGTCGGCGCCGAGATCGGCGAGGATCATGGCGCAGGATGGCCCCATGACCGTGTGCCCGAAGTCGAGCACGCGGATCCCGGCAAGGGGCAGGCGCTTCTCACGGATCATGGCGCAGTCCCTTCCGCCGCGGCGGTGGCGCGGGGAAGCGCACGCGGCTCCGCTCCGTCGTAGGTGTAGGCAATCCCCGGCGGCATCGGCCCCTTGATGCGGCCGCCCTGCGCCTTCTGCTCCATGGCATGGGCGAGGATGCCCACCGAGCGGGAAAGGATGAACAGCCCGCGCCCCTCGTCCGGCGCGAAGCCAAGTTCCGACAGGACCACGGCGGTCGCCCCGTCGATATTCATGGGCAGGCGCTTGCCCTTGGCGGCGGCGAGGGCCTCCTCCACCGCGCGGCCGATGGCGGCGAAGCGGCCCCCGACGGCGCCGCGCGAGGCGGCATCATCCACCAGCGACAGCAGGCGTCCGGCGCGCGGGTCCACCGGATGAAAGCGATGGCCGAAGCCCGGCACATGCTCGCGCCGCAGCAGGCGGGCGCCGATCTCGGCACCGGCGGCGGCATTGAGGGCGATGCCGTGTCCGGCCCGGCCATCGACGGCGGCGTACAGCTCCATGCATTGCTGGCCGGCGCCGCCATGGACATCGCCCAGCGCGTTCACGGCCGACGCCATGGCGTTGTTCACGCCCACGCCGCAGGTCATGGCCATGCGGGCGATGGCGATGGAGGGCGCCTGCGGGCCATGGTCCACCGCCGCCACAAGCACCGCGCCGAGCAGCGCCGCTTGATCGGCGCTCGGCAGGTCGCCGCGCAGCATCAGCCAGATCATCTCCGGAAAGGAGACGGCGCCGATGAGGTCTTCGATGGCGTAGCCCCGCACACGGATGGTGCCGGGCGCGATGTCGATGATGGCGGTGCGCCACCACTGGCCGGGATCGGGAGAGGATGCCACGGCGCGCCTCAGCCCAGGATGAAGGGGTTGGAGCGGTTTGGTTTGGTGGTGATCCACACGCTCTTGGTCTGCAGATATTCCTTGATCGCCTCCACGCCGCCCTCGCGGCCGAGGCCGGAGCGCTTGTAGCCGCCGAAGGGGGTGGCGAAGCTGGTGGAGCGATAGTTGTTCACCCACACGGTGCCCGCCTTCAGGCGGTCGACGCACCACAGGGCGCGGTGCAGGTCCTTGGTCCACACGCCGGCGGCGAGTCCGAATGGCACGTCATTGGCGATGGCCAGCGCCTCGTCCTCGTCCTTGAACTTCAGCACGCAGACGACGGGGCCGAACACTTCCTGCTGCGCGATGCGCATGTCGTTGCGCACGTCGGTGAAGATGGTGGGCGCCACGAACTGCCCCTGGCCGTAGTCGGGGCCGGACAGGGCATAGCCGCCGAGCGCGAGGGTCGCGCCATCCTCCTTGCCCATCTCGATCATGCGCAGGATCTTCTCGTACTGCGCGCGGGTGGCGATGGGACCGACCTGGGTCTCCATCAACGCGGGATCGCCGATCTTCGCGTCCCTCACCACCTCGATCAGGCGGGCGAGGAAGGCGTCGTGGATGCTCTCCTGCAGCAGCAGGCGGGAGCCCGCCATGCAGGTCTGGCCGGAGGCCCCGAACACGCCGGCCACCGCCCCCTTCACCGCCTGCTCCAGGTCGGCATCGTCGAACACGATGTTGGGCGACTTGCCGCCGAGTTCGAGCGTCACCTTCTTCAGGCCGGGCGCGGCCGCCTCGTTCACCTTCTGCCCGCCGATGTCGCCGCCGGTGAAGGCGACCTTGGCGGTGAGGGGGTGGCGGACCAGGGGCTCGCCCACTTCGGGGCCGAAGCCGGTCACAACATTCACGACGCCCTTCGGAAAGCCCGCCTGTTCCGCCAGCTTCGCCAGCTCCAGTAGGGAGGCGGAGGTGTATTCCGAGGGCTTGATGACGATGGTGTTTCCCGCAGCCAGGGCGGGCGCCATCTTCCAGGTGGTGAGCGCGAGGGGAGAATTCCATGGCGTGATGGCCACCACCACGCCCAGCGGCTCGAGCTTCGTATAGTTGAAGACGTCTGCCTTGTTGATCGGCACCACGTCGCCGCCGACCTTGTCGGCGAGCCCCGCATAATAGTGGAACCACTGCGCCACGTTGCGGACCTGCCCCGCGACCTCGGCCATGAGCTTGCCGTTGTCGCGCTGCTCGATCCTGCCGAGCAGGTCCACATTCTCCTCGATCAGCCCGGCGAGCTTGCGCAGCAGCGCGCCGCGCTGGGTGGCGGTGAGCGAGGACCATTCCGGCGAGAGGAAGGCGCGGTGGGCGGCCTCGACGGCGCGGTCGGCATCGGCGGCGCTGCCGCGGGGGATCAGCGCCCAGGCCTCGCCCGAGAAGGGCTCGCTGGTCTCGAACCACGCGCCGGACGCCGGATCACACCATGTGCCGTCGATGAAGAGCTGATAGCGCTCCACTCACGCCTCCCTGAAAATTCTGCTAGACAGAACTAGTTTCTTTCTAGTAGAACTATCGCCACAAGCCGGGCGTGTCAACCGCCGCCCGGGCGTGCGTCGGCATGGACGGGGGGGGGGGCATGTCTTCAGACGGGGAGAAGGACGCGAAGTCCGCGGGCGGAGTGGAGGCGGTGGACCGCGCCTTCCGCATCCTGGGGGCGTTCCGGGATGGCGACACGGCGCTCAGCCTGCACGAGCTTTCCGAGCGGACGGGCTTCTACAAGAGCACCCTCTTGCGCCTTGCCGTGTCCCTGGAGCGCGCAGGATGCCTAGTCAGGATGCCGGACAAGACCTACGCGCTGGGCTTTGAGGTAATGCGACTCGGCAGCCTCTATCAGCGCAGTTTCAGGCTCGACCGGCACGTCCGCCCCATCCTGCGCGAGCTGGTGCGGGAGACGGGAGAGAGCGCCTCGTTCTTCCATCGCGACGGGCCGGTGCGGGTCTGCCTGTTCCGGGAAGATTCCAATCAGCCCATCCGAGACCACATCCGCGAGGGCGACGTGCTTGCCCTCGACAAGGGCGCCGCCGGGCATGTGCTGACGGCTTTCTCGCGCTCCCGGGACGTGGCGGAGCGCCGGGCGCTGCTCGCAAATCTGCCCTTGGTCTCTCAGGGGGAGCGGGACACGGAAACAGCGGCGATCTCGGTGCCGGTTTTTTCCGGCGGCATCGCTCTTGCGGGGGCGTTGACGATCTCGGGCCCGCGCACCCGTTTCACGCCCGCTCAGATCGCGATCATGTCCCCCGTTCTGCTTGCCGCCGGACAGGAGCTGACAGCCATCCTTGGCGGCCAATGGCGATAGAGCGTGTTCATGTTTCGCTGAATTACCAGTATTAGCCAGGCCTATTCAAGCCGGCGCTCCGAGAGTGCTGTCGGCAGCATTTTCGGAGAACAGCGACGTCTTCCCCAAGTCGGCGTATTGGCGCCTCTTTATTTTCACCCAAGGTTCCGACGCCTCGAAAGACCCGGTGGAACAGCCACCCGGTCTGAGAGAAATGTCCGCAGTTGGGCGGCAGGTGAAGGTCGCTCTGAACCGCCCCGTTACTGAGGCGGCCATTTTCATGGGCTACATCGGCGGGACTGATCCGGGGCAGGTGTCGCTTCTGCCGGCGCGCGTCGAGGATCACGCGACCCGGGATGCGCTGCTCTGCAACGTTGGTTTTGAAGCCAGTTCGGCCATCAGCATCCCCGCCTAATGGCGTTGAGGCGCAGCGCCAAATGAATGTCGAGCGTGCGTCCAGCTTCGCTCCAGTTCGGAGCGATCTCGCCGATGCTTTCCAGGCGCTGCCGCATGGTGTTCACGTGGATCCCCAGCGAGGCGGCGGACTTATGAAGGCTGTGGCCGTTGTCCATATAGGCAAGCAGCGTCGCGGTGAGCCTGCTCTTCCGCCGGAGGTCGTGTTCGATCAGCGGGCCCACTGCGGACATGACGAACTGCTCGATGGCATCTTCGCCTTTTTGCTCGAACAGCAGGGCGTAGATGGAGAGCGTCTTCTCGAACATGATCTGCCCCGATTGTCCGATCGTGTGCATCAGTGCGCAGGCGCGGAGTAGGGCCTGGTAGGCGGCCGGGACGCCGTCGAGTTCGGGAACGGGCGCGGAGATAACGATGCTGAAGCGCGTTTGAAACGCCTCGTCCAGCGCTTCCGCAGCCCGTTCGGCGAGACCCGAGGGATTGCTGACGCTGGTCACGATCACCACGTCGCCGTTGAATTCAGCTAGGATAGTATCGCGGCCGCCAAGCCCGGAGCGCAATGCGGACGAGATTCGGGTTGCGGGCACATCGCCCGCGTCTACCAGCAGGAGGGTTATCGGCCATGATAGCGCGACCCCGCTCGGCAGCCGCCGCGCGCATTCCGGCGTGAAAGGGTCCGTGGCGCCACGCAGCAAGGCTGCGACGATGTCCGAGACGTTCCGGTAGGTGGCTTGAGCCACCCGCTCCAGTGACATGAGGACAATACCGGAAACAAGGGCGCTGCGTTCAAGCGTGCGAACCTCCGATTCTGAAAGTTCCCGCTTTCGGGTCAGGAGCAGCGCTCCCAACCGCGCCGAGCCACCCATCACCGCCGCCACGCGGGTCATATCGCCCTCGGCACTTCGCAGGGAGACCGAACGGCCAAGCACCGCGCTGTCTCGGATCGCCTTGGCAAGGTCCTCATCGGCCAGATCCTCCGGCAACTGGCCACAGGTGAGGCGACGGCGGTCGTCCAGCATGCAGGCATCGCCCTTGAGCAGATTGGAGACCCGTCGGGTTAGGTCCTCCAGAGAACCGCCGCGGGCAATCAGTTCGGTCAGTTGCTCGTGGGCGACGGCCGCTTCTTCCACATCCTCCGCCTTGGCCGTGAGAGCCGCGTTGGCCTGCTTCGCGATGCGCAAGGCGCGCCGAGCCTCTTCCAAAAGTCGTGCATTCTCGATGGCGAGCGCGGCGAACGTGGCGAGCGAGGACAGCACGGCGATCTCATGCGGCGTGTAAGAACGCGCGTAGCGGTCGCCGACAAACAGCACGCCAATGACCTGGGTTTCCAGCGCCAACGGAACGCCCAGGATGGAGACAATCCCCTCTCCGGCGGTGGCGCAGTCGATTCCGCGGTCATGGTCGAACTTCGTATCGGCCGGATAGTTGCTGGACTGGAATGGGCTGCGGCTCTTGGCGACGCTCCCGCACACGCCGATGTTCCTTGGAACGCGGATCGTGGCGAAGTCGCGCGAGATCACGCCCTCGGTGGCGCGCACATAGAAATCGCCATGCTCCTCGTCGGCCGCCGAGAGGTAGGCGATGTCGCTTCCCGAAAGCTGCTTAGCGCGCTGGACGATGGCGCGGAGCACCTGGTCGGTATCGCGCAGCCCCGCAAGGTCCCTCGCGGTCTCGTTCAGCGCGGTCAGTTCACCCTCGCGCTTGCGCTTCTGCTCGGCGCTATCGCGAAGGCGGGTCGCGACGGCGATGTCGGAGAGCAATTCCCGGGCGGCATCAGCATTGCGTACCTGGCGCCGAATATCGTCAGCGAGACGCTCGAAGCTGGAATTGGCAGCGTTCTCGTTGAGAAGGCGGAGGAGATTTCGGTAATATGAAACCGAATCAGGCGCCGCGTGAGCCGCAGCCCTCGTGAGCTGGATCGACATCTTTTCCTCCCCGGGGCGCACGTCTTCTTGGCCGTTTCCAGCCCGGATGCTAGCCCACTCTCGCACGAACAAATGGTACATGAATGGTGATAATGCACATCATTCGCACTTCCAAATGTGCCACAGCCATATTTCTCCGTCCCGCGAGCCCCCCCAAACTGGCAGGCTGAACAATGGACCGAAGCGCCGGGCGCTATCGCCGTGAGACCGCCTGAGACGCGGGGGTGTCGGACGGGGTTGGAGCGTGCTGAAACTGCAGGGCCGGCGCCGGGGCCGAGATCAACAAGGGCGCGGGAAAACCTCGCCTGGGGAGGTAAGCATGCCGCTCGATTTTCCATCTGCCACGGGGACCAGTTGCACCCCGGCTGATGCACCGCGAGGGCCTCTGGCGGGGCTGAAGGTGCTGGACATCACCCGTGTGGTCGCGGGTCCATACTGCGCCATGCTCCTCGCCGATCTCGGCGCTACCGTCATCAAGGTCGAGCACCCCGACGACCCCGACTATGCGCGCACGTTTCCGCCTTTTGTGGCCGGCGAGGACGCGGGGTTGAGTGCCTTCTTCACCCAGTTCAACCGCAACAAGCTCGGCATCTCGCTGAACATGAAGACGGAGGAGGGCAAGGCGCTACTAAAGCGTCTGGTGCGCGAGGTCGACGTGCTGGTCGAGAATTTCCGGCCCGGCACTATGGAAAAACTCGGCCTCGGCTATGAAGTCCTTCGGCTGGAGAACCCGAAGCTCGTGTACACCGCCATCAGCGGTTTCGGACGTACCGGTCCGAACTCCTCCCGCCCAGCGTTCGACAATACGGGTCAGGCCGCTGGCGGGCTCTGGTCCATGAACGGCTATGCCGATCGACCGCCAGTGCGGGTCGGGACAATCATCGGCGATCTCGCCGCCTCCCTCTATGCCGCCATCGGGACGCTGGCTGCGCTCCGGGTGGTCGAAAAGGGCGGCGAGGGCCAGGTGGTCGACATCTCCCAGCAGGACTCGGTGTTGAGTCTCACCGAAAATGCCGTAGTGCGCTACACGACCAAGGGCGAGGTCGCCACGCCGCTCGGCAGCGAACATCCCTTCGTGCGCCCCTACGGACAGTTCCCCTGCAAGGACGGATACGTCTTCTTCGGCGGCTATACGGACAAGTTCTGGCGCCTCACCTGCCAGATGTTCGGCGAGCCTGAGGTGGCCGCCGATCCGGCCATCGACACGATGGAGAAAAGGTTCGACCCGGTGGTGGCCGAAACGCGGGTACGGCCGATCCTCGAGCGCTGGTTCAGCACATACACCAAGGCGGAACTGGAAGAGATGGCGGGCGACACGATCCCGCTGAGCGCGATCAAGACGATTGCAGAGGTGGTCGAGGATCCACACATCGCGGCGCGCGAGATGATCGTGAATGTGCCCCTCGGGGCCGAGATGGTCCGCATGTTCGGTCAGCCTGTGAAGCTCTCCGCAACGCCCGCCACGACCTTTGCCAAGGCGCCCGACGTCGGCGAGCACAACGCCTTGGTCTATGGCGACCTCGCCGGCCTGTCCGCCGAGGACCTGGCGCGGCTTGCGGATCAGGGAGCGATCTGACGTGGCGATCGAACTCACCAAGGACGGCAACGTCGCCACCATCCGCATCGCCAGACCCGACAAGCTGAACGCGTTGTCGCTTCAGATGTACGAGGATTTAGGCAAGGCCTTTGCCGAAGCGCGGGACGATGACACCGTCCATGCCGTGGTCCTTACCGGTGCAGGGACGCGGGCCTTCTGCGTGGGCGCCGACCTGACCGAGTCCATTCCCGCCCTTGCGAGCGGCCGCTTCGACATCAGCGCCTGGGATCCGGCCCACCTCAAGGGGCAGCGCTTCCATAAGCCCCTCGTCTGCGCCGTGCGCGGGCTCTGCATTGGCGGTGGCTTCGAAATCATGCTCGCGAGCGACATCCGCATCGCCTCTTCGGACGCGGTGTTCCAGTTGCCGGAGCCGGTTCATGGCTTTGTGCCCGCCGGCGGCACACTGGTTCGCCTCGTCCGGCAGATCGGCTATGCCCACGCCATGGAGATCATGCTGACGGCGAGGCGCTTCTCTCCGGATGAGATGGTCCGGTTCGGGGTTGTCAATCAGGTCGTTGCACCCGAGGTGGTAGAGACCCGCGCGCACGAAATTGCCGACGGGATCGCAGCGCTCAGCCCGACCGCCATACAGACCATCAAGGAGGCGGCGCTGACGCTTCAGGACGCGTCCTGGGACGAGGCCTTCGCACGCGAGGCGGCTCTCGGCCAGCGGACCTTCACGAGCGAGGACGCCAGGCGGGGCCTCGCCGCGTTTGCCAGCCGTGCGGAACGTGGCAAGCACTGAGCCCGTTTCCAACGGCGGTATGTGGGATGGGCACAGCACTGGGCTCAACCCAGTGGCTTTCCCACATTGTGTCCAAGGATCGGCCACCCGTAAGATTCCGCAGCCGCCGCAGAGCTTTGCGCCCGAATAGGTGCGGCCCACAATAAATTCAAAGGGATGGATCAATGGCCAGTCGTGGGATGAAACGTCTCCGTCACGCTCTCACCGTGTCGGCGGCTCTTGCGCCGATGGCGCTCGTCGCGGCCTCGCTCGCCGCCGCGCAGACACCGAAGATCTCCGACGATGTGGTGAAGATCGGTCTGATTGAGGATATGTCGGGTGTCTATGCCGATATTACGGGGATGGGAGCTGTAACGGCCGCGAAAATGGCGGTCGAGGAGTTCGGCGGCAAGGTACTCGGAAAGCCCATCGAAGTGGTTTTCGCCGATCACCAGAACAAGGCCGACATCGGCGGCGCCATTGCCCGTCGCTGGTTCGATTCCGAAAACGTTGACGCGATTCTGGATGTCGCCTCTTCCTCACCGGCGCTGGCAGCGCTTGAAGTGGCGAAGGACAAGAAGAAGATCATCGCCCTCAGTTCGCCCGGCTCGATCCGCATCACGAACGATGCCTGCGGTCCCTATGTGATTCACTGGGCGTATGATTCCTACGCGATCGCGAACAGCACCGGCACGGCCCTGGTCAAGCAGGGGAATAACAGCTGGTATTTCATCGTGGCCGACTATGCGTTCGGACACAGCCTCGCCAAGGATACGGGCGACGTGGTCACCGCCAACGGCGGCAAGGTCCTCGGCAGCACGCGGCTACCGGTCGGCACGACCGATTTCGCGTCCGCCCTGCTGCAGGCGCAGGGCTCTGGCGCCAAGGTGGTAGCGCTGGCAAACGCCGGTGCCGACACCATCAACTCCATCAAGCAGGCCGCCCAGTTCGGCATCACGCAAAGCGGACAAAAGCTCGCCACGCTCGCCGGATTTATCAACGACGTCCACGGCCTGGGGCTGAAGGAGGCGCAGGGCCTTACCATCACCGAGGCAAGCTACTGGGACATGAACGACGACACGCGGAAATGGTCCCAGCGCTTCTTCGAGAAGATGAAAGCCATGCCCAACATGCTCCAGACCGGGACCTACTCGGCGACCTTGCATTATCTCAAGGCGGTCGAAGCAGCCGGGACGGACGAGACTGAGGCCGTCATGCGCAAGATGCGCGAGATTCCGGTCAATGATGTCTTTTACAAAAACGGGAAGATCCGCGTGGACGGCCGCATGGTCCACGACATGTATCTGTTTCAAGTCAAGACGCCCGCGCAATCGAAAGGCCCCTGGGACTACTACAACCTGATCGCCACGATCCCGGGCGACCAGGCGTTCCAGCCCCTTTCCCTCTCGACGTGTCCTTTGGTTACAAAGAAGGATTGAGGCTCGCACTAGGCTCCAGATCTGGCGCCTAGTGCGAGGCGACTCTCCAGGCGCGTCGGCGAGCATGCGCTTCAGCTTGGCGCTCTCGTCCTCGAGCTCGCGCAGCCGCTTGGCCTCCGACACGTCCATCCCGCCGAAACGGGCCTTCCACTTGTAGATGCTGGCATCGCTGACCCCGTGCTAGCGACACAGGTCCGACACCGGAACCCCGGCCTCGTGCTCCTTCAGGATGCCGATGATTTGCTCTTCCGTGAAGCGGCTGCGCCTCATGTTCTGGTCCTCTCATTGGGCCAGAACGAACTTCAAGCTGGATTATGATCCTCCCCCGTTTTTGTGGATACACAAACAAAATGTGGGACAAATTGAGGGAGTCGCGACCACGCATCGAATTAAGTCTTTGTTTTGTTGGGTTTTAAAGGTATCTGGCGGGCCGCGAGCGACCAAGAAGAGAACTACGTGTACGCCATAGCCCTATGACCGCGTCTGCGCGTGCGGGTTTCCGACCAGTTCACGCGCGCGCCCCGTCCGTGGCCGTTACGGCGAGGAAGGCGGCCCACCGTCGGTCGAACAGCAACGTCAGCACCTCCCCGTCATCCTCCTCGACGGGTGCGAGGCGGAGGCGGTTGTTCACGCCTTCGAGCAGATCGATGAGGAGCCCGGTAATCTCGGCGGGGCTCTCTGCGCGCAGCAGCCCGGCCTCCTGAGCCGCGCCGATCGCCTTGCTCAGCGGCTCCAGAGCCCGTTCCGACCAGAGGGCGAGGCGGTGCCTCAAATTGGCGGACAGGGCCGCCTCGGCACAGACGGACAAATAGAAGGCGGCATATTCCCGGCGGCTGCCGATCTCGACATAGCGGTGGGCCACGCGGCGGAGCGCCTCCAGCGGATCCCCGGTGTCGCCGTCGACCGACGCCGCCAGCAGCGCCTCGCGAAAGGCATGCATGTCGCGTTCGACCACGGCATCCAGCAGGGCCTGCTTGCTCGCATGGCGGCGATAGAGAGTGTGCTTGGAGATGCCGAGACTCGTGGCGATTTCTTCCAGCGAGGTGTTCGCGATGCCCTTTCGCCCGAACGCAGCCCGGGCGCCGTCAAGCAGCCGGGCATCCAGCGCCGCGGCCTGCTGTCGGCTGGGCCGCCCCCCCGGCCTTGGCGGTGAGTTCATCCTGTGCTCCTGGTCGAAACGGCACGGTATCGTTGCGTTTTCGGCGCCCACCTGATAACAGCACGATATCGTGTCGTTATCTAGAGGCATCCGAACGTGGCATCAATCCGCCTCGCCGGGCTCACCTGGCTCACCCCGGCCGGGCAGGCGGCCAGCAACTGCGGCCTCATCGCCGACGACGGCGAGCGCCCGGTGCTCGCCACCATCGAGAGCGGGCTGGCCGCCGGTCGGCTGAAGCCCCGCGACGTCCCGGACCGGCAGGAGCACCGTCACGAGATGCGCGGCACGGGCACCGACGGCCCAGCCCCGGCGCCGCAATCGATGCGGCGAGATCGGCACCAGATGGCCGAACCGCTGGAGGTGGTATGCGCGGCCGACCTCGCCGGCAAGCCAATCCCGCCCCGGCAGGAGCACGTGGAAGGCATGATCCCGGCCGGGAACGTGACGCTGCTCTATGGCGACGGTGGCACGGGCAAGAGCCTCCTCGCGCTCCAGCTTGCCGTCGCCACTGCGGCGGGCTCGCAATGGATCGGCCTTCCGGTGGCTCGAGGCTCCACCCTCTGCCGTGACGCCAAGGCCGAAGGTATCACGAAGGCGGGCTTCCTCACCGCGATGAACAACCTCTTCGCCGAGGGCCGGATCGTGAATGAGGTGTTCGGTCCGCCATCCAAGCCGAGGCACCGCATCGCCCTCAAAAGGGACAATGGCGATGCTTCCGACTGACTTCCAACGCTATTCCGACGCCCTTCCAACGCTTTTGAAGGGCTGGGGGAGACACACCCCCTATAACCCCCAGGGGCGTTGGAAGCGCCCCCACGTTGGAACGTGGGGCGCAACGCCAACTGGTCGGCGAAGGGTGCCCCATGGTCGGAGAGAAGACCCGCGCAATTGGCTGCTAGCCGAAGTCGATATCCCGACCTCGCCTCACGCCACCAGTCGCACCCGCAGCCCCATGGCGCAGGCGAAGGTCTCGAAGGCCTGCCAGGCCCGCGGCTCCATCTCCGGTTCGTCCGCTGCCTCCATCACGTCGATCAGGGGCTCGGTATGCTCCGCGATGGGCAGGGTCCGCAGGAAGTCCGCCGCCTCATCGAGGGAAGCCAGCACAGTGGACGACTGGCTGGGGCGGGCGTGCTGCGGGCGGATGTCGGTGCACTGCATGGCTCGGTTCTCCTGCATGATCGCTCGCCCCCGTCATCGCGATCCTTGCAGCGAAACGCGCCCCCACTTTGGGGGAGATGTGACAATTCCGGGGTGAGCGTCCGTGGTCGTCATTTGTCGTCCCCACCGAGCAACATCCGTGCCGGTGCGGCCAGTTAGCGCCAGTAGCAATTGGAACGCGCCGCGGGGCCTCGCCCCGGCAGCACAGGAGCCCGAACCATGTCGAACCCTCGCCCCTCGCTCCTCGCCACCCTGCTCCGCGCCGCCGCGGACTGGGCCGGCGCCCGCCATGGTGCGCCCAAGCGCGGCCGAGCCGAGCGCCGCCGCCGGTCTCGCCAGTGCCTGAAGGACCGGGCCGCCTTGTCGGACTTCTTCCGGGATCGCTGCCAGGACCTCGGCGGCCAGGTGGACGCCCTCCAGCAACTCGTGGCCGGCCTGAACGTCGAGCGGGATCGCCTGCGTCAGCAAATCCAGATCCACCACGAGTGCATGGACGACCTCGGCCGGCGGAACGCCTACCTGCTCGGCCAATGCGCCGCCTCCCAGCACGAGGCCGAACACTGGAAGCGCTTCGTGGAAGACGAGCGGGCGCGGGAGGCCGGGATTGCCCGCAAGCTTCAATTAAATTGATAGGTTAGTCTCTGGTAGTCTTCAGTGGACATATTGCTTCTACAATCCATCAATATAAATCGCAATATTACAGTTCAAAGTCGCTGTATCATGGGCCGAACTGGAGATTTGCAGATGGCCGGTTCTCTCACCGAAATCATGAACCTCCGCGGGCCTCAGGGCTTCAACGCCGCGATTACCGAGGCCGCGGCCCGCGAGAGCATCACTCAGGCCGAGTTCGCGCGCCGCGCCATCCTGGAGCGCATCGAGCGGGCCGGTGTCACCCCGCCGGCTGTGAAGCCGCTCCCGAAGCGGGAGGGCTGACGCCATGGCGTTCGATGTCCCGACGTTCTTCATCCCCGTCCAGCCCAATCAGGGCGCGCAGATCGCCTCCTATGCCGACCGGCTGCTGGGCGCCTATGACCAGGGCCAAGCGTCCCGGCGCCAACAGGACGTTCTCGACGGTCGAAAGGCCCTCGGTGCCGAGATGGCCGCGAACCCGACGGCGACGCCAAACTATCAGTCGATGGCCGCGCGCCTCATGGGCAATGGGGACCTGGAGGGCGCTCGCGTCTATCAAGGGCTCGGACAGCAGGCGACGCAGAACGATTTCGAGCGGCAGAAGATCGACATCTTGCGCCAGCGGGCCGGGAAGGCCGAACAGCCGACCTATGGTCTCAACCCGGTGTGGGGCGTGGACGCGAACGGCAATCCCGCGATCATGCAGCTGGGCAAGGACGGCAACCCGATCCAGCCGAAGCTCCCCGCCGGTTTCACGGTCGCGAAGGACCCGATCAAGGTCGATGCCGGAACCCACTTCGTGTTGCTCGATCCGCAGACGCGCCAGCCCATCACCACGATCCCGAAGAACGTGGCCGGCGTCGCGCAGCAGAGCGCCGTCGGCAAGGCGGCCGGCGAGGCGCAAGCGCAGCTCCCCGGCGCGGAAGGCATGGCGGGGCAGATCGCCAAGCAGATCGATGATCTGGCGGCCGATCCCTACCTGCCGAGTATGCTCGGGCCGCTGGCCTCCAGCCTGCCGAACGTGTCGGCGGACGCGGCGCGCGTGCAGGCTCGCATGGATCAGCTCAAGGGTGGCGTGTTCCTTCAGGGCTACAACATGCTGAAGGGCGGCGGCGCCATCACGGAAGTGGAAGGCCTCAAGGCCGAGAACGCCATGGCGCGCCTCAACGCCGCGCAGAACCTTCAGGATTACCGGGCCGCGCTCGGAGAGTTCAAGGATGCGCTGACCACTGGCCTTGCCAAGCTGCGGGCGCAGGGCGCCATGGTGCCGGGCGGCCAGCAGGGGCAGGCGGCGCCGTCCAGCCCGTCCACTGCGTCCCCGGCCGCCGGTGATCCGCTTGCGCAGGCCCGGGCTGCCATCGCCCGCGGCGCGCCACGTGACGCCGTGATCCAGCGTCTCCAGCAAATGGGCGTGAACCCGGCGGGGCTTTGACCATGCAGAACGCCTTTCAAGACCTCGTGCCCCTTCCGCCCGCCGACCCCAACGCCGCGAGCCTCGCGGAGCGCCTGATGGGCCAATCCCCGCGCGTCACGACCTATTCCCCTCAGCGCGGCGGCGACCGGATGGAAGGTGGATATGCATCATCTCGGCCTGGCCCGGACGGACAGGCCGTCGTGCGCACGCTGGAGGACTTCCGTACCGGACAGGCACCCTATGTGACCATCGCCGGCAATCCCGCGCTCTATGGGCGATCCTACACCATCCCCGAGGTGAGTTATCAGGCCGGCGGGCAGCGCCACGTGCTGCGCGACGTCCCGGTGGTGGTGCATGACACCGGCGGCGCGTTCCGCAATGCGCCGGAGGGGCGGTTCGACGTGCCCGTGGGGCGCGACCTCGGCCCGGCCGACACCAACCAGGGGCTTTCCGGCGTGCAGTTCATGCCGCCGCAGGACATGGCTTACACGGCAGAGCCGCCGAAGTCGGCCGGCGTGCGGGCTATCGAGGGCGCCATCCGTCCGGTGTCCGGTGCCGACCCGATCCCGCCGCGCCCGACGGGCATTCTCGGTCAGGCTCCGCAGGCTCGGCAGGGGCTCTTCGACGATCTGATCCCCGACGGGCCGCAGCAGCAGGCGGCCTCCGGCATGTTCGATGACCTGATCCCCAACTCGCCGCAGCCCGCCCAGCCCTCGCCTTCCGGTCCTTGGAACAACATCACCGCCGGCCTCAATGAGGCGATCTATGGCACGCTTGGCGCGCCGGTGGACGCCGCGACGTGGCTCTTCAACAAAGCGGCCGGGCAGGTGCGCGCCATGACTGGCGCGCCAGTGCGCAATATCGAGGCTCCGGTCGGCGGAAGTCAGTGGCTGGCCGGCGTCGGCGAGAAGGTCGGCGTGAACGATCCCGCCAAGGTGCAAGCGAACAGCACGGAAGAGAAGCTGCTGCGCGCTGCAGGTGCTGGTGTGGGTGGCATGATCGCTCCGGAAGCGGCACTGGGCGCTCTTGGCCGCGCCGGGGTCATTGGCGAAGGCGCCATGAACACGCTCGGGCAGATATTCGGCCGCTCGGCCTCGGTCGGCGATGCCGCGGTGAATGCCGGTGTCGGCGCCGCGGCTGGTATCGGCGGCCAGATGGCGGGGCAGGTTGTCCCCGAACCGTGGAAGCCGCTTGCGGAGACCGTGGGAGGAATGGCCGGGGCCGGTGTGGGTGTCGGTGCCGTGGCGGCCGGGCGCGGCGTGGCCGGCCTGCCGCAGGCGTGGCGCGACTTCCGCCTGTCCGATCCAGCGACGCAGGAGCGCGTGGCCGGCGAGCGCCTGCAGCAGTGGGCGACCGATCCCGCCGCGGTGCGCGACACGCTGGACGCGGCTGCAGCATCGAAGCAGGTCGGCCTGCCGACCGAGCCGGGCGCCGTGGCGCGCAATCTGGTGAAGGGGTCCGAGCCGACGACCTTCCAGTTGACGGGCGACATGGGCCTTGGCGCCCTGGAGCGCGCGAGCGCAGCGCAGAACCCGGCCGAGTTCATGCAGCGCCGGGCGGACCAGAACACGGCCCGCGTCGGCGCGTTGGAGGCGATCCAGCCCAAGGGCGCGCCCGAGCAGGTGGTGAACAGCCTGCGGCAGAACCTCGCCGCGCTCGATCAGCAGACGGGGCAGGTGTTGCAGAGCGCCACCACCCGCGCGCAGGGCGCGGCCGCGGCCATCGGTGGCGAGGGCGCGCCGGAGGCGTATGGCGGCGCGATCCGGCAGAACATCATGGACGCCCGGGCCGTGGCGAAGGAGCGCGAGCGCGCCCTGTGGCAGGCCGTGGATCCGGCCGGCGACCTGAACCTGCCGGCGACCGGCGTGCGCGACACGGCCCGGACCATCGTGAAGGGGCTGGAGAAGTCGGCCGCGCCCCTGGAAGGGGAAGAGAGGGCCGCCATCGTCACCGCCCTGAAGTATCCCGATGTAGTGCCGTTCCGCGAGATGACGGCGCTCCGCAGCCGGGTATCGGACGCCATGCGCCAGGAGATGATGACGAACGGGCAGACGCGCGTGTATGCTCGCTTGTCGCAGCTTCGCGGCGCCATCGAGCGTGATATCGAGAACGCCGTGGCCGCGAAGGCGGAGATGGAACAGCAGGCGGTGCGGGCCGGCACGATGTCCGAAGAGGACACCATCGCCGCCACGCTGGCCAAGTGGGAGCAGGACCGAGGCGCTTGGTATGACCGGCGAGCCACCGCTGAAATGGGGCAAGGCGTTTCAGAAGGTGGTGGCGGAAATGCCTCCTTCGGACCGGGCCGAGTTTCTCCAGCATATGGAACGCAAGGCCAAAGCCGAGGCGGACCTCGCAACACTGAGGGCAATTCGGGAGTACAAGGCTCTGGCTTCCTCCCAAACGACCTCCAGCCCAATTTCGACGCCGGAGCCGCCGACCGACTGAAAATCGCCAGCGAGGCGACCAAGCAGCGCGCGCAGACCTTCGACAGCGGCCGGGTGGGCGGCACGATCCAGCGCAGCGGCGCGGCTGGCCCATTCCAGATGGAAGCCTCCGTCGTCCCCGGCCGGTTCTTCGTGCCCGGCCCGCGCGGGTTCGAGGCCATGCAGGCGCTGCGCAACGCCTCCCCCGGCGCCATGGCACAGGTCCGGGAATATGCCATCAGCACCCTCCGCAAGGCCGCTCAGAGCCCCCTCGACGGCACGCTCGACCCCGCCAAGGTGCAGGCGTGGCGACAGAAGCACACCGACGCCCTGCGGGCCATGCCCGAGGTCGAACAGATGCTCGCCAGCCCGGTGGCGGCGTCTCAGGCCATGGCCAAAGCAGCGGCCGACCGCAAGGCGGCACTGGACGCCTTCGAGCAGGGCGCCGTGGCGCGGCTCCTGAACGTCTCCGACCCGGCCGACGTGACCAAGACCATCGGCGGCATCTTCTCACGGCAGGACGCCGTGCAGCAGATGGCGCGCCTTGCCCGCGAGACTGCCGGCAACGAGGAAGCCCGCAACGGCCTGCGCAAGGGGGTGGCCGACTACATCAACCTCCGGTTCATCGGCAACACCGAGGGCGCGGCGTCCGGCACGGACATGATGCGGTCGGATGCCTTCCAGCAGTTCCTCCGCCAGAACGTCCCCGCGCTGAAGCAGGTGCTTTCCGGACCGGAGATCATGACCCTCCAGGCGGTAGCGGCCGACCTGAAGCGGTCCAACCGCTCGCTGGCGGCGGTGAAGCTGCCGGGCGGCTCCAACACGACGCAGGACATGAACGCCGTGGCCAAGTCCGGCGGTGCGCAGTCCTGGCTCGCCCGCATCCTCTCTCCGGGCGCGCTCGCCAGCGCCGGGGCCGCGGCGGGCAGCATGACGGCCGGTGGGATTGGTGCGGCGGCCGGCGCCGGTGGCGGCGCGCAGCTCGGCCGCGTCATCGAGGCCATGCGGCAAGCCGGCCTCCAGAGCGTCGATGACATCGTGCGCGACGCCCTGCTGAACCCTGATCGCGCCCGCGCGCTGCTGGCGCAGGTGAAGGGCGAGCCGACCAAGGGGCAAGCACTGAGCCTCGCCCGCGTCTACATGCGCGCGGTGTCTAGCGGCGCTCCGTCGCCCACAGCCGAAGACAGGTGAACGCGAAGGCTCCAGCGAAAAACCCCTCGGGCGACCAGGTGAACCCACCAGATCCAGCGGCAATATCCCCTGCGAGTCCCGAGGCAATGAGCCCGGAAAACCAAAGCACGATGATCCGCAGCCGACCGCGCCAAGTCATAGGAGAGGGCTCATGGCTTCACTTTCTGAGCCGCAATCACTGCTTCACGTCCGAGGCGTTCGAGCTGGGATTGATCGAGCGCGATCCGAACTGGATTTGCTGGAGTATCGAATTCGAGCACAGCGTGCGTCGGAAGGGCGGGGCTTGTCAGAAAACGAAATCCCGTTGTCTCAACGGGTAGCGGAAGCTTGGATGGCGGGACTTTGGACACCGTGCACCCCCTCAGCGTGAGCCGTGCACGCTAGCACCGCCTCAATCTGAGGTGGAGTCGATCAAAAGAAGGAGCGAGCCGTGGCCCCTCTTCGCAACGGCCGGCGCGAGCGGTTCGCCCAGCTCGTGGCCGAGGGAAATGCGGCGGCCGAGGCTTACGCCGAAGCCGGCTTCCGGGCGGACCGCCAGAATGCCCACCGACTGGCCAACACTCCGACCGTCCGTGCCCGGATCACCGAATTGCAGGAGAGAGGCGCCATGCGCGCGGAAATCACCCTGGCCGACGTGACCGCCAACCTGAAGCGCATCGCTGAGGCCGCCGAGGAGGAGGGCGGAGCGCCCGGCCTCTCAGTGGCCCGTGCCGCCTGGATGGACGTGGCGAAGCTGAACGGGCTCGTGGTGGACAAGAGCGAGAACGTGAACATCCACCACGAGATCAGCGACAAGCCCATGTCGGAGGATGAATGGACTGCGGAGTATGGGGCGAGCGAGGGCGGTGCTGGATAACGAACTGGGGCGCTCGCCTCGCGTTAGCATTGAGGTAGCCGAGCTTCGAGCTACCCTGGCGTTCAGTCTCTCCCCGCTATCGCTGTGGCCAGGAAATTCCGTAGTTGGCGAGCCTGATCGAACGTCAGGCCAACGCGCGCAGGGTGAAGGCGACCAGGTACATTGATTTCCACAAACACGCCTTTCTCATCGTGGTGAGCGGAAACCTGATGGGCCACGATGTAGGCGTGACCTATATCCGATCCGGTTGCGTCCAGAACATCGATTGCTGCATCCTCAACGCTAGGCAGAGCTGCGAGCATTTGGCCTGCTGGTAGCGACACTGCTCCTTCAGCGCCGCGGTCATCCTGAACCACGAGCAGGACACGGGGCTCGTCGCCATCTCGCTCCGCGGCGACGAAACGATCCGCCACCAGCACGGTCCTCGGCCTGTTCATTGTGTCCCTCATTACGGGTTGTGGGCGGCTGCCTGCTAGGCTGAAGCTCTTGTAAGGCCTACCTCTTCTGTCATTGAGGGCCGCCGCGCTCGACCTTACGTTCGGCGAGGGCGAGGTGGTGCATTGAGGGGGTGAACCGGACGGCGACTGCTGTCCACCGTCCGGCTGCCTACCCCGTGTGAAACTTGGACCGTGGTGGGCTCGGCAAGCTAGCGCAACCTGAAGCAGAGCAGCACGAGCCGGGTAGGCATGTGCGGACACCGCCCGGATCACTGTCTGAACCATCTCAAATGAGGGCAAGCCGAGCGACCTACCGGGGCAGACCACCCGGCTTCCACCCGCCTCGATCAGGGCTAGGCTCAGGACTCACTAATCAGAGCCAGAAGATGACGGTAGCTGCGATGCAGATGGCTGAGAAGAAGGTGTGAGCGCAACGGTCGTAGCGGGTGGCGATGCGGCGCCAGTCCTTGAGTTTGGCGAACAGGTTCTCAACCTTGTGGCGCTGCCGGTAGAGGGTTTTGTCGTAGGGATAAGGCCGCTTGCGGCTCCGCGATGAAGGAATGCAGGGATCGATGCCCTTGGCGGCCAGTGCCTGGCGGAACCAGGCACTGTCGTAGCCCCGGTCGGCGATCAGGCATCTCGCCGGCGGCAAGGCATCGAGGACGAGGCGGGCACCCTTGTGGTCGCTCATCTGGCCCTCCGACAGCGCCATGATGATCGGCCGGCCCTCACCATCGCAGACGGTGTGGAGCTTGGAGTTCAGGCCGCCTTTGGTGCGCCCGATACGACGGGGAACATCCCCTTTTTAAGCAGGCTTGCCGCCGTGCGGTGGGCCTTCAGGTGGGTGGCGTCGATCATGATGCGCTCCGGTCTGGGCCCTTCGCCGGCGAGGTTGGCGAAGATACGGTCGAAGACCCCGAGCCGGCTCCAGCGGATGAAGCGGTTGTACAGCGTCTTGTGCGGGCCGTAGTCCTTCGGCGCATCCTTCCATTGCAGGCCGTTGCGGATCACATAGACGATGCCGCTCACCACCCGGCGGTCATCGACGCGCGGCACCCCATGGGCCAACGGAAAGAAGGGCGAGATCCGAGCCATCTGCCGCTCGCTCAGCAGGAACAAATCACCCATGCAAGCCTCCTCAATGGAGACTGTGAATCACAACTCAAGGCAGATTAATAGGTCCTGAGCCTAGAGGCGGGCCACCACACTATACACGCAACACCGCAGCTCGGCGTCAAAAGTGCAAGCAATTGCGACTTTGTTCAACGGAGTGGACTTTTCTTCGATGATGGGAGCGGAGCCGGGGGCTAGCGGGGGCGTTCATCCCGGCTCCGCGTCCTCCGGCCCTTTCAGGGACCGGATTCCCGGCGTAGGGATGACCGGGAGCGACGTTCTCGGCCGTAAGCCAACCTATCGCAAGGGAAGCCTATTGCGACATTGAGCTGAGCGCCAGTCTAAAACCATGGAAGATGCGTCCTTGATAAGCTAAGCGCCGGGAGCTAACTGCCCAAGCCCTACTTCCGGCGCGGTTGCCATTTCACAGCCTGAAGTGCATGTTTCCCATCGTCAGGGCACCGTCCGGATTGCTCGCGAGCGGATCGATTATGCGGCGTCTAATAGCCGGGGCGTATGTGCCGCTGATTGTGGTGACGCTGGTTGCTGTCATTATCCTTGCCCAAGGTCTGACCCTCTGGCGATCCTATCAGGCCACCTGGCAGCTCGCGGTCCACTCCGCAGAGAACGTCCTGAATACCGTTGCGGCCAACATCGAACGGAACTTGACCGTCATCGATCTGACGCTGCGCGGCGCCGAGGACGCCTTTACCGCAGAGGCGGTGAGGAATCTGACGCCGGAGATCCGGCGCATGGTGTTGTTCGACCGAGCCGCAAGCGCCCGATACCTCGGTGCGCTGGTAATTCTTGATCGCGACGGAAACCTCATCGAGGAGTCGGGGTCATCTCAGCAGCACCAGATGAATTTTGCAGACCGGGATTATTTCAAAGCGCAGGTGAATGGGAAGACCGGCACGTATGTGAGCGCGCCATTCCTGAGCCGGCTGCGCGACAATGACCCGAGCATTGCCTTGAGCCGGCGCATCTCCGGCCCGGATGGCCAGTTCGAAGGCACCGTGGCAGCAGCGCTCCGCCTCGCCTTTTTCCAGTCGCTCCTCAACTCCATCAATCTCGGGCCGGAAAGCGTGATCGCCATCACGCGCACGGATGGGACGGTGATCCTTCGATCGCCCTCGACCGATGGCAAGGGGAATTCCGGCATTAGCGTCGCTGCCTCTCCCGTGTTTCAAAGGATGATCGCAAGGCCTGGCGAACGATTCAGCGAACGGTCGCGGCTGGATGGCATCGATCGCTATTACCTTTACACGATCATCGGCGACTATCCTCTCCTTCTCTCCGTTGGCATTTCGCCGGCGGCGGCCATGGCTGAATGGACCGAATTTGCTCTGATTTCCTCTGCGCTCACGATCGGAATGTGCATTCTGTTCATTGTGCTGGTCCGCGTGCTCCGGCTTGCTCTCCGGCGAAGTCAGGAAGTCGAGGAGCAACTGGAAGTTCTGGCTGTCACGGACGAGCTCACGAGCTTGCCCAATCGCCGGGCCTTCGATCTGGCGCTGGCTTCGGAAATGCGCCGCGCCGCGAGGCACCGCACGTCCCTTGCGGTGCTGATGCTCGATGTCGATCACTTCAAGCGCGTCAACGACAATTTTGGACACGCGGTGGGCGACGTGGTTCTGGCGCGGATTGCCAAGGAAATCTCGCGGGCCATCCGCCGGCCCGGCGACTTCGCCGCCCGCTACGGCGGAGAAGAGTTCACTGTCATACTTCCTGCGACCGAGACGGGAGGGGCCAGCTTCATCGCCGAGCGGATGCGGCTGGCGATTGCTTCGATGGAGCCCTGTCCGAACGAGCCGGCACTTGGCAAGGTCACTGTGAGCATAGGCATTTCAGTGACGCTGGCGGACCCAACGACATCGGGAGCAGACATCGTCGCGCGGGCGGATCGTGCGCTTTATGAGGCTAAGGGCGCGGGCAGGAACCGCGTTGTGATCTACCAGCCGGACGAATTCGATAACGCCGTCGGGGCAACCGACGTGACACTCGGCGGGTAGATGGATTGTCTGGTGTCCCGCCGGTGCACGACCGATGCACGGGCGACGCCGCCCGCATCTCTCGAGTACAGGCAGGATAAGCTTACGATGCTGATTTAGAGGCGCATTTCGCTTCAGCGTCGGCAGCGATCACTCTGAAACGGGCGTGTTCATGTTTTTCATCCAAGCCGACCCATCTGTCAAAATCCCTCCCTCTGACCGCATCCGAATTTGCAGCGCGAAGATGAAGGCATTCGATATAAAAAACTGATTCCTCATGCGTAAGTCCGGACAATATTTCGCTTCCATCCTTGTCAATTGAAAGGCCGTGCATGTCTTTATGAAATGCGCGTTCAGAATCTGTGAGATCGAGCAATCTACTCTGCGGATCCATCTCGCTTCTCCATAAGCTCGCCTAAATGTAGCATGGGCGCCGCTTTAGGTGAACTTCGCCGACCGCGACTAGGGAGGACGCGCCGTCCTCCCCCCGCAATTGACGGTCCGCAATGGGTTGGGGCCGTATCAGTGCGCGCTTTGTCTCAGTTGAGGCGCAGCAGGAAGCGCCGGTTCACTGCCTGCAGCGGGCGGGCGTTCATGGGGAAGATGGCGCGGAAGGCGTCGATATCCGCCTGCGCCACTTCGATGGGCGCCGCGAACACGTTCCAGTCCACGATTTCAGAGCAGGGCGGGGTGGTCAGCGACCCCTCGTAGCGATAGGTGCCGCGGGCCGATGGCAGAAAGCCAGCCGGATCGAGCGGGGCGGCCAGCGTCTTGTCTCCGGCCGTGCGCGGCGCCGCCGCCATGATGGTGGAGAGAGCGGCATTGGCCGTGCCGGGCACCATGAAGACGCCCGCCACCAGAAGCCCGCCCTCGGGCGCCGCATGGACGAAATGCGCTTCCATGGCGGTGCGCTTGCCGTCCACGGCGTGCTCGCTCGGCGCATGGAAGTGGAACTGCTTCAGCGCATAGGTCTTGCCGCCGAGGGTGGCGGTGCCGCCGTCCCCGGTCACGTCGGCCTGAATGGTGTGGCCATTGTTCACCACCTTGTAGGCGAACGGTTTCCACGCGAGCATGGGGCCGGCGCTCTCGGCTTTCACCGCGCCTTCAAGATTAATGGGCGACTGCTGGGTGCCGACCGAGCAGGCCGAGAAGCCCTTCTCCAGCGAGCCCCATTCCTGCGGGCCGCCGTGGCCCTCATAGGTCCAGTGCGCCCCCTCGGACGCGCGGGCCGCGCTGGCGCAGACCGGGCAGGCGACAAGGCCCGCGAGCAGCGTGCGGCGATTGATGCTCATGATTTCTCCCCCTTGGGCGGCGGGCGCCTTCAGCATTCGGCCCGCTGCGGCCAAGCTTATCAGGGCCGCTGGGGCGTGCGAAAGCCGGGACTTTTCCGGAACGGATCAGTCGAGGGCGGTCGGTGCTCCGGAGAGAGCGGCGAAGGCGGCTCGGCGTCTGACGTTCCGGCACCGTCGAACGTCGTCTCGGCTGGTGATAGCCTCCCGTCACCACCTCTGGGAGGGACTCATGAAGACGTTCGCAATCGCGTTCGCCCTGCTGTCGCTTTCGGCTGCCGCCGCCTCGGCTGATACCTGCGTTGCCAACGCCGACGCGAAGAAGCTCGCCGGCGCGGCCCGGACGTCCTTTATCGGAAAGTGCCAGAAGGATGCGACGGCGGCTTGCAATACCCAGGCAGCCGACAAGAAGCTACATGGCGCAGCGCAAACCAGCTTCACCACGAAGTGCGTGAAGGATGCCGTGGGGCAATAGACCGGGCATCTCAGCCTCGCGGCGCAGTGTGGCGCCACAGCCACGCTGCTGCCTCAGGTTGTTAACTGAACGTTAACTCATCTCGACAGCCGGCTGCATATCTCCGACGATGCCCCTAAAGGTTGGGGGTGGGAAAATCATGCTGAGGCGGGGAATTCGCGTCGGCGCGTCGGCGACGGCTGCGCTCTTCATGGCGGGCTGTGTCACGACCGAAGTGGCCCGGTTCCAGCCGAAGGCCCAACAGGAAGCCATCGTGCGCGACGGGCAGCCGGCCTTAGTGTCTAAGAAGACAAAGACGGTAGCCCTCGTTCGGCCGGCCTCTCGCGGCCTCCGGCCAGGAGCCCGGCCCGTCTACGTGGTGGGCGTGTTCAACGCTACCGGCGCAGCGATCACCCTGAAGGCTGAAGACATCACGGTCGAGCAGCTGATCGATGGTCAGCCGGTGAAGCCGCTCAAGGTCTACAGTTACGAGGAGCTCGTGCGCGAAGAGCAGACGCGCCAAGTGATAACGGCCGTGCTCGTTGGTGTTGCCGCGGGCGCCAACGCCGCGGCTGCGGCCAACGCCGGCTATTACAACAGCACATCGCGGGTCTACTCGCCCTATGGATCGGCGACGGTCGTGACTTCCGGTTATAGCCCCACAGCCAACGCCATCGCCCAAGCGAACGCCTCCTACCAGAATGCCCAGATGATCAATTCTGCAGTCGAGCGCGGCCAACAGAACATGGCCGCTCTGGAGCGCGACGTGATCAAGGACAACACGATGATGCCCGGCGAATGGTACGGCGGGCAGGTGGTTTTCGACCCGCCGCAGACGTCGACGGGAGATCAGAAGGCCTATCGGATCACGATCAACGTGGGTGGCGAGCGTCATGAGGTCGATGTGGCGCAAGAGGCGCCGTTCCGCGCCTGACGGCTGTTTGCTCGCATCCAGATCTTGCGAGGCGGCGCCTGCGCCGTCCGCCGGCGCCGCCGGCTTAATGCGCACCTGAAATGGGGCGCCGCGCGACCATAGCCGTCGTGGCCATCGGGGGCGCCCTTTGGCTCATCGGACAGCTCGGGAGCGGCAACAGGGCGCCGCAGAGTTCGAGTGGTCCATCTCAGCAGGCAGTAGCCCCGAGCCGACCGACGGTCCCGCCGTCCGGTTCTCCGGCTTCGCTCGCACCGCCAACGTCCACGAAGATCCTACCGACGGCGCCGGAACCGGCCCGCCTGCAGGTCAGGGGATCTGACGTGGCATTCCGGGCCGGGCCATCGCGAGACGACGCGATCATCGATCGGCTCGCGAAGGGTCTGAAGGTGGAAGAAATCGACCGCGCCGGCGAATGGTCCAAGGTGCGGCACCCGGTGACAGGCCGGGAAGGATGGGTGTTCTCCAGGCTCCTCGGTCCACTCGACGGCCAGGACCGCGTAGAGCCAGCAAAGCCCGCGAAGCCGGTTCCGCAGGTGAAGCCACCCCCAGCGCCCGCGTTGTCGGTTGCCGTCATCGCCCAGCGTCTCATCGCGGAATCGCGCGCCGGCTATCCGGGCTCCTGCGCATGCCCCTATGACACAGATCGAGGAGGCCGACGATGCGGCGCGCGAAGTGCCTATTCGAAGCCGGGAGGCTATGCGCCGATCTGCTACGAAAGCGACGTCACGGCGCAGATGGTGGAAAAGTATCGCAGCAGGCACTGACTGCGGTAGCTCGGACCAGGCTGAGGATAGCGAGGATCATTGCCGGCGTCGCCTTTCCCTGCTGCTTCCATGGGATCACGCTCGCGTTCCGACCGAGGAGCCGAGCATGGGACTGCGGTGGGCAGCCAGGGGCGCGAGGATGGCAGAGATGGCCAGAGAGCGCATTGCGAAGACCGGTATGGCGCCGGGTGGGCGGCCGGTTTGGACAGCGCGGGAAATGGCTCTGCTGGCCGTGATCTATCCCGATTACACGAGGGCGCTCAAAGTATTGGAGAGGCGCACCCTGGCAGCATGCCGCTTCCAGGCTCGCGCTATGGGACTGGTAACCCGTCTCCACATGTGGACCGGGTCAGAAGAGGCTCGTCTGCGACGGCTGTATCCCGTTCTGAGCGGCGAAGCGCTGCTCGCTGCGTTCCCTGGCCTCACGTTGCAGAAAATAGGCGTAAAAGCCGGTGGCATGGGACTCAAAAAGAAGCGAAAACCTTACAATAACTCAGGGTTTCCCGCGATTGATCAGATTCGCAATAGGGCCTTCGAGCTAAATATTTCCATGTCCGATTTAGATAGTATGGCCGGCACCAAAACCTACTTCCGAAGGGGCGGCTGGATAGGTCGCCCGAAGCCAAATTACAGGGCAATAGGGCGCGCGGCAGAAGCCCTTGATGGACTGGTCGCGGTGCGCTGGAGCGAAGGGAGCTAGGGCCCGCCCTTCCTCAATCGCACCCCCGGCCCCTCGCCGTTCTCTGCCACGAAGATCACGCCAGCGGCTTCGAGGGCCTTCTGAATGGCGAGCAGGGTCGATGCCTTCGGATCGGCGGAGCCTCGTTCGATGTTGTTGAGGGCTGTTGCGGAAATGCCCGCCGCCTTGGCGAGGTCGGCCTGGGTGAGCCCCAACATGGCGCGGGCCCCGCGGATCTGCTGTGGTGTAATCATGCAGCTGGTATAGCGTCCGCTTGTTTTTTTCTCAAGTGCGCTTGACGCTGCCGCAAGTTGAGGTTAATCCAATCCTACTTGAGAAATTCTCAAGCGGAGACGATTATGCCCAACCTCTCCCACATCATGCGCCGCGCCTGGTCGCTCCTGCGCCAGTCCATGGCGCCCTACAGCCGGCCCGCCTTCGCCGCCCACCTGCGGCAGGCGTGGCACGAGGCCCGCAACGCCCCGGTGACAGATTGGGCGGTGCTCAAGCGCTACATTGTCGTGTCGCGCGGCGCTCACCGGGCCGAGGTGATCCGCAAGCTGGAGAACGCTCTCGCCGAGGACCGCGCGGTGCGCCGGATTGGCCCTCGGTTGCAGCGTCGTGCGGGATCGATGCGCAGGTGATGCTTCGAGCCGGCCCCGGGCTAGTCCCTGTCGTAGACGCGCTCGCTCGCGAAATCTCTTTGAGAAAGCGCAAAACGCAGTCCACTCGGTCCAAGCGGCCAGCGACTGCCTCCGTCGAGGCGACTGGCCAGCCTCGCCCGCTGCTGACGTCAGAGCCCTCCGAAGACGAGGCGCCCGAGACGAAGAGGAAGCGCGATTGGAAGACTGGACCGAAGCCCAAAGCCATCGTCGAATTCCCTGCCGCCCGAGAAGGCGAATGGGATGACCCTTCGACCTTTGCGGAGGCGCTCGCTCTTCACATGGAAAGGCACGGCGACACAACCGCGTCGTGCGCGTCCATCGTGATCCGTTCGAGCCGATCCTGGCGGTGCTCGAGGCGGAAAGCCCGGTGCGGGAGTATTTGAAGATCCCCGCGGAGATCCTCCGCCTCATGCCCGACGCCAAGCGCTATCCAGTGGCGGCAGCCGAGGCGGTCCGATCCTTCCTGATGATCCGCCTCGGTCTTCACCTCGGCCTTCGGCAGAAGAACCTTCGGCAGCTTCTTGTCTGCCCACGCGGGCAGGCGCCAGCGACGGAGCGCCAGCTTGAGGATGCAAAGCGAGGAGAGCTACGTTGGAGCGAGCGAGATCAGGGCTGGGAGGTGTTCATTCCGGCGTGCGCCTTCAAGAACGCCACCTCGTCCTATTTCGGCTCGAAGCCGTTCCGCCTGGTGCTGCCCGACCTCGGCAGCCTCTATCACTACATCGACGCCTATATCGACCGGCACCGGAAGGTGCTCCTGCGTGGCGCCTCTGATCCCCGCACCTTCTTCGTCAAGTCGGTGAAGGCCAAGACGGCGGACCCGGCGTATTGCCAGAACACGTTCTATGAGGCGTGGCGGCAGACGATACAGCGCTATGGCATCTACAACCCCTATACCGAGCGGGGCGCCATCAAGGGTCTGCTGCCGCATGGGCCGCACAACGTGCGAGACGTGCTGGCGACGCACATTCTGAAGGTGACGGGCTCCTACGAACAGGCGAGCTACGCCATTCAGGACACGCCCGAGATGGTCGCCAGCCACTACGGCCGGTTCCTGCCGCAGGACAAGGCCGCGCTCGCCGCGCAGATCCTGAACCGTGTATGGGAGGCGGCCTGAGCGCCGCCGTCCCGCCTCTTCCCGCATGGTCTCGGCAAATCCCGCTTGTGTCCACCGTGGACCACCACGAGCTAACGCACGTGCTGGGGCAGATGCTGGGGCACGACTTCGTGCCACCTAAAATATCAATTTATTTTCAGATGCTTAGTTGTTTAAACTGGCGGAGAGGGAGGGATTCGAACCCCCGATACGGTTGCCCGTATGCCGCATTTCGAGTGCGGTGCATTCGACCACTCTGCCACCTCTCCGCAGAGCCGGCGCCGGAGGAGGTCCGCGAGGGATCCGTGGGCGCCGGTGGCGTGGTCCTGCGCTTCTAGCGGACGTTGGAGCGAAGGACAAGCGGTCGCGCAAAGGTCCGTCGCGGAGACACGAACCGGTCTTCACCGCGGACACGGGGAGCCGCCGCTGGGCCGCAAGAGTCCAGCGGCGCTATGGGGCGCCGCGCCGCGCCTTCACACCGCCTTCAGGTGCCGCAGCGGCCGGCCGGAGGAGATGCCCTGGGCGGCGGCGATGATGGCGGCGGTGTCGAGGCCGTAGTGGGCATAGAGGTCGGCCAGCGTTCCAGTCTGGCCGAAATGCTCGACGCCCAGCGCCCGCACCCGGTGGCCGGCGACGGCACCGAGCCAGCCCAGCGTCGCGGGATGGCCGTCGATGACGGTGACGAGCCCGCAATGGCGCGGCAGAGGCGACAGCAGCCGCTCCACATGGCTCTGCGCCCCCGCAAAGCCGCGCTCGCGGGCGCGGGCGGCAGCGGTCCAGCCGGCGTTGAGGCGATCGGCGGAGGTGACGGCCAGCAGGCCCACGTCCCGCCGGTCCTCGGCGATGAGCGCCACCGCGTCGATGGCCTCGGGCGTCACCGCGCCCTGCACCGCAATCACCACGTCGCAATTGGGGCCCGGCTCGCGCAGCCAGTAGGCACCGTCCACAATGCCACGCTTCTGCCCTTCGGTGAGGACACGCTTCGGCTGCTCCAGCGGGCGGGTGGACAGGCGGAAATAGATGGAGCCGCCGGTTTCGTCGCGCAGCCAGTTGCGCTCGTCCGGCGCGCCATCCCCGTCGCGCTGCACATAGTCGAAGGCAAATTCCATCAGCACCGCCAGCTCATCCACGAACGCCGGCTCGAAGGCGGCAAGGCCGTCCTGCGCCATGCCGATGAGCGGCGTCGAGATCGACTGGTGCGCCCCACCCTCGGGCGCGAGCGTGATGCCGGAGGGCGTCGCCACGAGGATGAAGCGGGCATCCTGGTAGCAGGCATAGTTCAGCGCATCGAGCCCGCGGCAGATGAAGGGGTCGTAGAGCGTGCCGACCGGCACGAGGCGGGCGCCGAACAGGGAATGGGAGAGGCCGAAGGCGGAGAGCGTCAGGAACAGGTTCATCTCGGCGATGCCGAGTTCCATGTGCTGGCCCTTGGGCGAGAACTCCCAGGCGAAGGTGGAGGGGATGCGCTCGCGCCGGAACACGTCGGCCAGCGCCTCATGGGCGAACAGGCCGCGCCGGTTCACCCACGGCCCGAGATTGGTGGAGACGGTCACATCAGGCGAGGTTGTGACGATCCGGTCCGCGAGCGGGCTGTCGCCCTTGGCGAGATCCTGAAGGATGAGGCCGAACCCCGCCTGGGTGGAGATGCTGGGATTGGGCGGCGGCGCCAGCGCCGGCACCTTGAGCGCGGGGTCGGCATAGCGGCGCGGGCCGCCCTGCGCGAAGGGCACGCGATCGAGGAAGGCGCGCAGCTCGCCTTCAGGATGCTTCAGCCCCTCGAACGGCTCCCATTCGCGCCCGGCGCCCACGTTCATGGACGCACGCAGCGCCTCCATCTGGGTGGGGGTCATGAGGCCGGCGTGGTTGTCCTTGTGGCCGGCCAGCGGCAGGCCGAAGCCCTTCACCGTGTAGCAGAGGAAGGCCACCGGCCGGTCGTGGTCGATGGCGTCGAAGGCGGCGATGAGGGAGGCGATGTCATGGCCGCCGAGATTGGTTATCAGCGCGGACAGTTCGGCGTCCGAGCGCCGGCCGATGAGGGCGGAGACGTCGCCCTGGTCGCCGAGGTCGTCCATCAGGCGCTTGCGCCAGGCGGCGCCGCCCTGGAAGGTCAGGGCGGAATATTCGGCATTGGGGCAGGCGTCGATCCAGCGCTTGAGCGCATCGCCGCCGGGCTCGGCGAAGGCGGCCTGCTGGAGGGTGCCGTATTTCAGCACGACCACCTGCCAGCCCATGGCCTCGAAGATGCCGGTGAAACGCTCGTAGAGGCCTTCGCGCACCACGCCGTCGAGGCTCTGGCGGTTGTAGTCGATGATCCACCAGGTGTTGCGCACCTCGTGCTTCCAGCCCTCCAGCAGGGCCTCGAAGACGTTGCCCTCGTCCAGCTCCGCGTCGCCCACGAGGGCGATCATCCGCCCCTTGGGCCGGTCGCCGGCGAGGCCGTGGGCGTGGACGTAATCCTGCGCCAGGCTGGCAAACAGGGTCTGCGCCACGCCGAGGCCCACCGAGCCGGTGGAGAAGTCCACGTCGTCGGCATCCTTGGTGCGCGAGGGGTAGGATTGCGCGCCCTTGAAGCCGCGGAAATTTTCGAGCCGCGCGCGGTCCTGTCGGCCGAACAGATACTGGATGGCGTGGAAGATGGGGCTCGCGTGCGGCTTCACCGCCACCCGGTCCTGCGGGCGCAGCACGTGGAAATAGAGCGCGCTCATGATGGCGGCGAGGGAGGCGGAGGAGGCCTGATGTCCGCCGACCTTCAGGCCGTCCGCGGCGGGCCGCAGATGGTTGGCGTTGTGGATCATCCAGCTCGCCAGCCACAGCACCTTCTTCTCCAGCTCGCCGAGGATCGCGAGATCGGCGGCCGAGGGCGGGGCGGGTTGGGCGCGCAGGACGGGCGCGGTGGAACGGGGGGAGGCCATGGCGTTTCCTCGGGCGGAATTCTTCCGGGGCCGCAGCATCGGCCCGGTCACGAGTTTAGCGCGGGCCAAGCGGCGTTTCCGGTCAAATCGCCCTTACGTTACCGCAGCTCGCGCCATAAAATGCTACTAGACGCACCCGATGGAGCGGATTCATGCGCCTCGATGCCATCGACCGGAAAATCCTCGCCGCCCTGCAGGCCGATGGCCGCAAGAGCATTGCGGAGCTGTCCGGCGAGGTCGGCCTCTCTCCCTCGCCCTGCCTGAGGCGGGTGAAGGCGCTGGAGGAGGAAGGGCTCATCGCCCGCTATGCGGCGGTGCTCGACCAGCGCAAGGCGGGGCTGCCGGTGAGCGTGTTCGTCTCCATCAAGCTGGAGCGCCAGCAGGAGGAGGCGCTGGATAGCTTCTCCGCCGCCATCCGGGGCTGGCCGGAGGTGCTGGAATGCTATCTGATGACTGGCCCGCGCGATTACCTTTTACGGGTGGTGGCGGCCGATCTCGACGCCTATGAGCGCTTCCTGAAGGAGAAGCTCACGCGGCTCGACGGCATCGCCTCCATCGAAAGCTCCTTCGCGCTGGAACAGGTGAAATATTCCAACATCCTGCCGCTGCCGTGACGGCCGGATGCGAGAGGAGCATCAGATGGCCATATGCGTCGGCATCGGCGGCTGGACGTTCGAGCCGTGGCGCGGCGTCTTCTATCCCGAAGGCCTGCCCCACGCGAAGGAGCTGCGGCACGCGGCCTCCGTGCTGAAGACCATCGAGATCAACGGCACCTTCTACCGCACGCCCTCCGCCAAATCCTGCGCCGACTGGGCGCGGCAGGTGCCCGACGGCTTCGTCTTCGCGTTGAAAGCCACGCGCTACGTCACCCAGCGCCGCGTGCTGGCGGAGGCGGAGGAAAGCGTCGGCAAGTTCATTTCGAGCGGCATCGTGGAGATGGGCGACCGGCTTGGCCCCATCAACTGGCAGTTCGCGGCGACGAAAGCCTTCGATCCGGACGACATGGCCGCCTTCATGGCGCTGCTGCCGAAGGCGCATGAAGGCGTCGCCCTGCGCCATGCTCTGGAGGTGCGGCACCCTTCGTTCGTGGTGCCCGAGTTCGTGGCGCTGGCCCGCAAGCACAACTTCGCCATCGTCTACGCGGACCACGAGACCTATCCCGCCATCGCCGACCTGACGGCGGACTTCACCTACGCCCGTCTCCAGCAGACCGCCGAGGAGATCGAGACCGGCTATGGCGCCTCCGACCTCGCGCGCTGGGCCAAGGCGGCGAAGGACTGGGAGGCCGGCAAGGTACCCGAGGGCCTGCCGCAGGCGGGGACACCTGCAAAGGCCGCGAAGGGAAAGAAGGCCGACACGCGCGATGTCTTCCTCTACCTCATCGGCGGTGCGAAAGTGCGCAACCCGGCCGGCGCCATCGCCTTGCAGCGGGAGGTGGACGGCGAGTAAACAGCCGTTGACCTCAATCAACGCCAGACGTGTGCGCTGCGGTAAAGTGTTGACAGAGACGGTTCCCGACGCCCCGCGGGAGTGCCACTCTCGTGCGGCATCGCGGGGGCGTGCCCAGCCCCTGAAGGTGTCCCCATGAAGCGCTCCCTCGCCATCCTTGCCGTCATCGTCGCCCTCGCGGCCGCAGGCGGTGCCGGGGCGTGGTATCTCGCGCATCGCAGCCGCGCCCTGCCGCCCGGCTTCGCCGAGGGCAACGGGCGCATCGAGGCCACCGAGGTGGACGTGGCCACCAAGGCCGCCGGCCGCCTGCTGGACGTGCTCGCCGAGGAAGGCGACTTCATCAGGCAGGGGCAGGTGGTCGCCCACATAGACGTCTCGGACCTCGAGGCGGCCCTGCGCACGGCGGATGCGCAGGCGGCGCAGGCGCGCCAGTCCCGCGACACCGCCTTTCATGTGGTGGAGCAGCGCAAGGGCGAGCTGGACCTCGCCACCAAGGAACTGGAGCGGCAGGAGACGCTGGTTTCCAAGGGCTTCGCCACCGAGCAGAAGGTGGACCAGTATCGCACCACCAAGCTCACCGCCGCCGCCGCGCTCGCCGCTGCCCAGTCCAGCCTCGCGGCGAGCGAGAGCGCCATCCGTGCGGCGGAAGCCGAGGTTGACCGCCTGAAGCGCCTCGTGGCCGACGGCACCCTCATCGCCCCCAAGTCCGGACGGGTGATCTACCGCCTCGCAGAGCCGGGGGAGGTGCTGGGCGCGGGCGGCAAGGTGCTGACCTTCATCGATCTCTCCGACGTCTACATGACCATCTTCCTGCCCGCCGCCGACGCCGGGCGCATCGGCCTCGGCACGCCGGCACGCCTGCTGCTGGAGCCCCTGCCCGACCGCGCGGTGCCGGCCGCCGTCTCCTTCGTCTCGGCCCGCGCCCAGTTCACCCCCAAGCAGGTGGAGACCCAGCGCGAGCGCGACCGCATGATGTTCCGCGTCAAGCTCCGCGTCGCCCGGCCGCTGGTGGAGAAGTATCTGGAGCACGTGAAGACCGGCGTCACCGGCGTCGGCTACGTGCGGCTCGATCCCGCCGCCCAATGGCCCGCGTGGCTCGAGTCCGACCTCGTGCAGGAATTCGGCGAGCCCGCCAAGGACAGCGGAGCGAAGGATACGGGAGCAAAGAAGTGAGCGAGGCCGCTCCGGCGGCACGCCCGGACGCCGTCCGGCTCGCCGGCATCCGCCACGCCTATGGGAAGACGCAGGCGGTGGATGGCGTGGACCTCACCATTCAGGAAGGCTCCGCCGTCGCCCTCGTCGGGCCGGACGGGGTGGGCAAGTCCACCCTCCTCGGCCTGATTGCCGGTGCGAAGCGCATCCAGACGGGCCGCGTCGAGGTGCTGGGGGCGGACTTCGCGTCCCGCCGCGCGCGGGAGGAGGCGCAGCCGCGCATCGCCTTCATGCCGCAGGGGCTGGGGCGCAATCTTTATCCCAATCTCTCGGTGGCCGAGAACATCGCCTTCTTCGCCCGCCTGTTCGGCGAGGACGCGGCGACCAAGGGCGCCCGCGTCGCCCCGCTGCTTGCTGCCACCGGGCTCGACCCGTTCGCCGACCGGCTCATGCGCAAGCTCTCGGGCGGCATGAAGCAGAAGCTCGGCCTGTGCTGCGCATTGGTCCACGACCCCGACCTCCTGCTGCTGGACGAGCCCACCACCGGCGTCGATCCCCTCTCCCGCCGGCAGTTCTGGGACTTCGTGGACACCATCCGCGCCGACCGGCCACACCTCACCCTCCTCGTCGCCACCGCCGACATGGAGGAAGCCGCCCGCTTCGGCCGCGTGGTGCTGATGGATCGCGGCCGCATCCTCGCCGACGCCAGCCCGGCCGAGCACCTCGCCCGCACCGGTCAGCCGACGCTGGAGCGCGCCTTCATCGCCTTGCTGCCGGACGGGCAGCGCGGCGACGGAGAAGCCTCGCTGCCCGTCGCCGCCATTCCGCCGGACGCACCCATCGCCATCGAATCCCGCGGCCTCACGCGCCGCTTCGGTGACTTCGTGGCGGTGGACGATGTGAGCTTCACCATCCGCCGCGGCGAGATCTTCGGCTTCCTCGGCTCCAACGGCTGCGGCAAGTCCACCACCATGAAGATGCTCACCGGCCTGCTGCCGGCGTCCTCCGGCGAAGCGCTGCTCTTCGGCGTGCCGGTGGACCCGAAGGACATCGAGACCCGCCGGCGCGTCGGCTACATGTCGCAGGCCTTCTCGCTCTATGGCGAACTCACCGTGCGGCAGAATCTGGAGCTGCACGCCCGCCTGTTCGCTTTGCCGGAGGACGCGGCGGCAAAGCGCATCGCCGATCTCGTCGCCACCTTCGACCTCACCGACCATCTGGACGACCTGTCGGACGGCCTGCCGCTGGGCGTGCGCCAGCGCCTGTCGCTGGCGGTCGCGGTGCTGCACGAGCCGGAGGTGCTGATCCTCGACGAACCCACCTCCGGCGTCGATCCGGTGGCCCGGGACGGCTTCTGGGACCACCTCCAGCGGCTTTCGCGGGAGGAGGGCGTGACCATCTTCGTCTCCACCCATTTCATGGGGGAAGCGGAGCGTTGCGACCGCATCTCCTTCATGCACGCCGGCCGCGTCATCGCCACCGGCACGCCGCAGGCGCTGAAGGAGGCGCAGCACGCGGCGAGCCTCGAAGAGGCCTTCGTCGCCTATATGGAGATGGGCGGACGCGCCGCCGGCACGCAGGCCCGCCTGCCCCCTCCCCAGCCGCGGCCCGCGGGGCGGCCCTCCGCCTTCTCCCCGCGCCGCCTCGCCGCCTATGCCTGGCGCGAGACGCTGGAATTGAAGCGCGATCCGGTGCGCCTCGCCTTCGCGCTGCTGGGCACCGCGTTCCTGATGATCATCTTCGGCTACGGCATCACGCTGGACGTGGATCGCCTGCGCTTCGCCGTGCTCGACCGCGACCAGACGCCGGAAAGCCGCGCCTATATCGACGGCTTCGCCCACTCCACCTATTTCCGCATCCAGCCGGCGCTGACCTCGCCGGACGATCTCGACCAGCGGCTGAAATCCAACGCCATCGCCTTCGCCATCGAGCTGCCGCCGAGCTTCGGCGCGGATCTGCGCTCCGGGCGGCAGACGGAGGTGCTGGTGACCATCGACGGCGCCATGCCGTTCCGGGCCGAGACCATCAAGGGCTATGTGGAGGCGGTTCACACCCTCTTCCTCGCCGATGCGGCGCAGGCGGCCGGGCGCGCCTATTCCACCTTCGCCGGGCTGGAGATGCGCTACCGCTACAACCAGTCCTTCCGCAGCCTCGACGCCATGGTGCCGGCCAACATCGCGCTGATGCTCATCTTCATCCCGGCCATCCTCACCGCGCTGGGGGTGGTGACGGAGAAGGAGCTGGGCTCCATCACCAACCTTTACGTCACGCCGGTGACGAAGCTGGAATTCCTGCTCGGCAAGCAGGCGCCCTATGTGGGGGTGGCGCTGTTCAACTTCGTCATCATGGTGCTGATGGCGCTGTTCCTGTTCGGGGTGCCGCTGAAGGGCTCGTTCCTCGGGCTGGCGCTGGGGGCCTTCGCCTATGTGCTGGCAACCACCGCCATCGGCCTCGTCTCCTCCACCCTCACCAACACCCAGGTGGCGGCCCTGTTCGGCACCGCCATCGGCACCATGATGCCCTCCACCCAATTCTCCGGCATGCTCCAGCCGGTGGCCTCGCTGGAGGGCGGGGGATGGGTGCTCGGCACCTTCTTTCCCACCACCTATTTCATGCGGGTGAGCGTGGGCGCCTTCACCAAGGGGCTGAGCTTCACCGAGCTTGTGCCCTTCATCCTGGCCACCGCCGCCTTCTGGCCGGCGTTGCTCGCCATCGCCTTCCTCATCCTGCGCAAGCAGGAGGCCTGACATGGCCGCGCCCGCCCCCTCCCCCCTCAAGGCGAAGACACCCAGCCGCCTGCCGCTGGCCAACGTCCGCTGGCTGGTGGGCAAGGAACTGCTCGGCCTGTGGCGCGACCGCGCGCTGCTGGTGCTGGTGGTCTATGCCTTCACCGCCGCCATCGTGCTGCAGGCGAACGGCATGAAGCACGACCTCAACCGCGCCGCCGTGGCGGTGGTGGACGAGGACAATTCCGCCCTCTCCAACGCCATCCTCGACGCTCTGCTGCCGCCCTCCTTCCAGCGGCCGGTGCCCATCGCCCCGCAGGACGTGGACCCGGTGATGGATGCGGCGCGCTACACCTTCGTGCTGAATTTCCCGCCCAACTTCCAGGCGGACGTGCTCGCCGGCCGCAGCCCCGAGGTGCAATTGCTCATCGACGCCACGGCGCTGATGCAGGCCGGGCTGGGCGCCAACGACATCTCCGCCATCTTCCAGACCGAGGTGAACCGCTTCGTGCTGCGCCATTCCGAAGGGGTGGCGAGCCCGGTCAATCTCCAGATCCGCGCCGCCTTCAACCAGGGGCTGGAATCCTCCTGGTTCACCGGCACCATGGGCCTCATCACCAACATCACCATGCTCTCGGTGCTGCTCGCCGGTGCCGCGCTGATCCGCGAGCGCGAGCACGGCACGCTGGAGCACCTGCTGGTGCTGCCGGTGCGTCCCTCCGAGATCATGCTGGCGAAGGTGGTGGCGAACGGGGCAGTCATCCTCGTCGCCACTCTGGTCAGCCTCATCGTGGTGCTGAAATGGGTGCTGGGCGTCGCCATCGCGGGCTCGATCCCGCTGTTCCTGGCGGGCGCCGCGCTCTATCTCTTCTTCACGGCGTCGCTGGGTATCTTCCTCGGCACGCTGGCCGGGTCCATGCCGCAGTTCGGGCTGCTGTTCTTCCTGGTCGTGCTGCCCATGAACATGCTGTCGGGCGGCTTCACGCCGCTGGAGAGCATGCCGCAATGGCTGCAGGTGGGAATGCAGGCCTCGCCCTCCACCCAGTTCGTGGCCTTCGCGCAGGCCATCCTCTACCGCGGGGCGGGGCTGGAGACGGTGTGGCCGCGCTTCGCCGCCACCTTCGGCATCGGCGCGCTGTTCTTCGCCGTGGCGCTCGCCCGCTTCCGCACCTTCCTCGCCGCGCAGCAGTGAGGAAAGGGCCATTCGGCCCGTCATCCCCCGGCTGGTCCGGGGGATCCACTCCGCCGCGCGTCCTGCCCCGGCAATCGGGCACCCTGGCGGCCCCACGGTGGATCGCCCGCACAAGGCTCGCGATGACGACGGTCAGGGATTGAGGGTTGGCTCGCCTCCGCTCAGGCGCCGCGCGGGCTTTGTCGTTGCACTTCGCTCAAAGGCCGCGCGGGCTTTAGATGTAGTCCACGAAGGAGGCGAGCTGTTCCTGGGACAGGTCGCGCATCTGGGCGAGGGTGTAGGTGTCGAGCACCGTGCCCATGGCGTCACGCACCCGCACCATCAGCAGGCGCACCTCACAGGTGGCGATATCGCAATCCTCGCACGGCTCGTAGGCGTTGCGGCTGGCGCAGGGAAAGGGCGCCAGCGGCCCGTCGAGGGCGCGGATCATCTCGCCGACGATGATGTCGTCCGCGGGCTTCGCCAGCCGGTAGCCGCCGAGCTTGCCCTTCTTGGACGAGAGGAAGCCGGCGTTGCGCAGCTCGCCGAGGATCACGTCGAGGAATTTCTTCGGGATGTTGTTGGCCTCGGCGATGTCCGCCACCTGCGTGGAGCCGCCCGGCGGCAGGCGGGCCAGGTGGACCGCCGCCTTGAGACCGTATTTTCCCTTTTTCGTCAGCATTGTGCGCCCTCTTTCGGGCTTATGGGGACAGAGCGCGCCGCCGTCAACGGCGGGCGTTAGGAAAATCCCGCGGCTTCAGTCGGTGCCGGCGCCGTCCTTCAACTCGTAGCGGCTCATGAGCGGCGCTTGGGCGAAGGCGAAGGCGAAGGTCAGCGGCAGATAGCCGAAGGTCTTGAAGGTCACCCAGGTGTCCGTGGAGACGGTGCGCCAGACGATCTCGTTCAGCACCGCCATCACCAGGAAGAAGAGGCCCCAGCGGATGGTGAGCTTGCGCCAGCCCTCGTCGGTGAGCTTCACCATGCCGTCGAAGACATACGGCAGGAGCGGCTTCCTGAAATAAAGGCCGCCCAGCAGCAGCACGCCGAACAGGGCATTCACCATGGTCGGCTTGAGCTTGATGAAATGGTCGTCCTGCAGCCAGAGCGTCAGGCCGCCGAACACCATCACCACCAGCGCCGAGACCAGCGGCATCACCGCGATGCGCCGCGCCAGCACCCACATGGCGCAGAGCGCCACCAGCGTCGCCACCATGAAGACGCCGGTCGCCACATAGATGCCGCCGCGGCCGTTGGCGACGAAGAACAGCACCAGCGGGCCGATCTCCAGGCCGATCTTCAGCCAGGGGTTCATCTTGCGGGGGGCGGACGCGGACGCGGGCGAAGGGGCTTGCGATTGGGTCATTCAGGCGGGCCGGCAGGAGGAAGTTACCGCCGGGCACGGCGGGTTCAGCCGGAACGGCGCGACGTCTCCCATGTGGCGCGTGTGGCGCCAACAATCAAGCGGCGTGCGGGTTCAGCGCAGCTGGCCGAGGCAGGCGACGAGTTCCGGCCCCTCCTTGGGCACCCGCGCCTGAAGGCGGGACGCGAGCCGCTGGACGCCGGCGGTGGGATTGCCCGCATCGCGCCGGTGCGGATTGGGCAGCATCACCGCCAGCAGCGCCGCCTGCCGCGTATCCACCTGCGCGGCGGAAATGCCGAAGGCGCGCTGCGCGCCCGCCTCCACGCCGAATTCGCCATTCGGCCCCCATTCGGCGATGTTGAGATAGATCTCGATCAGACGCCTCTTGCTCACCACCAGATCGAGCCAGATGGCGAGCGGCATCTCGATGGCCTTGCGGATCAGCGCCCGCCCCGGCCACAGGAACAGGTTCTTGGCGATCTGCATGGGAATGGTGGAGGCGCCGCGGGTGTCCTCGAGTTCGTCCGCCTTCTCGATGGCCTCGCGCAGCTCGCCGAAATCGATGCCGACGTTCTGGCAGAAGCTGGCATCCTCCGAGGCGATGACCGTGCGCACCAGCGCCGGCGACATCTTCTCGATGGGCGTCCACACGCGCTCCACCCGCTCGCCGGTGATCCAGCGGCCGATCATCAGCGTCGAGACGGGATTGATGACGTTGTAGAGGACCGAAAGCACCAGCGGGATGGCAGCGAGGATGAGCACCACCCGAAGCACCAGACGGATCATCCTCCCCCCTCCCTGCCGCCATGCGGCTTGACCTTGACCCCTGGTTGAGGCACCCGGTGGCCCCCGTCAACGGTGCGCCCTCGCCGGGCGTTCCACCTTGCCCTTCTCAGCCACGCTAGGCCACCCGGTGACCTCTTCCCTCAAGGATCGTCTCGACGCCGCCGCCGCCATCACCGAAACCCGGCTCGCCGCCGCGCTCGGCGGTGCGGCGCTTGCCGGCGAGCGGCTGCGGCCGGAGCGGCTCATGGCCGCCATGCGCCACGGGGCTCTGGGCGGCGGCAAAAGGCTGCGGCCGTTCCTGGTGATCGAGGGCGCCGCCCTGTTCGGCCTTCCGGCCGAAGCCGCCGTGACCGCCGCCACCGCCATCGAGTGCGTGCACTGCTATTCCCTCGTCCATGACGATTTGCCCGCCATGGACGACGACGACCTGCGGCGGGGCCGTCCCACCGTCCACAAGGCCTATGACGAGGCCACCGCCATCCTCGCCGGCGACGGGCTGCTCACCCTCGCTTTCGACCTGCTGGCGGGTGAGGACGCCCATCCCGATCCGGCCGTGCGCATCGCGCTGGTGCGGGCGCTGGCGCGGGCGGCGGGCATCGGCGGCATGGTGGGCGGGCAGATGCTGGACCTCGCCGCCGAAGGGCGCTTTTCCGGCGGGGCGCCTCTCGCCCATGGGGAGGACGCCATCCGCGACCTGCAGGCCATGAAGACCGGCGCCCTGCTCGCCGTCTCGGCCGAGGCGGGGGCGATCCTCGGCGGCGCGGATGCGGGCCAGCGCGCGGCGCTGCTCGCCTACGGGCGGGCGCTGGGCGCGGCGTTCCAGATCGCTGACGACATTCTGGATGTGGAAGGAACGGCCGAGGAGGTGGGCAAGAAGGTGGGCAAGGACGCCGCCGCCGGCAAGGCGACGCTGGTCTCCCGCCTCGGCCTGCCCGAGGCGCGCCGTCTGCTGGACCGTCTGGTGGCAGAAGCGGCGGACGCCCTTGCGCCGTTCGGCGCGCGCGGCGAGATCCTCGCCGAAGCCGCCCAGTTCGTGGCCGCGCGGCGCAGCTGAGCGCATCTTGGAGGGGAGCGGCCGGCGAACCGGCCGCGGCCTCAGGCGTCCTCAGACCGCGAGGTCGCGCCGGTCCTCGACGGTGGAATCGGCGCGCATCCGATAGACCATCGGCACGCCAGTGAGCACCTCGCGCTTCATGATGCCTTCGGGAGACAGCTTCTCCAGCACCATGATGAGGGCGCGCAGCGAATTGCCGTGGGCGGTCACGATCGTGGTCTCGCCCCTCAGCACGCGCGGCAGGATCTCCTGATTGTAATAGGGCAGCGTGCGGGCCACCGTATCGCGCAGGCTCTCGCCGCCGGGCGGGGGGACGTCGTAGGAGCGGCGCCACACATGCACCTGCTCCTCGCCCCACTTGGCGCGGGCGTCGTCCTTGTTGAGGCCGGAGAGGTCGCCATAGTCCCGCTCGTTCAGCGCCTGGCTGGCCATCGTCTCCACGCCCTCCTGTCCCATCTCGCCGAGCACCAGCGACAGGGTGCGCTGGGCGCGGGAGAGGAGCGAGGTGAAGGCGACGTCGAACGTCAGGCCTTCGGCCTTCAGGAGCGCGCCCGCACGCTTCGCCTCCGCGACGCCCTGCTCGGTGAGGTCGGGGTCACGCCAGCCGGTGAAAAGGTTCTTGAGGTTCCACTCGCTCTGCCCGTGACGGACGAGGACGAGGATGCGATCCGACATGAAAAGTCTCCAGACACTCAGAAATCGGCAAGGCCGAGCACGTCGGCCATGGAATAGAGCCCGGGCTCGCGCCGGGTCTCTCCGCATTTCGTCCAACGGGCGGCGGTGAGCGCGCCGTTGGCGAAGATCATCCGGTCCTCGGCCTTGTGGACCAGCTCGATGCGCTCGGAGGCGCCGGCGAAGATCACCATGTGCTCGCCCACCACGGAGCCGCCGCGCAGGCTGGCGAAGCCGATATTGCCCTTCACGCGCGGGCCGGTGAGGCCGTCGCGGCCGCGATCGGAGCATTCGTCGAGCTTGCGGTTGCGGCCGGCCGCCGCCGCATCGCCCAGCAGCAGCGCGGTCCCGGAGGGCGCATCGACCTTCCGGTTGTGATGCATCTCGACGATCTCGATGTCGAAGTCGTCGCCCAGCGTCGCCGCCACCCGGCGGGTCAGGGCGGCGAGCAGGTTCACACCGAGGCTCATGTTGCCGGACTTGACGATGACCGTGCGCAGGGCCGCGTCGGCGATGGCCGCGTTGTCCTCGTTGGAGAAGCCGGTGGTGCCGATGACATGGGCGATTCCCGCCTCGGCGAGGCGACCGGCGAGGCGCACCGTGGCGGCGGGGGTGGAGAAGTCGATCACAACGTCGGCGCCGTTCAGCGCCGGGGCCACGTCGCTCTCCACCGTGATGCCGTTGGGGCCCGTGCCCGCCATCAGCCCGGCATCCTCGCCCAGATGGGCGGAGCCGGCATATTCGAGGGCGCCGACGAGCTTCAGCCCCTCGGTCTCGGCGATGGCGCGGATGAGCGTGCGGCCCATGCGGCCGCCGGCCCCGGCGATGACGATGCGCAGATCGGTCACGGGTAAAGTCCTCTTGGGCATTTTCAAGCGAAGGGGATACCGGTTCGCGTGAAGAAAATGCGTTAACTCGATACCGTCGATCGCTTCGCCGATTTAGCGAGTCGGGGAAAAGCGATCGAGAATGGTCGCGCTCAGGTGGGCGCGGCCTCGTGCCCGGTATAGCCGGAGATGAGGATGACGTCGGCGACCGACGCCTCCCGCCGGATGGCCAGCGCCTTCTGGTATCCCGGGGAGAAATAGCAGGCGCGCGCCGTCGCGACATCCTTGAACGCGATGACCACGTAGCGCGAGCGGCCATGGCCCTCCAGAACCTGGTTGCGCCCGCCCCGCACGACGAACCAGGCGCCGTATTCGGCCAGCGGCTCGGCATTGGCGGCCACGTAATCCTTGTAGCGATCGGGATCGGTCACATCCACCTTGGCCATCCAGTAGCCGCGCGGGTTCTCGGGCGTGCCTTCGGGCGGCGGTGCCGACGAAGGCTGTGGCCCGTCATAACCTTCGACAGCGGCGAGATCGGCGATGGCGGTGGAGCGGCGCAGATCGCGCACGTGCTGGTATTCGGGCAGGGTATAGGTGCTCAGGGCGTCCTCGTAGGAGGGCAGTTCCACCAGCACGTTGCGATGGCGCTTGATGCCTTCGAGCTGCTCGAAGTCGCCACCGCGGATCACGAACCGGAAGCCGTGCGACCGCGCGAAGGCGTAGTTCGCCTCGCGGTAGGTGATGTAGTCCACCGGGTTGACCACATCGAGATTGAGGAACCAGTAGCCGCTCGCCATCGCCGCCCCCGTCACGCGCCCTGAAGTTCAGCAAGGATCGCCCGCGCCGCCGCGACCGGGTCTTCCGCCGCCGTCACCGGCCGGCCCACCACGATGCGGTCGGCGCCCGCGGCCAGCGCCTCGGCCGGCGTCGCGATGCGCTTCTGGTCGCCCACGGCGGCGCCCTTGGGCCGCACGCCCGGCGTCACCACGCGCATATGAGGGCCAAGAATGCCGCGCACCATGGCGGCGTCGGTGGGGGCGCAGATGACGCCGGCGATGCCGGCCTCCCGCGCCTGCCCGGCGCGCAGGCGCACGGTCTCGGTGACGCCCCCGGCGACGCCGGTGGCGGCGAGATCGGCATCGTCATAGGAGGTGAGCACCGTGACGCCCAGCACCTCCAGCTTGCTGCCCGCAGCCCCGCGCGCGGCGGCGGCCATGGTCAGGGGATAGGCGTGGACGGTGAGAATGTCGAAGCCCCGCTCGGCGGCGGCAGCGGTCGCGCGCTCCACCGTGTTGCCGATGTCGTGGAGCTTGAGGTCGAGAAACACCTTCTTGCCGGCGGCGATGAGGTCGGCGGCAAGGTCGATGCCGCCCGAGACCGCCAGCTCCAGCCCGATCTTGTAGAAGCTCACCACGTCGCCAAGCTGGGCGACCGCGGCCTCGGCGGCGGCGACGGAGGGATAGTCGAGGGCGACGATGAGCTTGTCGCGGACATCCGCGCGGATCGGGGTGCCCTGAACAACCTGCGTCATGCCGTCTCCTCCATTGCGCGCCAGCGGTCCGGCCGGCGCGCGGGACCGGCGCGGAACCAGCAGCCGCCCCCAACCGGTGGCTGGTCGTGGACGCGGGAAATGGGGTAGCCCGCCAGGTGGCACAGAAGCAAGGTGCCCACCCCGCCATGACCGACGAACAGGAGGCGCTGTCCCGCCCCGCCGTAAACCGCCAGCGCCGCCTCCACCGCCGCAACGATACGGGCCTGCGCGTCCACCGCGCGCTCCCAGCCGCGCACGCTCTCGGTGGGGCGGGCGAAGAAGGCGTTGGCCATCTCCTGGAATTCGGCCTCGGGCAGGTAGCCGGTGGCGGAGCGGTCGTTCTCCTCCATGCCGTCGCGGATGACGACCGGCAGCCGGAGGGGCGCGGCGATCAGGGCGGCCGTCTCCTTCGCCTTCTCCTCGGTGGAGGAGATGACTTGGCTGATGGCGGAGAGATCGAATCGCGTGGAAAAGGCCAGCGTGCGCTGACGCCCCACGGGCGACAGACCCCAGCGCGGCACGGGGACGGCAGGGTCCACCTGGACCTGCGGATGGGTCAGATAGAGGAAATCGGTCACAAGCGGCACCGGCAGCATAAGGCCGGCGCCGGACCGGCCAAGATGAGGATCAGGGCCGGCGATAAGCCCAGACGCGGGCCGGGGGGATGTTGCGCCACACCCGCGGCGAGCGTTCGCCCTCGATGGCGCCCGGCAGCAGCGGCACGGGCGAGACCACCGCATAGGTGAATTGCACGAACGGCGTGCCGGGGTGGGAGAGGTCGAACGCCTCGTTGACCATCCGGTGGCGCTCGGCCTCGGGCATGGTGAAGAGCGGCAGCGAGGAGATGGTGCCCGCCGCCTTGCCGGGCAGGCGATCCTTCAGCGTCTTGCCGAGCTGGTAGGCATCACCGTTGATGACGGTGGCGCCGGGATAGCGCAGGCGCAGCAGGGCGCAGAATTCCGGATTGTACTCGATCAGGAACAGGCGCTCGGGGGCAAAGCCGCGCTGGATCAGCGCCTTGGTGACCGGGCCGGTGCCCGGCCCAAGCTCGATGACCGGGCCGTCCATCTTGGGATCGAGATAGCTCGCCATCATCTTGGCGAGCGCCGGGCTCGAGGGCGCGACCGCGCCGGTCTTGAGCGGATTCTGGAACCACGACTGCAGGAAACGCACCTCGTCCTTGAGGTTCGGCTTCTGGAGCAGGGGCTTTTGAAGCGGCCTGCGGTGGTCGTGGGACTGGAGCATCAACTGCACCTCGGGCGCCCGAGCGGGTCGGATATCAGGCGCTTAGACGGGAAAGGGGGCGGGGTCAAGGTTCGCTGGCCTCGCGCAAGGCCCCGTGTAGCAGGTTGTCGAGCGCTGTCGAAAGGAGATCCTCCTCGGGAGCCACGAGAAAGGCCGAGCAGGTCAGCTTCAGGCTGACCACGCCGTGCAGGAGGATCCAGAAGGTCAGGGCGAGGCCCTCCGGGTCAAGCCCATCCCTCAGCCGACCGGCCGTTGCGAGATCCTGGAACACCCCTCCGATGAGCGCAAACGCCGCCGCCCCGGCCGCGTCCTTCCCCCCCAGCGCGGTGGCCGCGAAGCCCGGCTCCATGAAGATCAGCCGGTAGGTTTCGGGCTCGGCGCGCCCGAACGCCGCATAAGCGAGCGCCAGGGCCTTGAGCCGGTGCAGCGGGTCCGCGCTCTTTCCGGCCTCGGCGAGGCCTTCGAGCAGCGCGCGCATGCCGGCCTCCCCGAGTTCGCGGGCGATGGCCTCGCGATTCTCAAAGTGAAGATAGAGCGCCCCGGCGGAATAGCCGGCGGCCTCGGCGATGCGGCGCATGGTGAGCGCCTCAAATCCCTGATCCAGAACGATCCGGCGCGCCTCGGCAAGGATGCGCGCACGGGCATCCTCCTTCCGCCTGGCGCGGGGCGAACCGCCCTGGGGCGGCGCGGACGATTTCAATTCTGACACGACAGACCCTTGTCGCTTGACATGAACGATGTTCAGTTTATGAACGATGTTTAGTGAACATTGTTCAGGACGCCACTCTAATGACCTCTCCCGCTTTCCCGCAAGTTGCCGGCGCCCCCAGAATTGCGCTGCTGGGCGCGACCGGCGCCATCGGCGCCAGCATCTCCCAGGCCCTGAGTGCGGCCGGCACACCGTTCTCGGTCGTCGGGCGCTCCGCCGCCGGCCTCTCGACCGCCTTCGGCGCCTATCCTCTCGCCACCCAGCGCATCTGGAACCCGGACGATGCCGCAAGCCTCCGCGCGGCGGTTCGGGGCATGGATACGCTCGTCCACATGGTGGGTGTGCCCTATGACGCCTTCCACCTCCACCCCCGCCTCATGCGGGCCGTGGTCGAGGCGGCCGAGGCGGAGGGTGTGCGGCGGGTGCTGCTCATCGGCACCGCCTATCCCTTCGGCCGGCCGCAGGCGCCGCGCGTGGACGAGAGCCATCCGCGCGACCCACACACCTTCAAGGGTCGCATGCGCAAGGAGCAGGAGGACATTCTGATGGAGGCCGACGCGCGCGGCGCGCTTCAGGGCGCCATCCTGCGCCTGCCCGATTTCTACGGACCCGGCGTGGACCGCAGCTTCCTCGCCGACCTCTTCGCCGCCGCCGTGGCGGGGCGCCGGGCGAAGGTGGTGGGGCCTATCGACACCCCACACGAGTTCGTCTTCGTGCCGGATGTGGGGCCGGTGGTGCGGGAATTGTTGCGGCGGGAGGACACTTTCGGCCGCACCTACAATCTCGCGGGCGCGGGCACCATTACAGTTCGGGAGGTAGCCCGGCAGGCCTTCGCACTGGCGGGAGGCACGCCCAAGCTGATGGTGGCGGGCAAGACGATGCTGCGCCTCGCCGGCCTGTTCGATCCGCTCATGCGCGAACTCGTGGAGATGCACTATCTGATGACCGAGCCGGTCATCTTCGACGGCAGCGCCCTCGAACGGGCCATCGGCCCCGTCGCGAAGACGCCCTATACGGACGGCATCGCCCAATGCATGGCTGCGGCCCGCAGGGGCTGACTGCCGGCGGGGATCACGCCCCCTCGCCGGCCGCGCCCTGGAAGAATTCCTTCACCTTGGCGAAGAAGCCGGCGGATTCGGGATGGGTCTCGCCGGAGCTTTCCTTGTCGAACTCGGCGAGAAGCTCTCTCTGCCGCTTGGTCAGCTTCTGCGGCGTCTCCACCACCACCTGCACATACATGTCGCCGGAGGAGCGGGAGCGCAGGATGGGCATGCCCTTGCCGGAAAGGCGGAAGCGCTTCTGCGACTGGGTGCCCTCCGGAATTTTCACCTTGGTCTTGTCACCGTCGATGGTCGGCACCTCGACCGCGCCGCCGAGCGCCGCCGTGACCATGGAGATGGGCACGCGGCAATAAAGGTCCGCCCCCTCCCGCTGGAAGAAGGCGTGCGGCTCGATGGAGAGGAAGATGTAGAGGTCGCCCGCCGGCCCGCCGCGCACGCCGGCCTCGCCCTCGCCACCGAGGCGGATGCGGGTGCCGTCCTCGACGCCGGGCGGAATCTGCACAGAGAGGGTGCGCTCGCGCGTCACGCGGCCCGCGCCGGCGCAGGCGCCGCACGGGTCCTCGATGACGCTGCCGCGGCCCTGGCAGGTGGGGCAGGTGCGCTCCAGGGTGAAGAAGCCCTGCGCATGGCGGATCTTGCCGGCGCCGCCGCAGGTGCGGCAGGCCTTCGGCTGGGTGCCGGGCTTGGCGCCGGAGCCGTTGCAGGCCTCGCAGGCGACGGAGGTGGGGATCTTGATCTGCGCCGTCTTGCCGACGAACGCTTCCTCAAGGGTGATCTCCATGTTGTAGCGCAGGTCCGAGCCGCGCCCGCGCTGCTGGCCACCCCCGCCGCCGCGCCCGCGGCCCATGGAGCCGCCGAACAGGTCGTCGAAGATGTCCGCGAAGGAGGAGGCGAAATCGTTGCCGAAGCCGGGGCCGCCGCCGCCATTCTCGAAGGCGGCATGGCCGAAGCGGTCATAGGCGGCCCGCTTCTGGGGGTCTTTGAGGACCTCGTAGGCCTCGTTGACCTCCTTGAACATCACCTCGGCTTCCGCATCGCCCTGGTTGCGATCGGGATGCCACTTCATGGCGAGCTTGCGGTAGGAGGCCTTCAGCACCGTCTCGTCGGCGCCGCGATCGCAGCCGAGGGTTTCGTAATAGTCGCGCTTGGCCATGACCTCAGAAAACCTCACTCAATTTTTCTGGCAGCTTCCGGTCAAAGACCACCATACCCGGCTGCCGTTCGCACTGCGCAACATCCCGCCGATAATTCATCCAGGCGCTGTTGGCCATACTTGACGGCGCGGTCCGCTGTTCCATGTGCTCGTGGGCGGTCACCGCGACCACGGCCAGCGCTGAAATCAATCGGGCGCACACGCGCCCATCTGTCTCTGCCGCCCGGCCCCACGTGACTTCGTACTCGTCAAGGAGCGCGTTATGCAGCGTCAGGAGACGGCGCGGCTTGTTGCTCCTAATCGCGTCGATGAGAACCATCTCCACCACGATAGCCCGGTCGTAAAACGACTGGGCCGTTAGGCGTCTCGGCTGGTCAGCGCCCGCCGATGAAACAAGAAGGGCGCCTGCTGCGGCGCCCATGATGACCTTCGCCGCGCCCTTCATCGTCCCACCCGATGCGATGCCTGCCCCGGCAAGGAACCGGGCCAGGCATCATATTGCCATCACCTTCGCTCTGGGCGAAGGGATCAGGCCGACTTCTTCTTGTCGTCGTCGACCTCGGTGAACTCGGCGTCCACCACGTCGTCCGCCGGCTTGGCGCCCGCCTCCGCGCCCGGCTGCTGGGCCGCGTACATGGCCTCGCCGAGCTTGAGGGAGGCCTGGGCGAGGGTGTTGGTCTTGGCGGTGATGGCCTCCACGTCGTCGCCTTCCAGCGAAGACTTGAGGTCATTGAGGGCCGCCTCGATGGCACCCTTCTCCGCCGCGCCGACCTTGTCGCCATGCTCGGCGACGGCCTTCTCGGTGGAGTGGACGAGGGCTTCCGCGTGGTTCTTGGCTTCCACCAGGGCCCGACGCTTCTTGTCCTCGGCCGCGTGGGCCTCGGCGTCCTTCACCATCTTCTCGATGTCGGCGTCATTCAGGCCGCCCGAGGCCTGGATGCGGATCTGCTGCTCCTTGCCGGTGCCCTTGTCCTTGGCGGAGACCTGCACGATGCCGTTGGCGTCGATGTCGAAGGTCACCTCCACCTGCGGCACGCCGCGGGGCGCCGGGGGAATGCCCATGAGGTCGAACTGGCCGAGGATCTTGTTGTCCGCCGCCATCTCGCGCTCGCCCTGGAACACGCGGATCGTCACCGCGGTCTGGCCATCCTCCGCCGTGGAGAACACCTGGCTCTTCTTGGTGGGGATGGTGGTGTTGCGGTCGATGAGGCGGGTGAACACGCCGCCCAGCGTCTCGATGCCCAGCGACAGCGGGGTCACGTCGAGCAGCAGCACGTCCTTCACGTCGCCCTGGAGCACGCCCGCCTGGATGGCGGCGCCGATGGCGACCACCTCGTCCGGGTTGACGCCCTTGTGGGGCTCCTTGCCGAAGAACTGCTTCACCACTTCCTGCACCTTGGGCATGCGGGTCATGCCGCCGACGAGGACCACCTCGTCGATCTGCCCGGCGGTGAGGCCGGCATCCTTCAGCGCGAGCCGGCAGGGCTCGACGGTCCGCTGGATGAGGTCGTCCACCAGCGCCTCGAACTTGGCGCGGGTGAGCTTCATGGTGAGGTGCTTCGGGCCGGTCGCATCCGCCGTGATGAAGGGCAGGTTGATCTCGGTCTGCGTCGCGGACGACAGCTCGATCTTGGCCTTCTCGGCGGCTTCCTTCAGCCGCTGGAGGGCGAGCTTGTCGTTGCGCAGGTCGATGCCCTGCTCCTTCTTGAACTCATCGGCGAGGTAGCCGACGAGGCGCATGTCGAAATCCTCGCCGCCGAGGAAGGTGTCGCCATTGGTGGACTTCACCTCGAACACGCCGTCGCCGATCTCCAGCACCGACACGTCGAAGGTGCCGCCGCCGAGGTCATAGACCGCGATGGTGCCGGCCGACTTCTTGTCGAGGCCATAGGCGAGCGCCGCGGCGGTGGGCTCGTTGATGATGCGCAGCACCTCGAGGCCGGCGATCTTGCCCGCGTCCTTGGTGGCCTGGCGCTGGGCGTCGTTGAAGTAGGCGGGAACGGTGATGACCGCCTTCTCCACCTTCTCGCCCAGGAACGACTCGGCCGTCTCCTTCATCTTCTGCAGGATGAAGGCGGAGATCTGCGAGGGGGAATACTTCTTGCCGTCGGCTTCCACCCAGGCGTCGCCGTTGTCGGCGCGCACGATCTGGTAGGGCACAAGGTTCTTGTCCTTGGCGACGGTGGGGTCGTCATAGCGGCGGCCGATGAGGCGCTTCACCGCGAAGAAGGTGCGCTCGGGATTGGTGACGCTCTGCCGCTTGGCAGGCTGGCCGACGAGACGCTCGCCGTCCTCCGTGAAGGCGACGATGGAGGGCGTGGTGCGCGCGCCCTCGGCGTTCTCGATGACTTTCGGGGTGGACCCCTCCATCACCGCGACGCAGGAATTGGTGGTGCCGAGGTCGATACCGATGATCTTGGCCATATGATTCTCCTTGCCGGCAGGCCGACCGGGCCCTTGCGGCGCCCGAGGTGGATCGTCGCGAGCCCCTCCCGCGACCGGTCCGCCGGCCCCCTGAAACTTAGAATTGGGGTTCGCCGCGAAAACGGCGATCGAGGCGCATATAGGGGGGGTGATTTGGCCCCGCAAGGCATGGTAGCAGGCGGCACGCTCCATTTTTCACAGCCGCGCGAGGAAACGGATGGCCCCTTTGAAGCCAGCCGCCGGGTCGGGTCCCGGCGCCGATCCGCGCGCCGCCCTCATCCTCGTCGATCTGCAGGTGGACTTCCTGCCCGGCGGCGCCCTTGCGGTCCCCGGCGGTGATGAGGTGGTGCCCCTCGCCAACCGGCTCGCCGCCGGCTTCCGCAACGTGATCCTGACTCAGGACTGGCACCCGCGCGGCCACATCTCCTTCGCCTCGACCCATGCGGGGCGCGCGATCTACGACATGATCGACCTGCCCTACGGCCGCCAGATCCTGTGGCCGGACCATTGCCTGCAAGGCACGCCGGGGGCCGCCTTCGCGCCGGGCCTGGAGGTGCCGCACGCGCAGCTGGTGGTGCGCAAGGGCCACCACAAGGCCATCGACAGCTATTCCACCTTCTACGAGGCGGATCGCACCACTCCCACCGGCCTCGCCGGATACCTCCGCGAACGGGGGATCGATACGGTGTATCTCGCCGGCCTCGCCCTCGACTTCTGCGTGTCGTGGTCGGCGGTGGATGCCGCGCGGCACGGCTTTACCACCTATGTGATCGAGGACGCCTGCCGGTCCATCGACGTGGACGGCTCGCTCGCGGCCGCCCTTGCCGACATGGAGCGGGTCGCGGTCCGCAGGCTGGCGGCGGCGGACCTTTTGGCCTGAGCCCGCCTGCCCCGGTGTCAGATCATCCCTGCTCGGCGGCGGTCATGATACCGAAGGGCGCGCCGGTGGCGTCGCTGACGATGGCGATGCGGCCGATGCCGGGGATCTCGAACGGCTCGCGCAGCACCTGGCCGCCGGCCGCCTTCAGCAGTTCCACCCGCGCCGTCACGTCGTCCACATTGATGTAGCTGAACCAATGGGGCGGCACCTGGGGCGGCAGGATGTCGGTCTTGTCCATCATCCCGGCCACCGGCTCGCCGCCGAGGGTTGCGACGTAATATGCGTGGCCGCCCCCGGTGGGCATCTCGCTGAAGGTCCAGCCCAGCGTCGCGGAATAGAAGGCCTGCGCCTTCTCCACGTCGTCGGTCAGAAGCTCGTTCCAGTAGAATTTCCCGTGCGGGCCCATCAACGCCTCCCTCGAACCGGCCGGATGGCCGGCGGCACTATGCCCGAGGCACGGCGCCGCCGCCACGCGGGGCGGGGTTTACTCCACGATCAGGATGATCCGGCGCGAACGCGGCTCCACCACCGCCGCCTCGTTGCCCGGCAGCGTGACGTAGCGGTATTGGGAGAGGCCGGCCCCCGGCGCGTATCCGGCCTCGTCCAGCGTCTGGTAGCCGTCCTCGTCATCGAAGCCCGGATCGTAGCCCTGCTGGCCATAGCCCGGCTGCGCCACTGCCTGCCCGTAGCGGCCATAGGGCTCCGGCGCGACGCCGAAGCGGCGCAGGTCGACATCGGGTGGCACCACCGCCCCCACCTCAGCGACGAAGCCGCCGGGGATATAGGCCGGCGGGACCGGGTGGCGCACCACATAACTCTCGATGTAGCGCCGCTGCACCGGCGTGAACGTGACATACCCGCCCGGCACCGCCACCGTGGTCTGGGCGACGGCCGGCGCGACGCTTCCAGCGACGACCAGCGGGACGAAAGCGACGGCGGCGAGGCCGGACAGCGCGACGCCGCGAGAGAAAGCACCCTTCCACAGGAGATGATTGCGCATGACGACAACTCCTCTTCCCGAACCCCAGCACCGGGAAGGCATCGTCCGCGTGGAATCTGTCGGCATATGGCCGAAACTTCAGATGAAATATATAGTTACTACCTTGTTAAAACCGGCGCCGGGACAAGGGAAAGCCACCATGCCGCTGCCGCGTCCTCTTCAATTCGCCAAGATCACAGCGTCCAGCCGATGACGGGATCTTTGGCGGGCGCGCCGATGCCGCTCGAACTCCAGCCCGGCGCCCTGTGGATCCGCGAGGCGCTCGACCGGGCGGCGCAGGCGGCGCTGCTGGCCGAGATCCGCGCGGTGCTCGCCGAGGCCCCCCTCTTCACCCCCACCATGCCCCGCACCGGCCAGCCCTTCTCCGTGCGCATGAGCAATTGCGGGCCGCTCGGCTGGGTGTCCGATGTGGCCGGCTACCGCTATCAGAGCTTTCATCCCGAGACGCGGCGGCCGTGGCCGGCCATGCCCGCGCGCCTGATGGACCTGTGGAATCGCCTCGCCCCGGAGGCCGCGCCGCCCGAGGCCTGCCTCATCAATTATTATGCGCCCGAGGCCCGCATGAGCCTGCACCAGGACCGCGACGAGGCGGACTTCACCGCACCTGTGCTCTCCGTCTCGCTGGGCGACACCGCCGTGTTCCGGGTGGGTGGCGAGACGCGGCGCGGGCCGACGCGCTCCATCCATCTGGCGTCGGGGGACGTTTTCCTGCTGTCGGGGCCGAGCCGCCTCGCCTTCCACGGCATCGACCGCCTGTTGCCCGGCACGTCCCGGCTCGTGGACGAGGGCGGGCGCTTCAACCTCACGCTTCGGCGTGTCACCGCCGCGTGATCCGCCACCTTTCCGCCACGCCATTCACAGAAAAGCCGGATTGACGCCCGACACAGGCAGACCGGCCCGCAGGCGAAGGCCCGCTTTGGCCGCGTCCCGCCGGAGCCCTCGATGCGCCTCGCCTTCACGTCCGCCTTTCTTTCCGCCGCCTTCGCTCTTCTCCTCGCCGCAGCGCCCGCCGTGCCGGCTGGCGCGGTCGAATTGATGTATCCGCGCGGCTCGGCCATCGGGCTGGTGCCGCCGCCGGGCATGGTGGAGAGCGAGCAGTTCGCGGGGTTCGAGGACGATGCCACGAAATCCTCCATCCTGGTGGTGGACATGCCGGCCGAAGCCTATGACCAGCTCGTCACCGGCTTCAGCGAGCAGGCCCTGACCACGCGCGGGGTGACGCTGGAAGACCGGGAGGACTTTCCCCTCAAGGGCGCCAAGGCGATCCTGCTGATCGGCCGGCAGACCGCGGGTCCGGTGAGCGTGCGCAAATGGGTGCTGCTGGTGGGCAGCGAGAGGGGCACCGGCATCGTCACCGTTCAGGTGCCGGAGGCGGGCGCTGCCGCCTATCCTGACAAGGTGGTACGGGAGGCGCTCTCCAGCATCACGTTCCGCAACGTGGCCGATCAGGCGGGCTCGCTGCCCTTTGCCGTCACCAACCTCGCCGGCTTCCGGCCGGTGCGGGCGCTGGGCGGCACGACGCTCCTGCTCACCGACGGACCGAAGGATACGCTGGACGGCCCGGACCAGCCGGTGTTCGTCGTCTCCATCGCCGGCGGCGCACCGCGCGACGACGAGCGGCGCCAGTTCGCCCTGCGCGCCCTGTCCACCATTCCCGGCGTGAAGGACCTCAAGCTCGACCGCGCCGAGCCCCAGCGCATCAACGGACAGGCCGGCTTCGAGGTGATGGCCACCGGCGCCGATGCCCGCACCGGCGCGCCCATCAAGGTGGTGCAGTGGATCCGCTTCGGACCCACCGCATACATCCGCATGGTGGGCGTGACCAAGCTCGACGCCTTCCCGGATGTCTACGACCGCCTGCGCGCGCTCAGGGACGGCGTGGAGGCGCGCTGACCCCTGCATTGCGCCGGGACGGCCCGCGGGATTACCCTTGCCGTCCCTTTCTCCGCCGGGAACCGCCCATGCCCACGTCCGGGCGTCAGGATATGCCGAGCGACCTGCTGCCCGACAGCCCGCTTTCCCTGCCGCGCGCGGGCACGGACTTCGGCGCCATCGACGCGGACGAGGCGTGGATCGCCGTCATCCGCAAGATGGACGAGACCTATGCGGAGCTGGTCCGCCAGCAGGTGGAGCTGGAGGCCAAGAACACCGCGCTTGAAGAAGCGCAGGGCTTCATCGCCGGCCTCCTCGGCTCCATGACCGACGTGCTGGTGGCGTGCGACCTCTCCGGCCGGGTGGAGCAGGTGAACCTCGCCGCCGAGCGCGCCTTCGGCCAGCGGGCCGACGCCCTCCTCGGCCGCCCCCTGTCCGATCTGCTGGATGCCGCCTCCGAGACCACGGCGGCAGACGTGCTCGCCACCGTCGCCCGGCGCCAGCGCATCGCCGACCGGGAATTCACCCTCGCGACGCCGGACGGGCCGCTCGCCATCGCGGTCAATGGCGCGTTGAGGTTTGATCCGCGCGGGCGGGCGGTGGGCATCGTGCTGGTGGGCCGCCCCATCGGCGAGCTGCGCGCCGCCTACGGCGCCCTCGCCAAGGCCCACGAGCACCTCAAGCGCACCCAGCAGCAATTGGTCCATGCGGAAAAGATGGCCTCGCTCGGCCGCATCGTGGCCGGCGTCGCCCATGAGCTGAACAATCCCATCTCCTTCGTCTATGGCAACGCCCATGCGATGAAGCGCTATGCCGAGCGGCTGATCGCCTATCTCGATCAGGTGCATGCCGGCGCGGACGGCGCCACGCTGGCGAAGGCGCGCGGCGAATTGCGCATCGACCGGGCGCTGTCCGACATCCCCGCCACCCTCTCCGGCATGCTGGAGGGGGCCGAGCGCGTGCGCGACATCGTGGCGGACCTGCGGCGCTTCTCCTCCGACCGGCGTGAGGCACAGGAGGTGTTCGACCTCGCCGGCGTGGTGCGCTCGGCGGTGGACTGGGTGGCAAAATCCCAGATGCCGGACCTGCCCATCACCGTCGCCGTACCCGAGGGGCTGGAGGCGGTGGGGCATCCCGGCCATATCCATCAGGTGATGATGAACCTCGTGCAGAATGCCGTGGACGCCATGGAAGGCCGCGCCGACCGGCGGCTGGAGATCACCGGAGAGCGGATCCAGACGGCCGACGGGCGGCAGGTGGCGGTGCGGGTGCGCGACACCGGACCGGGCATTCCCGATGCGCTCATGGATCGCATCTTCGATCCCTTCTTCACCACCAAGCCGGTGGGCAAGGGCACCGGCCTCGGCCTCTCCATCTGCTACCGCATCGCCGAGGAGCACGAGGGGCGGCTCGAAGCCGGGAACCACCCGGAGGGCGGCGCCATCCTCTCCCTCGTGCTGCCGGCGGCGCCATGAAAGCAGCCCCCTTTACCGTGCTCTGGCTGCAGTCGGGCGGCTGCGGCGGCTGCACCATGTCGCTGCTCTGCGCCGAGGCGCCGGACCTTGCCGCGACGCTCGCCTCCGCCAACATCCGCTTCCTGTGGCACCCCACGCTCTCCGAGGAGACCGGGGACGAGGCCATCGCCCTGTTCGAGGCGGTGCTGTCCGGCGCCATCCGGCTCGATGCCCTGTGCATCGAGGGCGCGCTGCTGCGCGGCCCGAACGGCACCGGCCGCTTCCACATGCTCGCCGGCACCGACACGGCCACCATCGACTGGGTGCGCCGGCTCGCCGCCGTGGCGGAGCATGTGGTGGCGGTGGGCACCTGCGCGGCCTATGGCGGCGTGACGGCGGCCGGGGTCAATCCGGCCGACGCCTGCGGCCTGCAATATGACGGGCGTCGCCCCGGCGGCGCCCTCGGCGCTGAATTCCGCGCCCGTGCCGGCCTGCCGGTCATCAATGTGGCCGGCTGCCCCACCCATCCCAACTGGGTGACGGAAACGCTGATGCTGCTTTCCGCCGGCCTGCTGCACGGCGGCGATCTCGACAGCTACGGCCGCCCGCGCTTCTACGCCGACCACCTCGTGCACCACGGCTGCCCCCGCAACGAATATTACGAGTACAAGGCCAGCGCCGAGAAGATGAGCGACCTCGGCTGCATGATGGAGCATCTCGGCTGCCTCGGCACCCAGGCCCATGCGGACTGCAACACCCGCCTGTGGAACGGCGAGGGCTCCTGCACCCGCGGCGGCCATGCCTGCATCAACTGCACGGCGCCCGAGTTCGAGGAGCCGGGCCACGCCTTCATCGAGACGCCGAAGATCGGCGGCATCCCCGTGGGCCTGCCCACCGACATGCCCAAGGCCTGGTTCATCGCCCTCTCCTCCCTCGCCAAGGCGGCGACGCCCGAGCGCCTGCGCCGCAACGCGGTGAGTGACCATGTGGTGACACCGCCCGCCGTCCGGGACATCAGGAAGCGATGAGCGACGGCACGAAACGGCTGGTGGTCGGCCCCTTCAACCGCGTGGAGGGCGACCTGGAGGTGCGCCTCGACGTGGCGGACGGGGCCGTGAAGCAGGCCTTTGTCTCCTCGCCCCTGTTCCGCGGATTCGAGCGGATTCTGGAGGGTCGCGACCCGCGCGACGCCCTCGTCATCGCGCCGCGCATCTGCGGCATCTGCTCGGTGTCGCAATCCCATGCGGCGGCACTGGCGCTGGCGGCTCTGGAGGGGGTGGTGCCCACCGACAACGGGCGCGTCGCCACCAACCTCATCCTCGCCACCGAGAATGTGGCCGACCACCTCACCCATTTCCACGTCTTCTTCATGCCGGACTTCGCCCGCGCGGCTTATTCCGACCGGCCCTGGTTCGCGGAGGCCGAGAGACGGTTCAAGGCGTCGCATGGGCTGAGCGTGCGCGAGGCCCTCGCCACCCGCACGACACTGCTGCACGTCATGGGCCTCCTCGCCGGCCGCTGGCCGCACACGCTGGCGCTCCAGCCCGGCGGCGTCGCCAAGGGGGCGGACGCGCGGGACAAGATGCGCCTCTTGGCCACGCTGGGCTCCGTGCGAGCGGACCTTGAGGCACGGCTCTACGGCGCCCCGCTGGAGCGCGTCGCGGCGCTGGCCGACGCCGAGGAGTTGGACATCTGGCGCCGCACGGGGCCGGACGGCGATTTCCGGCTGTTCCTCACCATCACCGAAGACCTCGACCTTGCCGCACTGGGCCGCGCCGACGATCGCTTCCTCTCCTACGGCGCCTATCCGCAGGAGGAGGGCAGGCTCTATGCCGGCGGCACCTTTGCGGCGGGGCGCCTCGGCTCTGTCGATCCCTCCGCCATCGCCGAGGATCATTCCTTCGCCCGTATGGAGGGGCGGGAGGCGCCGCATCATCCGTTCGAGGGCTCGACCTTTCCCGATGGCGCGGACGAGACCGGCTACACCTGGTGCAAGGCCCCGCGCCTCGCAGGCTTGCCCTTTGAGACCGGCGCCTTCGCCCGGCAGGTCATCGCCGGCCAGAAGCTCGCCCGCGATCTCGCGGCGAAGGAAGGCGCGAATGTGCGCTCGCGCGTTGTCGGCCGGCTCATCGAGACCGCGCGCACGCTCATCGCCATGGAGGGCTGGGTGAAGGCGCTCAGGCCCGGCGAGCCGTGGTGCGCGCAGGGCGCATTGCCTCAAGCAGGCCGCAGCTTCGGCCTCACCGAGGCGGCGCGCGGGGCGCTCGGCCACTGGATGGTGGTGGAGCGCGGCCGCATCGCCCGCTACCAGATCATCGCCCCCACCACCTGGAATTTCTCCCCCCGCGACGCCTCCGGCCAGCCGGGACCGCTGGAGACCGCCCTCGTCGGCGCGCCGGTGCGCCAAGGAGAGAAGACGCCGCTTTCCGTGCAGCACATCGTGCGCTCGTTCGATCCCTGCATGGTCTGCACGGTGCATTGAGCGGCCATGGAAGGGGCGGAATTGGACGGGTTCGCGGGCGAGATCATCGAGATTTCCGGCATCGTGCAGGGCGTGGGCTTCCGGCCCTTCGTCTATCGCCTCGCTTTGCGCCTCGGCCTCGACGGCACAGTCTCCAATGCCGGCGGCCGGGTGCTGATCCATGCGGGCGGCCCACGCGCGGGCCTCGACGCCTTCGCTGCCGCCCTCACAGCGGAGGCGCCGCCGCTGGCGCGCATCGAGCGGGTGGAGCGCCATCCGGCCGCCTTGCCGGAGCCCGGATTCCGGATCGTGGAGAGCGGGGCCGGCACGGTCTCCATCGGCGTTGTGCCGGATGTGGCGACGTGCCCGGCGTGCCTTGCGGAGATCGCCGATCCGAAGGCACGGCGGCTCCGCTACGCCTTCACCAATTGCACGGATTGCGGCCCGCGCTTCTCCATCGTCGCCGGCCTGCCCTACGACCGGCCGGCGACCACCATGGCCGGCTTCGCCATGTGCCCTGCGTGTCGCGCGGAGTATGAAAACCCTGCGGACCGGCGCTTCCACGCCCAGCCCATCGCATGCCCCGATTGCGGCCCGCGCCTGTGGCTGGAACGGGAGGGGGCGAAGATCGCGTCATCCGATCCGATCCTCGATGCCGCCGAGCTGTTGCGGGCCGGCCGCATCCTGGCGGTGAAGGGCATCGGCGGCTTCCACATCGCCTGCGACGCCACGAACCCCGAGGCCGTCGCGCTCCTGCGCACCCGCAAGCACCGCCCCACCAAGCCTCTGGCGGTGATGGCCGACCTTGCCACCGCCCATCGCCTCTGTGTCATCAACCCGGACGAAGAGGCGGCGCTGCGCGCCCCCGCCGCGCCCATTCTGCTGCTGCCGATGCGACCGGACGCCGGTCTCGCCCCCGGCCTCGCGCCGGGCCAGAGCCACCTCGGCCTCATGCTGCCCTATACCCCCCTCCACCATCTGCTGCTGGAGGCGACCGGCTGCCCGCTGGTGATGACCTCCGGCAACCGCTCCAGCGCGCCGCAGATCTTCCGGAATGAGGAAGCTCGGACTGGCCTCGCCGGCATCGTCGATGCCTTCCTCATGCACGACCGCCCCATCGCCCGCCGGCTCGACGACAGCGTGGCGCGCTTCGCCGCCGGAAGGCTCCGCGTGATGCGGCGCGGGCGGGGCCTCGCGCCGCTCCCTCTCGCCTTACCGGAGGATTTCGCCGATGCGCCCCCGGTGCTCGCCATGGGCGGCGAACTGAAAAGCGCGCTCTGCCTCACCCACGGCGCCCGCGCCCTCCTCTCCCACCATCTCGGCGACCTCGACGAGCCAGCCACGGGCGACGCCTTCGAGACGGCGCTGGCCGATTATTCCGCCCTCTTCTCCCATGTGCCGCAGGTGATCGCGGCGGACCTCCACCCGGACTACCGCGCCAGCCGCCTCGCCGCCGCCCGCGCCGAGGCGCGCGGGCTCCCGCTGGAAAGCGTGCAGCATCATCACGCCCACATCGCCGCCGCCATGGCCGAAAGCGGCTGGCGTCGCGCCGACGGCAAGGTGGTGGGCATCGCCCTCGACGGGCTGGGACTGGGCGAGGACGGCACCGTGTGGGGCGCCGAGGTGCTGCTCTGCGATTATCGCAAGAGCCACCGCATCGCCCGCCTCTCCCCCATCCCCCTCGCCGGCGGCGATGCGGCGAGCCGCGAGCCGTGGCGCGTGTTGCTCGCCCATCTCGACCGGGCGCTCGGCCGCGCGGCGGTGGACGGCGATGCCCAACTCGCCGCGCTGTTCGCCGGAAAGCCGGTGCCGACCCTGCGCGCCATGATGGACAAGGGCCTCAACGCCCCCCGCGCCTCCTCCGCCGGACGCCTGTTCGATGCCGTGGCGGCGCTCCTCGGCCTCGCGCCCGACCGGCTCTCCCACGAGGGCGAGGCGGCCATGGCGCTGGAAGCCGTGGCGGCGGGGGACGCCGCGCCCTACCCCTTCGACATCCGCACGCAGGGCGACCTCATCGAGATCGATCCCGCCCCGCTCTGGCGCGCCCTCCGCGCCGACCTTGCCGCCGCACGGCCGCGCGCGGACATGACGGCGGCCTTCCATGCCGGGCTGGCGGATGCCTTCGTCTTGGTCGCGGCGCGGGCGGCTGAGGAGGCCGGCACCCGGGCCGTCGCCGTCTCCGGAGGCGTGTTCCAGAACGCGCGCCTGCTGGAGGAGACAGCCGCCCGGCTCGGCGCGCGTGGCCTCACCCCCCTCATCCCCGCCGAAGTGCCAGCCAATGACGGCGGCCTCGCCTTTGGGCAGGCGGTCGTCGCGGCGGCGCGACACATGGCGTGAAGCCATGCAGGCGGGGCCGTTCCCGTCCGGCGCGGGCGGGACTATGGTGGGGCCATGACCACGCCCCATCGTCCGCATCCGCACAGCCGCCCCGAAGGCCGCGCCGCGGGTGCCGTGAAAACCTTCCTCCTCGCCGGCTCAACCCTGCCCGCCCCCGGCCTCGCGCCCGGCCTGCACGTGGTCGCGACGCCCATCGGCAACCTCGCCGACGTGACCGTGCGCGCGCTGGAGACCTTGGCGGCGGCCGACGTGATCGCCTGCGAGGACACCCGCATCTCCCGCCGGCTGCTCGACCGCTACGGCATCCAGACCCACCTCATGGCCTATCACGACCACAACGGCGCCAGCGCCCGGCCGAAGCTGCTCGCCCGCCTCGCCGCCGGCGAGCGTGTCGTGCTCATTTCGGATGCCGGCACGCCGCTGGTGTCGGACCCCGGGTTCAAGCTGGTGGTGGAGGCCGCCGAGGCGGGGTTCCGCGTGTATCCGGTGCCGGGAGCCTCCGCGCTCCTCGCCGCGCTGGTGGCGGCGGGCCTGCCCACCGACTGCTTCCTGTTCGACGGCTTCCTGCCGCCCAAGGCCGGCCAGCGGCGCAACCGCATCTCAGCGCTTGCCGCCGTGCCGGGCACGCTCGTCTTCTACGAGACCGGCCCGCGCCTCGCCGAGAGCCTCGCGGACCTTGCCGAGGTGCTCGGCCCCCGCCGCGCCGCCGTGTGCCGCGAGCTCACCAAGGCGTTCGAGGAGGTGCGGCGCGCCGATCTGTCCGCCCTCGCCGCGCACTATGCGGACGCGGAAGACCCCAAGGGCGAGATCGTCCTCGTCATCGGCCCGCCACTGGAAGAGGCGGCCGGCGACGCGGACGTCGACACAGCGCTGTTGCGCGCCCTGAAGGACGCCTCGCTGAAGGATGCGGTCGCGGCCGTCGCCGGCGCCACCGGCCGGCCGAAGCGGGACGTCTACGCCCGCGCCCTCGCCCTCACGCAGGCGCGGGGTGCCGGGGAGCCGGAGCCGGGCGGGGATGCCTGAGGCCCCGGCCAGCCCTCCGCCGGACGCGGGGAAGCTGCGTCGCCGTGCAGCCCACGATCGCGGTCTCGCGGCGGAAGAGCGCGCCGCGACGCTGCTCGCCGCCCACGGCTTCCTTGTGCTTGCCCGGCGGGTACGCACCAAGGCGGGCGAGATCGACCTCATCGCCCGGCAGGGCGACCTCCTCGTCTTCTGCGAGGTGAAGCTCAGGGCGCGCCTCGCGGACGCCGCCTTCTCCCTCCAGCCCCGCCAACGGCGGCGCATCGCGGCGGCCGCAGAGGCCTACCTCGCCGAACACCCCGAGCTGTCCGCGCTCAACATGCGCTTCGACGCGGTGCTCCTCGCCCGCACAGGCGAGGCCGAGCACCTGCCCGGCGCCTTCGAGATGGACGTGTGAGCCGAGTGGCGGCGGGCGCCGCCCGCCTATAGATAGAGCCGACAGATAGCGTGGCCTGAGAGGCCAGCGGGAGATTGCCATGGCCCTGAAGGTCGCGGTCCAGATGGACCACATTGCCAGCATCAATATTCAAGGCGATTCCACCTTCGCCCTCCTGCTGGAGGCGCAGCAGCGCGGCCATGCGCTGTTCCATTACACGCCCGACCGCATGGCCATGCGCGACGGCGAAGTGTTCGCCGCCGTGGAGCCGCTGACCGTGAAGGACGAGGCCGGCGCCCACTTCACCCTCGGCGCGCGCGAGCGCATTCCGCTCACCGAGATGGACGTGGTGCTGATGCGCCAGGATCCGCCCTTCGACATGGCCTATGTCACGGCGACCCACCTGCTGGAGCGCATCCACCCGAAGACGCTGGTGGTGAACGACCCGGCCCATGTGCGCAACGCGCCGGAGAAGATCTTCGTCACCGAATTTCCGGACCTGATGCCGCCGACCCTGATCTCGCGCGACCTCGCCGAGATCAAGGCCTTCCGCGCCGAGTTCGGCGACGTGGTGATGAAGCCGCTCTACGGCAATGGCGGCGCCGCCGTGTTCCGCCTCACCGCCGACGACCTCAACTTCGGCTCGCTCTACGACCTGTTCTCGGCCACCTTCCGCGAACCGTGGGTCATCCAGCGTTTCCTGCCGGCGGTGAAGCATGGCGACAAGCGCATCATCCTCGTCGACGGCGAGGCGGCCGGCGCGGTGAACCGCGTGCCCAGCGAGGGCGACCTCAGGTCCAACATGGTGCGCGGCGGCGCGGCGAAGCCCACCGACCTCACCGACCGCGAGCTGGAAATCTGCGCCCGCATCGGCCCCTCCCTGCGCGAGAAGGGGCTCATCTTCGTGGGCATCGACGTGATCGACGGCAACCTCACCGAGATCAACGTCACCTCCCCCACCGGCCTGCGCGCCATCAAGCGGCTGGGCGGGCCGGACATCGCGGCCCAGATCTGGGACCGCATCGAGGCCCGCCGCGCCGCCTGAGCGCACGCCTTCCCATCAGGACCGACGCGGCGGCACCATCGGCTCGCCGCGCGAACCGCCATGCGTCCTCGGGCGTTAACGAGCGGAACGCACAGCGGCACATGACAGGACCGATCATGGCACAGCCCTTCACCGCCTCCATCCCTCACCGACTCGGCAAGGCCGAGGCGACGCGGCGCCTGCAGGCGGGGCTGAGCGGCGCGCGCGAGCGCTTTTCCCGCCACATCTCCATCCTCGAGGAAACCTGGACGGGCGAGCACCTCGACTTCCGCATCGCCGCCCTCGGCCAGACCGCCAGCGGCAAGCTTCAGGTGGCGGACGACGCCGTGCATCTCTCCGTGGAGCTGCCCTTCATGCTGGATCTCGTCGCCCGCAAGGCGAAGGACCTCATCCAGAAGCAGGGCCGGCTCATGCTGGAGAAGAAATAGGCCGGTTCAGGCCGTCTCCAGCTCAAGGGTGAGCGTATCGATGGAGAAGGAACCGTCCGGCTCGAACTCGAAATGGGTTGCCACGTCCGCGCTCGCGCCGGCCATGAGGGAGCGTATGGCGGCCACGTGCAGTTCCGGCGTGCGGATGCGCGCCACCCAGGACCCGAACTCCAGCCTCAGGCGACGGTGCGCCGTGCGCACCACCCGAAACCCCGCCTCCTCGGCGGAGCGGGTCCATTCGGAGGCGCTGTAATCCCGCCCGTGGGAAGGATCGCGCAGCAGTTCGACGGTTTGCAGGAAGGTGTCCGCCACCGGCCATTCGGGGGCGATCACATCCATCATCACCACCTGCCCGCCCTCTTTCACCACCCGCCGCACCTCGGCGAGGGCGTGGGGCACGTCGCGCCAGTGATGGGCGCTGTAGCGCGAGGCGACCATGTCGAAGCTGGCGTCGGCGAAGGGCAGGCGCTCGGCGACGCCCTGCCGCGTGGCGATATTGGCAAGGCCGCGCGACTTGGCCTCGGCGGCGACGGCGCCCAGCATGTCCTCGGACAGATCGTAGGCCAACACCTCGCCCGCGAACGGCGCGGCGGTGAAGCTCACATGACCGCCGCCGCAGCCGAGATCGAGCAGCCGGGCGGGGCGCGCCTCTTCCACGAGGGCCTTGAGCGCATCGAGGTCGGCGCCGCGCGCATGGACGGCGCTCGCCACATAGGCAGCGGCCTGGGGGCCGAACATCTCGACCACATGCGCCTCGTGACTGCGCGCGCCTGCACCTTCGGCGGCCATGGCTGATCTCCCGTTTCTTCCGCCAGCATAGCCGCGGCGACGGCCGGCGCAAGCGCGATTGTTCCGCTTTCGTTCTTGCAGAGCAAAGCGGGCTTCGCTACCTTGGGATGCAGACGGGCAGCAGGCAGGGGGCGGCTGTGATCCAGCGGGTGGCAACAGTCGCGTTCGAGGGCGTCGAGGCGCGTCCGGTGGATGTGCAGGTGCATGTGGCCGCGGGCCTGCCGGCCTTCACCATCGTCGGTCTTCCAGACAAGGCGGTGACCGAGGCAAAGGAGCGCGTGCGCGCCGCGCTGATCGCCTCCGGGCTCGCTTTGCCCGCGCGGCGCATCACCGTGAACCTCGCTCCCGCCGACCTGCCCAAGGAAGGCTCCCATTACGACCTGCCGATCGCGCTGGGCCTGATGGCCGCCATCGGCGCCATTCCCGGCGATGCGCTGTCCGGCTTCACGGTGGTGGGCGAGCTGGCGCTGGACGGCGCCATCGCGGCAGTAGCCGGCGTGCTGCCGGCGGCGATCGGCGCCAATGCGCGCGGGCACGGCCTCATCTGCCCCGCGCCGTGCGGCGCGGAGGCCGCCTGGGCCAGCCCCGACATGGAGATTCTCGCCCCGCAGTCGCTGATCCAGCTCGCCAACCACATGACCGGCCGCCAGGTGATGAGCCGGCCCGAGCCGCGGATGAAGCCGCCCGGAGACACCATGCTCGACCTTCGCGACGTGAAGGGCCAGGAGACTGCCAAGCGGGCGCTGGAGGTGGCCGCGGCGGGAGGCCACAACCTCCTGTTCGTTGGCCCGCCGGGCGCGGGCAAGTCCATGCTCGCCCAGCGCCTGCCCTCCATCCTCCCGCCCCTGTCGCCGGCCGAGATGCTGGACGTGTCCATGATCGCCTCGGTGGCCGGCACCATCGAAGATGGAGCGCTGATGGACCGCCGGCCGTTCCGCGCGCCGCACCATTCGGCCAGCATGGCGGCAATGGTCGGCGGTGGCGCCAAGGCCAAGCCGGGCGAGGTCTCGCTCGCCCACAATGGTGTCCTCTTCCTCGACGAACTGCCGGAATTCACGCCGCAGGTGCTCGATTCGCTGCGTCAGCCGCTGGAGACGGGCGAGGTGCTCATCGCCCGCGCCAACCATCGCGTTACCTATCCGGCGCGCTTCCAGCTCATCGCCGCCATGAACCCGTGCCGCTGCGGGCGCGCGGGGGAGCCCGGTTTCACCTGCAAGCGCGGACCGCGCTGCGCCGACGAATATCAGGCGCGGCTCTCCGGGCCGTTCCTCGACCGCATCGACATCCATTTGGAGGTGCCGTCGGTCTCAGCCTCCGATCTTGTGCTGCCGGCGCCGGCCGAAGGCTCGCGGGAGGTGGCGGCGCGGGTCGCCATGGCGCGGGAGATCCAGCTGGAGCGCTATGCCGCCCTTGGCCGGCCGGATGTGCGCACCAATGCCGAGGCCTCCGGCCCGCTGCTGGAAGCTGTGGCGACGCCCGATTCGGCCGGCGCGATCCTGCTGCGCGATGCCGCCGACGCCATGCGGCTGAGCGCCCGCGGCTACCACCGCGTGCTGAAGGTGGCGCGCACGCTCGCCGATCTCGACGGCGCGGACGGGGTGGGCCGCCGCCATCTGGCGGAAGCTCTCGCCTATCGCGCCGCGGCCGAGCGGCCGCGGGCTGCGGCATAGATCCGGGGCGGGGCCGTTGGCCAGCGCCTTGCGCAGTCCGCACCGCGGAGTGCGATCTCCCGGCACCATCCGATGCCGGGAGATCGCTCTGAGGGTCCTCCGCCTCAGCGCATGGCGTTGACGGCAAGGCCCTCGATATAAGTGATCTGCGCGAGATCGCCCGGCCGCACGTTCTGCACGTCCGCCAGCACCTTGTCGTTGGCGGCGCGGACCACGCGGACGTTGCCGTCCGGCCCCTCGAAGGTCACGGTGCCGGCCGCCGGGTCGAGGCCCACGAAGATGGAGGTCAGCTTCACCTCGCGGATGCCGAAGCCCTCCGGCCAGCCCGGCAGGCCGTCGTTGATGGCAACCTCCGCCATCACTTCGCCCGGCCGGCCCTGGTGCGCCTTGCCGAGGGCGGTGACGACGCCCGGCGCCACGCGGATGAGCAGGTTCTCGCCGACCCGGTAGAGCGAAAGGTCGCCGAGCAGCGGGGGCGCGATCACCGCCCAGCGGCGGCCGGCGGGATCCTCCAGCACCACGCGGCGGGTGGCGGGGTCCGCCGAGACGAACTTGGCCTTGTAGGCGAGCACGTTCACCTGCCCGATGCCCTGAACGAAGACCTGCGTCACCTCGACCGGCGCCGGGCGCTGCTGCGCCTTGAGGCCGGCCGGCGCGAAAAGGACGAGCCCGGCGAGGAGCACGGCCGAAAGATGCGTGCGGTTCGAAATCATCTGGTCCCCCAACGAATCACGGGCGCTGACGCGCCGGAAACCTGCCGCTACCATCCGAGGCGCCGTAGCGGCAAGGCGCGTCCGCGAGGCTTTGGCGTGAGCGGTCCACCCATTGTCACAGTGGCGTCGGAAAACTATGGTGATGCTGGCGTTCAAGTCCTGGGCACCCGCCTTAAGCGGGGCATCTTCCAGGTCGCTCCTCGCAGCCCGTGCGGCGCGTCGGCCGGGTAGCTGCCCCGGACTGCGCTCGGGCGGCAGGGCGATACCAAGCGTTGGTTGCGGCACGCCTGCCAGCGGCGGCGGCCCGGAGTGGGGGTCGTTGCGATGAAACGGATGGGACAACCGGATCCCGGCTTCAACCTGCCGGCCCTGTTCGGCCGCGGTTTCGATGTCGCCCGCGACGCCGCACGGGATTTTGCCCGCGATTTCGCCAAGGACCTGAAGAAGGACTTCGGCCGCGAGGGGGCCGTGACCCCATTCGGCACCGAGCCCGGCGCCTTCCCCTTCCTGCGCGCCCAGCAGGCGACGCCCGCCGGCCGCTCGGCCCTTCCGGCCCCGCAAAAGCTGGTGACCGACCTGCGCGCCTATTCCGGGCTGCGCCACCGCGATGCGGTGCCGACCAAGCCCGAGAGCATCGTCCTCGGCCGCCTCGGCGCGCTGGAGGTGCGGCTCGCCCGCACCGCGCGCGACGTCCGCCGCGCCCAGCGCCTGCGCTACAAGGTCTTCTACGAGGAGATGTCGGCGACTCCCGACGCCCCGGCGCGCCTCGCCCGGCGCGACATGGACAGCTTCGACACCATCTGCGACCACATCCTGGTGCTGGACCACGACGCTGGAAAGATCGTGCTCGGCCGGCGCAAGCCCAAGGTGGTGGGCACCTACCGGCTGCTGCGGCAGGAGGTGGCGAACCGCCACGGCGGCTTCTACACCCAGGGCGAGTTCGACGTGGGCGGGGTCATCGGCTCCCACCCGACCCTGCGCTTCCTGGAGCTGGGCCGCTCCTGCGTGCTCAAGCCCTATCGCAACAAGCGCACGGTGGAGCTGCTGTGGCACGGGGTGTGGACCTACATCCTGCGCAACAAGATCGACGCCATGTTCGGCTGCGCGAGCCTCGAAGGTACTGACCCGACGGAGCTCGCGTTGCCGCTCTCCTTCCTCCACCACAACGCCCTGGCGCCGGAGGAATGGCGCGCGCGGGCGGTGGAGGGACGGCATGTCTCCATGGACCGCATGGCCAAGGCCGACATCGACATGAAGAAGGCGCTGCAGGCCCTGCCACCGCTCATCAAGGGCTATCTCCGGCTGGGCGGCTTCGTCGGCGACGGCGCGGTGGTCGATCATCAGTTCGGCACCACCGACGTGCTCATCATCCTGCCCGTGTCCGTCATCAGCCCGCGCTATGTGGAGCATTTCGGCCCCACCGCGAACCGTCACGCCATCTGAGCGTTGGCAGGCCGCGCCGGGCGGTGCATAAGCGGCGCCCTCAGGAGAGGGCGCCATGATCGAGATCACGCCCCGCATCGCCATCGCCGAGGACGAGATCGAACTCGTATTCGTGCGCGCGTCCGGGCCCGGCGGGCAGAATGTCAACAAGGTATCGAGCGCGGTTCAGCTGCGCTTCGATGCGGCGCGCTCGCCCAATCTGCCCGAGGGCGTGAAGATGCGCCTTGCCCGTCTCGCCGGCCGGCGCATGACGCAGGATGGAGTCATCGTCATCCAGGCCCAGCGCTTCCGCACCCAGGAGCGCAACCGCGAGGACGCCATCGAGCGCCTCGTGGAGCTGATCCGCGCCGCCACGGTGGTGATGCCCGTGCGGCGGCCGACACGGCCCACCCTCGCCTCCAAGGAACGGCGCCTCGCAGCCAAGGACCGGCGTGGTCAGGTGAAATCCATGCGGCAATCGAAGCCCGACGCGGACTGAGAGGATCTAGCAGCCCGTCAGCGCGCCGCCTTCAGCAGGCGGTCGGCGGCGGCGCGGGCTTCCTGGGTCACGGTTGCCCCGGCGAGCATGCGGGCGATCTCCTCGCGCCGGGTGCTGGCGGTAAGCGCGTTGACGCGGGTGGTGACGGGCGCATCGGGATCCACCACATCCTCAACGCTCGCCTTGGCGATGAGGAGGTGGTTGCGCGCGCGGGCGGCGACCTGCGGCGCGTGGGTGACGCACAGCACCTGCACCCGCTCGGCGAGGCGGCCGAGCCGCTGGCCGATGGCGTCGGCCACCGCGCCGCCCACGCCGGTGTCGATCTCGTCGAAGATCAGGGTGGGTGCCGAGCCGCGATCCGCGAGCACGACCTTGAGCGCCAGAAGGAAACGCGCCAGTTCGCCGCCGGAGGCCACCTTCATCAGCGCGCCCGGACGGGTACCGGGATTGGTGCGCACCCAGAATTCCACCTGGTCCTGCCCGGCCGGTCCTGCCGCAGCGGCATCGCTGGTGACGCGGGTGATGAAGCTCGCCCGCTCCAGCTTCAGCGGCGGCAGCTCGGCGGCCACCGCCTTGTCGAGCACGGCGGCGGCGCTGTGCCGGGCGCGGGACAAGGCCTCGGCGGCGGCGCGATAGGCACCCTCCGCCTCGGCCACGCTCGCTTCCAGCCGCGCCAGCGTCGCGGCGCTGCGGTCGAGGCGCTCCAGATCGGACTGGTAGCGGGCAGCCAGGGCCGGCAGATCGTCGGCGCTGACGTGATACTTGCGGGCGGCGGCGCGGAGCGCGAACAGCCGCTCCTCGATCCGCTCCAGCTCGCGCGGGTCGAAATCGGCATCGGCGCGGGCGGCTTCCAGATGCTGGCGCGCGGTCTCCAGTGCATCGAGCGCGAGGTCGATGGCCTCGACGGCCGGGCGCACCAGCGCCTGCGCGTCGCCGGCCCGGCGCTCCAGCCGGCGCACGGCGGCGGCCAGCGACGGCACGGGCGAGCCGCCGCCGGAGATCGCATCCAGCGCCTCGTCGAGATCGCCGGCGATCTTCTCGGAGCGCATCATGGCGGTGCGCCGCTCGGACAGCGCGAGTTCCTCGCCCGGCTCGGGACCGAGCGCGCCAAGTTCCTCCACCGCGTGGCGGATGAAATCGGCCTCGCGGGCGGCGATCTCCAGCCGTTCCCGCTCGTCCTTCGCCTCGGTGAGCGCGGTCCGCCACGCCCGCCATAGCTCGCCCACGGCCGCGACCTGCGGGGCGAGGGCGCCGAAGGCGTCGAGCAGGAGGCGGTGGCTCGCGGCATCCACCATGGCGCGGTCGGCGTGCTGGCCGTGCAGTTCGATGAGGCTGGCGCCGATGAGGCGCAGCGTCTGCACGCTCACCGCCTCCTCGTTGACGCTGGCGCGGGTGCGCCCGTCCGCCATCTGGATGCGGCGAATCACCAATTGGTCTTCGTCGGGCAGTTCGGCGGCGGAGAGGATGGCGTGGGCGGGATGGTCGGGTGCGAGATCGAAGGTGAGGGTCACCTGCCCCTTGGGCTGGCCGTGGCGCACCAGCGCGCCATCCCCCCGCCCGCCGAGGGCGAGGGACACGGCATCGAGCAGTATCGATTTGCCGGCACCCGTCTCACCTGTCAGGACCGTGAGGCCCTCGGACAAGGTGAGATCGAGCTTCTCGATGAGGACGATGTCCCGGATCGAGAGCGTCGCCAGCATGGATCGTCAGCCGAGCCCCATCTTCTTGAACGCCTGGCTGATCCAGGACGCCTTGTTTTCCTGCGGCTCGCCCCCTCCGGACTGAACCAGCCTGTAGGCGTCCTTATACCACGTACTGTCGGGGAAGTTATAGCCAAGCACGGCGGCGGCGGTCTGCGCTTCACCGATAATACCCATGGCCATGTAGCACTCGGTGAGGCGGTAGAGGGCTTCCTCAACCTGGCGCGTGGTCTGGTATTGCGTCACGACCACCTTGAAACGGTTGATGGCCCCCGTGTAATTGCGCTGCTCCAGATAGTAGCGGCCAATGGCCATCTCCTTGCCGGCGAGCTGGTCGCGGGCGACCTCGATCTTCTTCTTGGCGGTGGCGGCGTATTCCGTGTTGGGATACTTGCGCACCACGTCTTCCAGCGCATCGAGCGCCTGACGCGTCTTGCGCTGGTCGCGGGTGATGTCGGGAATATTCTCGTAGAGCGCCGAGGCGACGAGATATTGCGCGTAGGCGGCGTCCGCCGAGCCGGGGTAGAGCGCGATGTAGCGCTTTCCGATGCCGATGGCCTCGTCGTACTTGCCGGCCTCGAAATAGGAATAGGTGGTCATGAGGAGCGCCTTGCGGGCCCACTCCGAATAGGGATGGGACTTGTCCACATCCTCGAATCGCCGGGCGGCCTTTTCCGGCTCCTGCCGGCGCAGCAGGGTCAGGCCCTCGTTGTAGATCTTCTCGGCCGGCTCATCGGGCGGAATGGTGTCGTCCTTGTCGCTGGCGCAGCCGGACACCAGCAGGCCCATGGCCACCGCCAGCACCAGCGCGCCGCCGCGCAGCAGACCGAGCGCCAGCGCGCCGCTGCGGAAAAGCGTGCGCGTGGGCAGGACATCATTCAAGAATCGCATCACGGTTCAGCTTCCGTCCCGCGCCTTACGGCGTCGCTTGTACCCGAAGGACCGCACCGGGGAAAACCGCGCGGCCGACAGACCGCCGACCGGGCGCCTCCGCCCCATTCCTCGGCACGCTCCCTGCTCGTTCCCCCTCGTCCGAGCCGCCGCCGGCGATGCCCGCGCCCGGTCCGGATGCCCTGGTCCCCGCACCCATGGCGACGGCAGGAAAACAGCCCCTCCGCGCTATCGGTGCTTTCGGTCGGCAATGTGGCGGCGGACGCTCCGCGGCCGGTTCCGTGGCCCGGGTGTGGCCACCCCGCCACGCCCGCTCCCGCAATCGCGGGCGCCGACGGGCATCTAAATCGGGATGGGGTTAATACTTCGCATGCGAACGGCCGCTTGAGACCGCTGGGTCATCTCGAAAGAAATCAGACCCCGAAAAGCAAAACGGCGCCCGCAGGGGCGCCGCCGCAAATAGGTGCAGACAGATCAGATTTCCGGAGCGAACACCGGCACCGGGCTGGACACGCCGATCTCGGCACCCACGGTGTCGCGGACGGGCCGGACCGGAGCCTCGACGATGGCGTAGTTGGCGCGGTCGGCGAGGAGGGCGTCCACCACCTGGAAGTTCAGCTTGTGGCCGCCACGGAAGGAGCGGTAGCGGGCCAGCAGGGGCATGCCGGCGAGGGCGAGGTCGCCCACCGCGTCGAGCGCCTTGTGGCGGACGAATTCGTCGGAGAAGCGCAGACCCTCGGGGTTCAGCACGCCGCCTTCGTCTAGGCAGACGGTGTTTTCCAGGGCAGCGCCACGGGCGTAGCCGGCGGCGCGCAGGCGCTCCACATCCTTGAGGAAGCCGAAGGTGCGGGCCGAAGCCAGCTCACGGCGGAACACGGCCGGAGACATGGTGGCGGCGAAGCGCTGGCGGCCGATCATCTCGTGGCCGAACTCGATCTCCACCTCGAGGCGGAAGCCGGCCTCGTAGGGGAGAAGCTCGCCGAAGGACGCGCCATTCTCGACGCGGACGGGCTTGAGCACCTTGAGGAACTTGCGGCGGCCGCGCACCTCGGCGACGCCGGCGGCGTCGATGGCGGCCACGAAATCGCCCGCGCTGCCGTCGAGAATCGGCACTTCCGGGCCGTCGATCTCGACCGTGGCATTGTCCACGCCGAGGCCGCTCAGGGCCGCGAGGACATGTTCGACGGTGGAGACAAGAGCGCCGGAGCGATCGCCGAGCACGGTGGCGAGGTCGGTGGCCTGTACGGAGCGGCGGCTGACGGTGGCCTTGCGGGGCGCCTGATCGGCGAAGGAGCGGATGAAGACGACACCAGTGTTCGCGGACGCGGGCTTAAGGGTGATGGTCGCCTCGACCCCGGCGTGTACGCCGACACCCTTCAGTGCAATCTCGCGAGCCAGAGTGGTCTGCATCTTTGGTGCGTCCCGTTTCGGGGAAGTTTCCGGCTAACAGGTGTGACCTGCTTGCCGCACTCCTTCCCTCAAACCTTCACCTTGGGTCCCAACTTTCGCCCCGGTTGTACAAAGAAAGTGTCAACACGGTCGGCGAGTCGGTCCCTTAGGATGGGTGCACCCTAGTCGTCACGGGGGGTGACGCCAAATCACGCTTGCTTACCCTCTGTTACGAACCCTCATTTTCAATTTCTGATTAACTATCAAATAGTTAGCGGCGAATTTAAAGGTGCCGGAGAGGCCCTTGTTACAGCCTTCCGGAGGGTTGGAAGCACACGAATCAGGACAGATGTTGCGCGGATGCCACAGGGTGCAGGCCATCCGAGGCCGACCCGCGCCGGGCATGTTCGCTGCCACCGATCGGCCTTGAAAACGGCCCGGGGTGGACGCGACCGGCGCCGGGAACACCGGCACCGGCCAATCCTTCGTCACACTTTCAGGTACCGAACTTGGTCCGAGACCCTCAGTTCGCCTGGCGGCGCAGGAACGCCGGGATTTCCAGCTGGTCGTCGTCATGGTGCGGGCCGGGACGCGAGGGCACCTCGGCGGCCGGCCGCATGGGCGGGCGCTTGGCGAACTCGGACACCGGCGGCTCACCACCGCGCGAGGGCATGGTCGGGCGGGCATCGCGGGGCTCGCCGCGGCTTTCGGCGCGGGGATCGGGGCGCTGCTGCTCGGGACGGCGCTCGGGGGCGCGCATGCTGGGCTGCTCGCGGCGCGCGGGCTCGGGTTCCGGCTCCTCGCGGCGACCGACGTGGGCGAGACGCTGCAGCAGCGTCATGCGCTTCTTGTCGGGCTGGGCCTGCTCCACCGGCGGCTCGCCCCGCTGGGCGCGGATCTGGTTCTGCGCGGGCAGCGGCAGCTCGTCGACGCGGGGCATGCGCGGGGACCGCGGACGCTGGCCGGCCGGCGGGATGTAGGGGGCGAACTCGTCCTCCACCATCGGCGCGGGCTGGGGCGCGGGCTCCGGCTCGGCGAAATAGGTGGGCTTGGGCGGCGCGGTGCGGATGGTCACGTCGTCGATGGCGACGGCGCGTTCGGCCGGGGCCTGCTGGGTCTGGGGGGCATAGGCCTGAGACGCGTACCCCTGCGGAGCCTGCGGGGCATAGCCCTGCGGCGCCTGCGCCTTCTGCGCGGCGTCCTCCATGGCGATCAGGTCCTCGGCCTGGATCGCGGCGACGGCGCTGCGGATCTGCGCCTCGCGGGTCGCCTCGACGGCAGCCCGGCCGGCGTTGGAGATCTTGCGACCGGCGAGCTCGGGGAAGCGGTCGGCGACCGGCTGGAGCTGCTCGGGGATCACCGCCGGATCGATGCCGGTGGCCACCACCGAGACGCGGATGATGCCGTCGAGCATCTCGTCGAAGGTGGCGCCGAGGATGATGTTGGCGTCGGGGTCCACTTCCTCGCGGATGCGGGTCGCCGCCTCGTCCACCTCGAACAGGGTCATGTCCTTGCCGCCGGTGATGGAGATCAGCAGCCCGCCGGCGCCGCGCATGGAGGTCTCGTCCAGCAGCGGGTTGGCGATGGCGGCCTCGGCAGCCTGGATGGCGCGCTTGTCACCGGAGGCTTCGCCCGTGCCCATCATGGCCTTGCCCATGTCGCGCATCACGGCGCGGACGTCGGCGAAGTCGAGGTTGATGAGGCCTTCCTTCACCATCAGGTCGGTGATGCAGGCGACGCCCGAATAGAGCACCTGGTCGGCCATGGCGAAGGCGTCGGCGAAGGTGGTCTTCTCGTTCGCCACGCGGAACAGGTTCTGGTTCGGGATGACGATGAGGGTGTCGACGCTCTTCTGCAGCTCGCTGATGCCGTGCTCGGCGACGCGCATGCGGCGCTGGCCCTCGAAGTGGAAGGGCTTGGTCACGACGCCGACGGTCAGGATGCCGAGCTCGCGGGCCGCGCGGGCCACCACGGGGGCGGCGCCGGTGCCGGTCCCACCGCCCATGCCGGCGGTGATGAAGACCATGTGCGAGCCGGACAGGTGATCGCGGATCTCGTCGATGACTTCCTCGGCGGCGGCGCGGCCGACCTCCGGCTGGGAGCCGGCGCCGAGACCCTCGGTCACCGCGACGCCCATCTGCACCACGCGCTCGGCCTTGGTCAGGGCGAGGGCCTGGGCATCGGTGTTCGCCACCACGAACTCCACGCCGTGGAGCCCGGAGGTGATCATGTTGTTAACGGCGTTGCCACCGGCGCCGCCCACACCGAACACCGTGATCCGGGGACGAAGCTCACGAATGTCGGGCATCTGAAGGTTGATCGTCATGCTATTGCTCCGTCCCGATCGGCCCTGTCCGCCGCTCGCGAATCCTTGATGACCTCTTTGTTACGGCAGCTTTCGTTAACCATGTCTAAAAGCTGTCCTTCAGCCAGCGGCCGACGCGACCGAAATAGCCCGGTCCCTCGCCCACTGCCGCCTGCCGCCGGCGCGGCTCGAAATGTTCGAGCCCTGCCACCTGCGGATAGACGAGAAGACCTGCCGTCACCGCGAAGGCCGCGCCGCGCGCCGCCTCCGGAAGACGGGAAACCCCAAGCGGGCGGCCGATTCGCACCTGCGGGCCGATGACCCGCGCCACCAGATCCGCAAGCCCCTGAAGCTGCGCCGCGCCGCCGGTGAGCACGATGCGCCGGCCGGCATCCCCGGCATGGCCGGAGGCCCTGAGGCGATCGCGCAACAGTTCGACGATTTCCTCCGCCCGCGGCCGCACGATGGTGACCAGACGGGACTTCGGGACCATGTGCGGCTGGTCGCGCGAATCACCCGACAGGGGCGGCACGGTCAGCATGTCGTGATCGTCGGAGGAGACCGCCACCACGGCACCGTGCAGCGCCTTCAGGCGCTCGGCATCGGCGAGGCGCGCGGGCATGCCGCGGGCGACATCGTTGGTGATGTGCTGGCCACCCAGCGCCACGCCGTCCACATAGAGGCAGTGCCCGCTGGCGACGATGGAGAAGGTGGTGGTGCCGGCGCCCATGTCGATGAGCGTGACGCCCAGCTCCATCTCGTCGTCGGTCAGCGAGGAGAGCGCCGCCGCATAGGGCGCCGCCACCATGGCCTCGATGGAGAGATGGCAGCGCTCCACGCACAGCACGAGATTCTTCAGCGCGGTGAGGTCGGCGGTGATGACGTGCATGTCGGCGCCAAGCTCGCGGCCGAGCATGCCGCACGGCTCGCCGATGCCCCTGCGGCCGTCCAGCGAATAGCCCACGGGGAGCGCGTGCATCACGGCGCGGCCGTCGCCCACCGCATATGTGGAGGCGGCCTCCAGCACGCGGCGGATGTCGAATTCCTCCACCGCCGGGGCGGAGAGGCGCACAGCCGCCTCGTAATGCTGCGAGGCGAGCCGGCCGCCGGAGACGCCGACCACCACGGAGGCGATCTGCACGCCCGAGGCGCGCTCGGCCATGTCCACCGCCTGGCGGATGGCAAGTTCCGCCTTGGCCATGTCCACCACCGCGCCGCCCTTGATGCCGTGGGCGCGGGTGTGGCCGATGCCGAGCACGTCGATGGCGTGGGTGCGCCGCGTCAGCACGTCGGAGGCGCCGCGCGGCTTCAGGCGGGCGATGGCGCAGACCACCTTGCTGGTGCCGATGTCCAGCACCCCGACGATGCCGCCCTTCTTCGGCGGCAGCGGGCGCATCTTCGGTGCGAAGCCCTGGGCGAGCCGTCCCCTCATGCGGGGCCTCCCTTCTTTGCCTTGGCGCGGGCCTTGAGCATTTCGGCGCGGGCGGCGGCGGCAGCTTCGGACTGCCGCACCACCACGCGATCCGGCAGGCGCAGATCCACGATGGTGATGTCGCGGCTGAGCAGTTTCTTCTCGCGGTCGAGATCCATCAGCGAGACGAGCGCCGCCTCCAGATTCTGTTCCGGCAGGCGCACGTCGATGCCGTTGCGCGTCTTCAGCGTCCAGCGCCGCTCGGCGACGAAGATGGCAGCGCGCACCTGCTCCTTCAGCGCCGGCAGGCGCGCGAGCACGTCGACGATCTCGCCCACATGGTTCTGCGCCCCCTCGCCCACCACGATGGGCAGTTGCACGTAGCGCGGATCGTCCGAATAGGGCGCGATGGGGATGCCGTCGCGGGCGATCACCTTGAGCTCGCCGTTGATCTGCCACAGCGCATAGGCCTGGCGCTCGGAGACCGCGATCTCGATCCGGTCGGGATAGAATTTGCGCACGCTGGCGCTGGCGATCCAGGGCATCGCCTCGAGGCGCGTGCGCATCTCATCCGCGTTCAGGAAGAGGATGGAGGTGGAGGACTTGATGCCCGCCGTCTCCAGGATCTGCGCCGGGGTGACGTGATTGTGCCCGGAGATGTTGACTTCCTTCACCTTGAAGCCGGCCACGTTGCCCGCCGCGTCGGCCACGTCGAGGGCGATGGTCTTCGCCTCCTCCACATGGCCGCCGAGCACGGTACCGTAGGCGGAGAAGCCGCCGATCACCGCGATGGCGAGCAGGCTGGCGCTGCGCCGGCCGAGGCGCGAAGTGGACATGCGCACCGACAGACGACGCAGGAGAAGCGCGAGGCGGCTGGCCGGCCTTGTATCGATGGCGAGGCGCTTGTGCCGCCCGGGCGGCGGCGCAGCGGCGCGGGGCGCGGTGTCCGGCCGTGCGCCGTAGCCCGCTCCTTGGCGCTCGCCTGGGCGCTGCGGGGGTCGCCTGCCCGCGCCGGGGCGGGGTCCTAGCGATCCAGCGACGCGTCCTCCACCATCCATGTCACAAGCTCGCCGAATGAGATGCCCGCGTGAGCGGCCAGTTCCGGCACCAGAGACGTCTGCGTCATGCCAGGCTGGGTGTTGACCTCGAGACAGACGAGGCCGGAGGCATCGCCCTTCGATGGATCGAAGCGAAAATCGCTCCGCGACACCCCCCGGCACCCGAGAGCTCGGTGTGCCATGAGGCTTAACATCTGCACCCGTTGGTAAATTTCGGGTAAAATACGCGCGGGAAGGATGTGGCGTGATCCTCCCGGTGCATACTTGCTTTCGTAATCGTAAAACGCCTGGGTCGATTCAATTTCAATGACATCAAAGACCTTGTCGCCCATCACGGCGCAGGTCAGCTCGAGCCCGGCAATGAATTCCTCCACAAGAAGATTTTCTCCGTGGGGCCAGTCCTCGCGCGTGAGTTCCTGCGGCGGGTGGGCCTGATCCTCGCGCACGATGAACACGCCGACGCTGGAGCCGCCCGCATTGGGCTTCAGCACATAGGGCGGCGCCATCACATGCGCCTTCGCCGCCTCGGCGCGGCTGACGATCCCGCCCTTCGCCACCGGCACGCCGGCCGCGGCCAGCATGATGCGCGCCTGCGCCTTGTCCATGGCCAGCGCCGAGGCGAGCACGCCGGAATGGCTGTAGGGGATGCGCAGGATTTCGAGGATGCCCTGGATGGTGCCGTCCTCGCCCGGCGCGCCGTGCAGCACGTTGAACACCACGTCCGGCTTGAGGCGGGCCAGTACCTCGGCGACATCGCGGCCCACGTCCACCGGCGTCACGCGGTAGCCGGCCCCTTCCAGCGCGGCGGCGCAGGCGGCGCCCGAATTGAGCGAGACTTCCCGCTCGGAGGACCAGCCGCCCATCAGCACCGCGACGTGTTTCGCCATCGACGTCATTCCCGTTCCGAATCCGGCGCGCGCCGGCACCCGCCCTGAAGAGAGCAGCTTTGCGCCAGCACCATGGCGCGGTCCGGTTTTAGGTTTTGCTAACGGCTCAGGCGGGAGAGAGGGGAAGCCCGATCCTCTTGATCTCCCACTCCAGCGTCACGCCGGACGTCTCCTTCACCCGCCGCCGCACCTCCTCGCCCAGCCCCTCGATCTCGGACGCCGTGGCGCCGCCGAGGTTGATGAGGAAATTGGTGTGCAGCTCCGACACCTGCGCGCGGCCGATGGTGAGGCCCCGGCAGCCGGCGGCGTCCACCAGCTTCCAGGCGCTGGTGCCGGGCGGGTTCTTGAAGGTGGAGCCGCCGGTGCGGCTCTTGATGGGCTGGGTCGCCTCCCGGCTCTCGGTGATCTTGGCCATCTCGGCCGCGATCTCGGCCGGGTCGCCAGGGCGGCCTTCGAAGGTGGCGCGGGTGAAGATCACGTCGTCCGGCACGCCGCAATGGCGGTAGGTGAAGCCCATCTCGGCGTTGGTGAAGCGCACCTTGGCGCCGGCGCGGGTGACGCCCTCGGCCTCCACCAGCACGTCCTTGGTCTCGCCGCCGTAGGCGCCGCCGTTCATGTGCAGCGCGCCGCCGATGGCGCCCGGGATGCCGCGCAGGAAGGAGAAGCCGGCAAGTCCCGCATCCGCCGCCGCGCGAGCGACCTTCACGTCCGGCACGCCAGCGCCCGCGACGATGCGCGTGCCTTCGACCGCGACATCGGTGAAGCCGCGGCCGAGGCGGATCACCACGCCGGGCACGCCGCCGTCACGCACGATGAGGTTGGAGCCGAGGCCGATCACCGTCACCGGAAGATCGGCCGGGATATGCGACAGGAGATAGGCGAGGTCGTCGGCATCGGCCGGCAGGAACAGGAGCTGGGCCGGGCCGCCGACGCGGAACCAGGTGAAGTCGGAGAGCGGCGCATTGGCGGTGAGCGTGCCGCGCAGCTCCGGCAGGAGCGGCCGCAAGGCGGGTAGAAGATCAGGGAATGCGGCGGGGGCCGCCCCGCTGGTCTCGGCCATGCTCATGGTGTCACCGGTCCTTCGGGCGTGCCTCTCCCACACAAGGGGCGGCAGGGCAAGCCGGGCGATTTCCCCATGGCCGCCGACGTGGCATCATGTGGCTCCATTCGCCTGGAGCTGCCCACCATGAGCGAAGACGCGCTTCCGCCCGACACCAAGCTCACCACCACCAAGCAACGCTGGGCCGAGGAAGGCCGCTTCCTCACCGGCCGCATCGCCCGCCCGGATGCCGAGCGCCTGCCGCCCGGCCAGCATCTGGTGCGCGACTGGCCGGTGCTCGACCTCGGGCTCCAGCCGGTGGTGACGCGCGAATCCTTCCGCCTCGACGTCACCGGCGCGGTGGAGACCACCCTCTCCCTCGACTGGGCCGCCTTCTCGGCGCTGCCGCAGAGCCGCAGCCTCAGCGACATCCACTGCGTCACCACCTGGTCGCGCTATGACAATACCTGGGAGGGCGTGCTCACCCGCGACCTGCTGGAAGCCGTGCGTCCCGCCCCCCACGCGGCGGCGGTGATGCTGCACAGCTATGACGGCTACACCACCAACCTGCTGCTGGCCGACTTCGCCGCCGAGGACGCCCTCATCGCTCACAGCTGGGACGGCCGCCCGCTGACGCAGGAGCACGGCGCGCCCGCGCGCCTCGTGGTGCCGCACCTCTACTTCTGGAAAAGCGCCAAGTGGATCAAGGCGATCGAGTTCATCGCCCGCGACAAGGCCGGCTTCTGGGAAGAGCGCGGCTACCACATGCGCGGCGACCCATGGGCCGAGCAGCGCTATTCGGACGATTGAGGGCGCGCCACCCTGAGGCGCCCCTCCCCGAGCACCGTCATGGCCCGGCTTGTCCGGGCCATCCACCCCGCCGCGGGACACGTGCCCGCAAGCCGTTGACCGCTCTGGCCGAAACGTGGATCGCCCGCACAAGGCGGGCGATGACGGGGTGAGAGGAAGCGGGAAAGAGGAGCGATTGAGGTCGCCCTCACGCCGCGCGGCGGCGCGTGACCTCGGAGCGGGCGAAGAGTTCGGCCACCCAGTCCACGAACACGCGCAGCCGGCTGGTGAGGTGGCGGCTGGGCGGATAGACCACATGGATGGGCATCTCGCCCGCCTCCCAGTCCGGCAGGATGGGCACCAGCGCCCCGGAGGCGAGGTGCTCCTCCACCTGGAAGGTGGGCGACATGATCGCGCCCATGCCGGCCAACGCCGCCGCGATATAGGCGTTGCCGTCATTGGTAGCGACGTTGTAGCGCCCGGTCAGTTCCACCACCTCGTCGCCACGGGTGAAATCGAAGGGGTGGTAGCGCCCGCTCTGCTGGCTGAAATAGCGGACGAGCTTGTGCGTCTCCTCGAAGTCGAGAGGATGCTTCGGGACGCCGTAACGCGCGAGATAGCCGGGCGACGCGGCCAAGACGAAGCGCAGCACGCCAATGCGCCGCGCCACGAGGTTCGGATCCCGAATTTCGCCAACGCGGATAACGCAGTCCACATTCTCGCTTAGAAGGTCGACCGGCCGGTCGGTGCAGCCCACGTCCACGGCGATGTCGGGATAGCGGTCGACGAAATCCGGCAACGCCGGCATCAGCAGTTGCGTCGCGAGCGAGGGCGAGATGTCGATGCGCAGCTTTCCGCGCGGGACCGCCTGCGCCGAGGAGAGCGAACCGTCGAGCTCATCGATGTCGTGGAGGATGGCGAGCGCCCGCTCGTAATAGGCCGCCCCGTCCGGCGTCACCGTCACCCGCCGCGTGGTGCGGTTGAGGAGGCGGGTCTGCAGGTGCGCCTCAAGCGTCTGGATATGCTTGGTGAGCGTCGCCTTGGGCATCCGCAGGAGATCGGCGGAGCGCGTGAAGCTCCCCGTCTCCACAACACGGGTGAATGCGCGCATTGCAGCAAGCTGGTCCATCCGAAGCCCTCAAATGCATCATTATTCCCATAAGTGAACAATGAACTCATGAACTGGCGGTTTATCCCCTTCTAGATCGCCAATATGGTTTCCGCATCGCACAAGGGCGTGACGGCCGAAGAATGGCTTACCGCCCGAAAGGACGAGGCAGATGACCCCCACCAGCCAGACCATAACCCTCGAGACCGGGACCGGCACGCTGCCGGCGCGGCTCTACGGGTCGCGTCCGGCGAAGGGGTCCGCACCGCTCGTCTTCCACCTGCACGGCGGCGCCTTCACCGGCGGGACGCTGGAGTGCGGAGCCTATATCTCCGGCATTCTCGCGGCGGCCGGGGCGGTGGTGGTCTCGGCGGACTATCCGCTGGCCTGCGAGCACCCGTTTCCCTTCGCGCTGACCGCGCTGTTTGCCGCCGTCACAGAGGTCTATCGCCGCCGGGCCGAACTCGCCGGGCGCGGCGCACCGCTCTATCTGGCGGGGGAGGAATCGGGTGGCAACCTCGCCGCCGGCCTCGCCATGATGGCGCGTGACCAGCGCTCCCCTCCCATCGCCGGGCAGATCCTCGTCTCGCCCATGCTCGACCCCAGCCTCGCCACCGCCTCCATCCGCCGCGCCGATGCCGGCAGTTGCGGCTGCAAGTGGGCGGACGGCTGGCAGACCTATCTCGGCTCGCCCGAGAAGGCGGCCCATCCCTATGCCGCGCCCCTCGCCTCCTCCCGCCTCGGCGCCCTGCCGCCGGCCCTGGTGGTGAGCGCCGAGGACTGCCCCATGTGCGACGAGAGCCGGCGCTATGCCGACGCGCTCGCCTCGGCCGGCGTGCCGACCTGCGTGCACATCCTGCCGGGGCCGACCGAATGGCCCGACAGCATCTCGTGTCCGGCGCCGAAACCGGCCGCCTGGACGGGCGCGATGCGCGACCTGTTCCGCGATTTCTTCGTTTCCACGCGTCCCGCTTCACGGACCGGTCGGCTCAAGGCCGATCCGGCCGTCCTCTGACAGACCGACCGCCAAGGACTGCCCCGCCATGACCGCTCCGAACTCCGCTCCGAACTCCGCTCCGAACGTTACGCCCCCCACCCCCGTGTCGGCCGCCGACAAGCCCGCTGCCGCGAAGAAGTCCCGCCTCCGGGAGGCCCTGCTGCTGGGCACCGCCGCGCTCCTCGCGGTGTTCGGCGTCCTCTATGGGCTGCCCAAGGAAGGCGGCGCCCACGCCGACAAGCCCGCCGCCGCGACAGCCGCCCCGCCGGCCGTACCGGTCTCGGTGGCCACGGTCGAGCAGCGCGAGGCGCGCCTGTTCGACACCTTCTCCGGCCGCCTGGAGGCGGTGGAGCGGGTGGAGGTGCGCTCCCGCGTCGCCGGCGCCATCAAGGCCGTGCATTTCCGCGAGGGCGCGCTGGTGCGGGAAGGCGAACTCCTCGTCTCCATCGATTCCGAAACCTATGAGGCGGACGTGGCCGAGGCCGAAGCGCAGGTTGCCTCCGTGCAGGCCCGGCTGGACCTCGCCCGCAGCGAGCTGGAGCGCGGCGAGAAGCTGTTCACCACCAAGACGCTCTCCCAGAGCACCCTGGACGAACGCCTCAACGGCCAGCGCGCCGCCGAGGCCGGCCTGAGGGCCGCGCAGGCGAAGCTCGCGGCGGCGAAGCTCAATCTCTCCTACACCAAGGTCCGCGCCCCGGTTTCGGGCCGCGTCGGCAAGTCGGAGATCACAGTGGGCAATCTCGTTGCCGCCGGCCCCGGCGCGCCGGTGCTGACCACGCTGGTCTCGGTCGATCCCATCTACGCCAGCTTCAGCGCTGACGAGGGCACCGTCGCCCGCGCCCTCGCCGGCCTCGGCGGCGGCGGTGACGTGGCCGACCGGCTCGACCAGATCCCTGTCCTGATGACCGTCGCCGCCGGCACGCCGCCGGTGGAAGGCGTCATGCAGCTGGTGGACAATCAGGTCGATCCGCGCACCGGCACCGTGCGTGTCCGCGCCCGCTTCGCCAATCCGGACGGGCGGCTCCTGCCCGGCCAGTTCGTGCGGCTGGAGATGGGCCAGCCCAAGGCCGCGCCGGCGGTGCTCGTCAGCGAGCGCGCCGTGGGCACCGACCAGGACAAGAAGTTCGTCTTCGTGGTCGACGGCTCGAACACCGCGGTGTGGCGCGAGGTGACCCTCGGTGCCCCGGTGGACGGCCTGCGCGTCGTCACCAACGGCCTCTCGGCCGGTGAGCGCGTCGTTGTCAACGGCCTGCACCGCGTGCGCCCCGGCGCGGCGGTGACGCCAGAGCCCGTCCCCATGCGGGTGAGCGAGGCTGCAACCTCGACCGTCCGCTAACCCTGGCCCGTCATGGCCCGGCTTGCCCGGGCCATCCCCCGGACACGCCGGGGGATGACGGCTGAAAATTCCCCCTCGCCCCCTCCCCGCACGGAGGGGGTCGGGAGAGGGCTGCGCCGGGCGTAAACGCCCCCTCGCCCGGTGCAGCCCCTCACCCCCATTGCCGGACATATTCCCGCGCGCACCGCAGCGGGGGTGCCGGCTGCGTTCCGCGTTTCGCCCGTTTTCATCCAGCCGCCGCGTGGCGGGAGGGTTCCATGAACCTGTCCAGATTCTTCATCGACCGCCCGATCTTCGCCGGCGTGCTCTCCGTCCTCATCTTCCTCGCCGGCCTCATCGCCATGCGGGCCATGCCCATCTCGGAATATCCCGAGGTGGTGCCGCCGCAGGTGGTGGTGCGCGCCACCTATCCCGGCGCCAATCCCAAGGTGATCGCCGAGACCGTCTCGACCCCGCTGGAGGAATCCATCAACGGCGTCGAGGGCATGCTCTACATGTCGAGCCAGGCCACCACCGACGGCATCATGACGCTGACCGTCACCTTCAAGCTCGGCACCGACCCGGACAAGGCACAGCAGCTCGTCCAGAACCGCATCTCGCAGGCGGAGCCCCGCCTGCCGGAAGAAGTGCGGCGCCTCGGCGTGACCACGGTGAAGTCCTCCCCGGACCTCACCATGGTCGTCCACCTCATCTCCCCCAACAACCGCTACGACACCACCTACCTGCGCAATTATGCGGTGCTGAACGTGAAGGACCGCCTCGCCCGCATCGACGGCGTGGGGCAGGTGCAATTGTTCGGCGCGGGCGACTATTCCATGCGCATCTGGCTCGACCCGCAGAAGGTGGCCGAGCACGGCCTTTCCGCCGCCGACGTGGTGCGCGAGATCCGCGCCCAGAACGTGCAGGCGGCGGCCGGCGTGGTCGGCGCATCACCCGGCGCGCCGGGACTCGACCTTCAGCTTTCCATCAACGCACAAGGCCGCCTCGCCAACGAGGAGGAGTTCGCCAACATCGTGGTGAAGAGCGGCACCAACGGCGAGATCGTGCTGCTGAAGGACGTGGCGCGCATCGAGCTGGGCGCATCCGAATATGCCCTGCGCTCGCTCCTCAACAACACCCAGGCGGTGGCGGTGCCGATCTTCCAGGCGCCGGGCTCCAACGCCATCCGCATCGCCGACGACACGCGGCGGGTGATGGAGGAGATCAAGGAGAACATGCCGGAGGGCGTGGACTATTCCATCGTCTACGACACCACCCAGTTCGTGCGCGCCTCCATCGACGCCGTGGTCCACACGCTGCTGGAAGCCGTGGCGCTGGTGGTGCTGGTGGTGATCGTATTCCTCCAGACCTGGCGGGCCTCCATCATCCCGCTGCTCGCGGTGCCGGTGTCCATCGTCGGCACGTTCGCGGTGATGTACGTGTTCGGCTTCTCCATCAATGCCTTGACGCTGTTCGGCCTGGTGCTCGCCATCGGCATCGTGGTGGATGACGCCATCGTCGTGGTGGAGAATGTGGAGCGCAACATCGAGGGCGGCCTCTCCCCACGCGAGGCCACCTACAAGGCCATGCGGGAGGTGTCCGGGCCCATCATCGCCATCGCCCTCGTGCTGATCGCGGTGTTCGTGCCGCTGGCCTTCATCACCGGCCTCACGGGCCAGTTCTACAAGCAGTTCGCCCTCACCATCGCCATCTCGACAGTGATCTCGGCCGTCAACTCGCTGACCCTCTCGCCGGCCCTCTCGGCGCTGCTGCTGAAGGGTCACGACGCGCCCAAGGACCGGCTCACGCGGGTCATGGACTTTGCATTCGGCTGGTTCTTCCGCGGCTTCAACAAGGCCTTCGTGCGCGGGTCGAGCGCCTATGGCTCGGTGGTGCGCCGGACCATCGGCCACAAGGTGCTGATGCTCGGCCTCTACATCGTGCTGGTGGCGCTGACCGGCGTGCTGTTCAAGGCGGTACCGCCCGGCTTCGTGCCGGGGCAGGACAAGCAGTATCTGGTGGGCTTCGCCCAGCTCCCCGACGGCGCCACCCTCGACCGCACCGAGGAGGTGATCCGCAAGATGAGCGACATCGCCCTGAAGGAGCCGGGCGTGAAGTCGGCCATCGCCTTCCCCGGCCTCTCCATCAACGGCTTCACCAACTCGTCCAACTCCGGCATCGTCTTCGTCGGCCTCGACGAGTTCGAGGCGCGGCGCGACCCGGGGCTGAACGGCAACGCCATCGCCATGAAGCTGAACGGCAAATTCGCCGGCATCCCGGACGCGATGATCGCCATGTTCCCGCCGCCGCCGGTGCAGGGGCTCGGCACCATCGGCGGCTTCAAGCTGCAGATCGAGGATCGCGCCGGCCTCGGCTATGCCGCCCTCGACGCGGCGACCAAGGCCTTCCTTGGCGCCGCCCGGCAGGCGCCCGAGCTGGCCGGCCTGTTCTCCTCCTATCAGGTGAACGTGCCGCAGCTCTTCGCCGACATCGACCGGGTGAAGGCGCGCCAGCTGAACGTCGCCGTCACCGACGTGTTCGAGACCATGCAGATCTATCTCGGCTCGTCCTATGTGAACGACTTCAACAAGTTCGGCCGCACCTACACCGTGCGGGTCCAGGCCGACGCCCCCTTCCGCGCCCGCGCCGAGGACGTGGGCACGCTGAAGGTGCGCTCGGCCACGGGCGAGATGATCCCGCTCTCCGCGCTGCTCAAGGTGCGTTCGTCGGCGGGACCGGAGCGGGCCATGCGCTACAACGGCTTCCTCTCCGCCGACGTGAACGGCGGCGCCGCCCCCGGCTTCTCCTCGGGCGAGGCGCAGCAGGTGGTGGAGCGCATCGCCAAGGAGACCCTGCCCAAGGGCTTCTCCTTCGAGTGGACCGAACTGACCTACCAGGACATCCTGGCCGGCAATTCGGCGGTGTTCGTCTTCCCGCTCGCCATCTTCCTAGTGTTCCTGGTGCTGGCGGCGCAATACGAAAGCCTCGTCCTGCCGCTCGCCATCATCATGATCGTGCCGACGGGCCTCTTCGCCGCCATGACCGGCGTGTGGCTCGCGGGCGGGGACAACAATGTCTTCACCCAGATCGGCCTCGTGGTGCTGGTGGGGCTCTCGGCGAAGAATGCGATCCTGATCGTGGAATTCGCCCGCGAGCTGGAATTCGAGGGCCGCACGCCGGTCCAGGCCGCCATCGAGGCAAGCCGGCTCCGGCTGCGGCCCATCCTGATGACCTCCCTCGCCTTCATCATGGGCGTGGTGCCCCTCGTCACCTCCATCGGCGCGGGTGCGGAGATGCGGCAGGCCATGGGCACGGCGGTGTTCGCCGGCATGATCGGCGTGACGGTGTTCGGCATCTTCCTGACGCCGGTGTTCTACGTGATGCTGCGCGGGCTGGCGGGGAACCGGCCGCTCACGCAGCACGGGCACGCCCCGGCGGGCGAGGAGCCGGCCGCACACGCGCTCCAGCCGGGGGAGTGAGATGAGATCCCCCTCTCCCCTTGCGGGAGAGGGCCGGGGTGAGGGGTATTTTCTGCCGTTGGCACAACGGCCGGGACTGCGGTGCCAGCCCCCTCACCCCCAACCCCTCTCCCGCAAGGGGAGAGGGGAGCCGCAGCCAAGCAAGAGGATGTGAGGCGCCCCCCTGGGCGTCCGCCTCAGACGGCCACACCCATCATCGCCAACGCCTTCGCGAAGAAGTCCGGCCCGCCGAAATTGCCGGATTTCAGCGCCAGCACCATGGGTTCGCCCGGTTGGCCCTCGGTGCGCAGCAGCGGCACGCCGGGGGCGATCTCCGGGCCGACAAGGAAGGCGGGAATCTTCAGCCGGTCCACGCTCGCGCCGGAGGTCTCCCCGCCGGCCAGCACGAGGCGGCGCACGCCGGCCGCCACCAGCCCTTCGGAAATCGCCGCCGTGCCGTGCTCGATGGCGACGCCCGCCGCATGGCGGCCGAAGCGGGCCTGCACCTCCGCCACCTGCTCGGGCGCTCCGCTCGCGGCGATGAGCACCGGCCCGGACGCGAGGCGCGCCTTCGCCCAGTCCAGAGCGGCGGCGACCTCCGCCTCGGGATGGGTGACGAGCCGTTCGGCGGAGAGCCGCAGCACCGGCATCTGTCCTTCCGCAATGGCAATCTGCTCCAGCGTCGCCTTCGAGCAGCTTCCCGCGACCACGGCCGCAGGCCCGCCGATGCCCGCCGCCAGCGCCGCGCCGTCGCTCGCCTGCCGCAGCACCCGCCCGTCCGCGATGAGCGCGCGCGCCAGCCCGAGGCCGAGGCCCGACGCGCCGGTGGAGAGCGGCAGGGCCGCCGCCGCGATACCCACCGCCTCCAGATCCCGGTCGAACACGGCATCCACGATGGCCGCCGTGCGTCCATCCAGCGCCAGATGCTCCAGCCGCGCGGACACCGCATCTGCGCCCGCCGCCACATCCTTCAGCGGCACCAGTCCGACCCGGCCCGCGCTCTGGCGGGCGAGCACGCGCTTCAGGTCCGAATCGGTCATGGGGTTGAGGGGATGGTCCTTCAGTGGGCTCTCGTTCAGCGGCACGTCGCCGACGAAGAGATGGCCCATGTAGACGGTGCGCCCGGTCTCCGGGAACGCCGGGGTCACCGGCACGATGGCCGCGCCGGTGGCGAGGCGCAGGGCATCGGTGACCGGCCCGATATTGCCCGCGTCGGTGGAATCGAAGGTGGAGCAGACCTTGAACAGGATGTGCGAGGCCCCCCGCGATTTCAGCCACGCACAAGCCGCCAGCGACACCGCCACCGCCTCATCCGCCGGGATGGAGCGGCTCTTGAGCGAGACGACCACGGCATCCGCATCGGGCAGCGCCAGCGCGGCATCGGGCACGCCGATGGTCTGGACCGTGCGCACGCCCTCCTTCGACAGGGTGTTCGCGAGGTCGGAGGCGCCAGTATAGTCGTCGGCGATGACGCCGAGGGTGAGGGGCATGGGAAATCCCTTGGGCTCTTGGTGTTGGGGCCTGAGCCCTAATCGTTTCGATTAGAGCGCCACGCCCGTCCCGGCGAAAGGGGCATTGGAGGAGAACGGAGCGGGAAAATCGGGCGCGAAGCGATTCGGTCACGCCCCGTTCCCCCTCCCGACCCCGCCTCCCCGCCGATGTGTGCCGGAACGGGACAGCCCCCGGCCGCCTTCACCCCGAGTTGCGCAGGCCGGCCGAGATGCCGTTGATGGAGAGCTGGATGCCGTGCAGCACCTGGTCGTCGCCGGGGCTGGCGCGGTGCTGGCGCAGCAGTTCCACCTGCAGGTGGTTCAGGGGGTCGAGATAGGGGAAGCGGTTGCGGATGGAGCGGTCCAGCAGTGGATTGCCCTCCAGCAGCTTCTGCTGGTCCATGATGGCGAGCAGGTGCTTCAGCGTCAGCTCGTATTCGGCGCGGATGCGGCCGAAGATGGCGGTGCGCAGCTCCACGTCCGGCACCAGTTCCGCATAGCGCGAGGCGATGGCGAGCGAGCTTTTGGCCAGCACCATGTCCATGTTGGACAGGAGCGTGCGGAAGAAGGGCCACTCGTGTTGCATGGCCTTGAGGAAGGAGAGGCCATAATCCGGCCGCCGCGCCACGAACGCCTCCACCGCCGTGCCGAAGCCGTACCAGGCCGGCAGCATCAGCCGGCACTGGGCCCAGGAGAACACCCACGGAATGGCCCGCAGCTTCTCGATGGAGCGCGTCTTGGCGCGCGAGGCCGGGCGCGACCCGATGTTCAGCGTCGCGATCTCGTTGATGACGGTGGAGGACCAGAAATAGTCCTCGAAGCCCTCGGTCTCGTAGACGAGATTGCGATAGGCGGCGAAGGCCGTGTCCGAGATGTCCTCCATGGCGGTGAGGAATTCGGTGCGCGGCGCCTTGTATTGCGGCTGGAGCAGGGACGCCTCCAGCGTCGCCGAGACCAGGATTTCCAGGTTGCGCCGCCCCACGTCCGGGTTTGAATATTTGGAGGCAATGATCTCGCCCTGCTCGGTGATGCGGATCTGCCCGTTCACCGCCCCGCCCGGCTGGGCGAGGATGGCGTCATAGCTCGGCCCGCCGCCGCGCCCCACCGAGCCGCCGCGCCCGTGGAACAGGCGAAGCCGGACCTTGTGCGCCCCGAACACCTCGATGAGACCGATCTCCGCCTTGTACAATTCCCAGCCGGAGGTGACGAAGCCGCCGTCCTTGTTGGAATCCGAATAGCCGAGCATCACCTCCTGCTCGGCGCCGCGGCTTTCCACCAGCTTGCGATAGGCGGGAATGGCGAAGGCGCGGTCCATCACGCCGGCGCAGGCCTTCAGGTCCGAAATGGTCTCGAACAGGGGGATGATGTTCACCGCGCTGGCGAGACCGCCCGCCCCGTCGCTGGAGACGAGGCCGACTTCCTTCAGCAGCAGCGCCAGTTCGAGGAGGTCTGAAACGCCCTCGGCCTTGGAGATGATGGCGTTGGGGATCACCTCGCGCCCCAGTGCCCGGTGCGCGGTGGCTGCCTCGCGCAGGATGTCGAGCTCCGAGCAGGTCTCTTCCGAATAGGCGATGAAGGGTGAGGCAAGCGGGCGCGGCGTCGCCAGCTCCCGGAGGAGCACGGCGATGCGGGCCTCCTCGTCGAGGCCCGCATAGTTCGTGCCCGGCACAGCCTTTTCCAAGAGCTCGGCGATGACGCGCTCATGCACGTCCGAATTCTGCCGGAGGTCGATGCAGGCGAGATGGAAGCCGAAGCAGTCCGCCGCCCGCCGCAGCAGGCGCAGCCGCCCGCGCGCCAGCACCTTCGAACCGTTGGCGACGAGCGACTCGTCGATCACGTCGAGATCGGCGCGGAACTCCTGCGCCGTGGCATAGGGGGCGAGCCCTTCGGCCGACAGGGGCTCGCCGCGCAGTTTGCGGGCGGTCTGGCGCAGGCGCTCCAGCACATAGGCGAGGGCGAGGCGATAAGGCTCCTCCCGGTGCTCCTGGGAGCGGTCCGGGGAGCGGGACGCGAGTTCGGTGAGGGCCTCGGAAACGCTGACGAGGCGCTGGGCGAGGGACAGTTCCGCCCCGAGCGCGACCAGCTCCTCCTCGTAATGGGCGAGAATGCGGTCGCGGTGCAGCCGCACCGTCTCCTTCAGCACATGGGCGGTGACGAAGGGATTGCCGTCGCGGTCCCCGCCGATCCAGCTGCCGATGCGCAGGAAGGAGGGCAAATCCAATTCGCCGCCCTCTTCCGCGAGGCGATCCTCGATGGCGCAATAGAGGCGCGGCACCTCGGTGAGGAAGGTGTAGTCATAATAGGAGAGGCCGTTCGCCACCTCGTCCAGCACGGTCAGCTTGATGCGGCGCAGCAGCGCCGTCTGCCACAGGGTCAGCACCGCGCGGCGCAGGATCTCCTCGCCCTCCTCCCGCTCCTGCGGCGTGGGCACCACGCGCTCGCGGCGGTCGAGTTCAGCGGCGATCTCCATCTCGCGGTTGAGCGTGCTCTTGCGCCGCACCTCGGTAGGGTGAGCGGTGAGCACAGGGCTCATGAGCGCCCCGGAGAAGAAGTCCGCCAACGCCGCGCGGCCGATCCCCATCTGCTCGGCGCGGGAGAAGGCATTGGCGAGGCTGCCCGCGCGCGGCGCCGAGCCGGCGATGGCATGGGCGCGGTTGCGGCGGATGTGGTGCTGGTCCTCGGCGATGTTCGCGAGGTGGGAGAAATAGCTGAAGGCGCGAATGGTATCGAGGGATCGGTCCGCCGGCAGGGCGCCCAGCAGGGCGCCCAGTTCGTCGCGGGCCGCCTGGTCGTCGTCGCGGTGGAAGCGGATGGACAATTGCCGGATGCGCTCCACGAGGTCGAACACCTCGCCGCCCTCCTGGTCGCGCACGGTGTCGCCGAGGATGCGGCCGAGCAGCCGGATATCGTCACGCAGCGGCTGGTCCTTCACATCCTCAGCGCGCGGCGCGACGCCGCTTGATCGTGCCAAACCCGTCATGGTCTTCCCCCGAAACCGGCCGCGCTGCGGCGCACATCTCTTTCGACCTTAGTCTTAAGGAAATTGTGCAGGAGCGAAAGCTCGTTCCGGGCGAAGGTGATTTCACGAGACGCGAAGACGGGCCTCGGCGGCGCGGGCGGCCCCGCCCATCACCGCGAAGATGCAGGCGAAGAAGCGCTCCAGCGCGTCCCGGCCGAGAGGGGAGAGCCGGCCGGTGCCGCGCGCGCCCCGCTCCACCAGTCCGCGCTCCTCGCTGAGCCGCAGCAGATCGAGCACATGCGCCCGCGACAGGTGGAAACGACGCGAGAGATCGGCGATGGAGGGCGGCTCGGTGCCGGAGCCCTCGGCGGTCAGCAGGGCGATCAGCACCATCAGTCCGCCGTCGCGATCCACCAGATCCTCCAGCTCCATCGCGGCCGAGACGGGCCGGAAGCCGGCGATGAAGGCCTCGCCCAACAGGATCGCGAGACACCGCGTGAAGGTTTCCTCATCCAGCCGGGGAGCGAGCCGGGCGAGTTCGGGATCGAGCGCGCTGCCGGCCTCGAAGACGAGACGCCAGCGCTTGTGCTGGAGCGCGACGAGCTTGGCCTGCGGCATCAGCGGCTTCACCCGGCGGTCCTCGGTCGGCGCCGCCGACGCCAGATAGCCGCCCCAGCGCATGAGGGCGAGCATCGCCTTCGCCCGGCCCCGGCTGCAGACGCCGGTGGCGGTACACAGGGCGACGATTCGCGCGGCGGTGAGCCCGCCGCCCTCCGCTGGCGGCAGGGCATCGAGATAGAGCACCAGCAGGCCCAGCATGTTGCGGCCGCGATCACTGAGCAGGCGATTGAGCAGGCGGTTGCCGCTGTATAGCGCGCTGATCTCGCCGACGAGGCGCGCCACCGCCGGCCGGAAGGCGGGATGGGCGGCGAGCGCAGCCCGCGCCTCCGGTCCGCACGCGTCATCGATCCAATCCACCGCCGGATCTACCCGCACCACCAACCGTTCCGGCACCCGCGCCTCCGCTTCGTCGTTCCGCAGCGACCCGACGTCAGTCAGGCCAAGAATCGCCATTGCGGTATGACAGGATGGCGTCTAGGTCACCGGGAGTCACCTCGGCGCGATGTCACCCCGGGCGTCACGCACAGGTGTCTTCTGAGGATGCCGAGGCCGCCCATGCGACTGCGCCTGCTGACACGTTCCGCTTTCCTTGCCGCAACTCTCGCCGCGCTGCCTCCGGCCGCCGTCGTCACGCTTGCGACGACCGCCCCGGCCGGTGCCGTGGTCTATTGCAGGGCGGTTGGTGTGCCGAAGGGCTGCGTCGCCCGTCCGGCGGCCCCCGCGGCGCGCGCTGCTGTCTATTGCACCCGGCCCGGCTATCCTGCCGGCTGCGTGCCCGGTGCAGGTGCACCCGGCGTGGGCGTCACCCCCGGCGTCGGCGTCGGTGCGCGCGGTGTCGGCGTCGCGCCCGGAGCCGGCGTGAATGCCGGCGGCCCGGTGAACCGCGTCGGCGTGCGCTGATCGCGCGTGTTCTGAAATCCACTGGAGGCAACACCCCATGAAGTCCCTGCTCTGCGCCGCTGCCCTCACCCTCGCCTGCGCCGCCCCGGCGCTCGCCGACAAGGCGGCCGCCGACCAGTGCGCCGCCGGCCTCGGTGCCGACGCCAAGGCGATCTATGCCGCCGCTGCGCCGGGCTTTGCCGGCGCTTCCGACCCCCGCGCGCTCGTGACCGAGAAGACCAAGGCCCTGGTCCAGTCCGGCGCCGTCTCCATGAGCAACGCCCGCCCCGCCGCCGAGGCGGCCGGCGCCTGCCTCACCCAGCTCCGCTGATCCAACAGGCCGCCGGCTCCGCTGGAGCGGGCGGCCGATCAGGGATCCTTAAGCCGGTAGTCGGCTTGCCCGAGGCGGCGGGACGGGTCTAAGGCTGGCTTCCCCTGCCTCCCGCCCCGACCGGCCCATGACCCAAAAGTCCGACACGCCCCACACGCCCGATACCCTTCTCGCTTTCCTCGCGCAGAACGACATCCCCGGCACCACCTATGATCACCCGCCCGTGCATACGGTGGCCGAATCGCAGGCGCTGCGCGGCGACATTCCCGGCGCCCACACCAAGAACCTGTTTCTGCGCGACGGGAAGAAAACCTATTTCCTGCTGACGCTGGCCGAGGACACCCCGGTGAACCTCAAGGCGCTGCGCGGGCCGCTCGGGGCAAAAGGCTCGCTGTCCTTCGCCTCGCCCGAGGCGCTCATGGAGCATCTCGGCATCCTGCCCGGCTCGGTGAGCCTGCTCGCGCTCGCCAACGACACCGACGGCCGGGTCCGCTTCGCCATCGACGCCGCGCTCATGCGCGCCGATCTCGTGGGCTGCCACCCGCTCACCAATGCCCGCACCACCGTGCTCACACCGGACGCCCTGCGCGCCTTCTTCCGCCTCACCGGCCACGAGGCGATGGAGGTGGAGATTCCAACGGCCGAGGAGGCCTGAGCCCCGCCTGACGGGCGCAGGGTTTCAATTTTCGCAGGGTTTCAATTTTCGCAAGGCTTCATGGCGCTCTCGTCCGAGCCGGCCTGGGCGAGCAGCCCGCGAAGGTCGATGTCCTGGATCAGCGTCACGAAATTCCCGCCCGGCTTCAGGCGGAGATAGGTGCTGAGCAGCAGCGGCCCGGCCGGCAGGGCGCCGCGCACGCAGCCCTCCGCTGACACCGCGAGCGACCCGCTGGCGCGCCGCCCCTTCGCCAGCTCGTCCGATTTCAGCGCCAGCGCCGCGCTGCGCGCCGCCTCCAGCTTGCGCCGGCCCTCGTCCGTCAGCCGGAAGACGGTGATGCGCATGCCCGCCCGCTCCTCCTCCTTCAGCGCCGCGAGGGCCTTCGGGTCCGTCTCCACCTCCAGCGTTGCCTGCACGACGGTCTTGCCGGCCTCCTCGCCCTGTCGCCAGTAAGACATGACGACGAACGCCCCGCCGGGCACCGGGGCGATCTCCTTCGGCGCGCGCACGGCCGCGCGCAGGACGGTGAGGTCCGCCGTCTCGAGATCGAGCGTGGCCAGCTGCGGCAGGGAACTGATCGGCACATGGGAGCAGGCCGCCACCGATAGAACAAACGTCAACAAGGCGAGCGGCCGCAAGGAGCGCGCAAGGGCGGGAAAGAAACGCATTCGATCTCTCATTTTGGGTTGAATAATTGCTGTTTTACGATAAAAAATGAATGCGTCAAGGAAAGGCCACGCATGTCACCTCCGCCCCTCGATCCCAGACTCCACCGCGTCGTGCGCCTCGGCCGCGCTCTGTCCGTCGCCACCCTTGTGGTCCTGCTGCTGCTGGTGGCGTTCGGCCTCGGCATCTGGCTGTCGCCGGGGCTGGTGGAGCGGGTGATCGTCCCGCGCGTCGGCCTCGCCGGGCATCCGGTGGCGCTCGATGGCGCGAGCCTCGCCGCCGGCCTCGCGATTTCCGCGATCCCGCTCGGCATCCTCGCCTACGGCCTGCTTCAGGTGCGCCAGATCTTCCGGGATTTCGGGCGCGGCGAACTCATCTCCGCCGTGCTGGCGGTCCGGCTGGAGCGCTTCGGCGCGGCCGTGGCGCTTCAGGGGCTGATCGCGCCCTTCATCGGGGTGGCGCTGAGCATCGCCCTCACCCTCGGCAACCCGCCGGGCGCGCGGGCCATCGCCATCTCGATCTCCAGCCATGACGTGGTGGCGGTGATCGTCGGGCTGCTCGTCATCGGGGTGGGCGCGGTCATGCGCGAGGCGGCGCGGATCGCCGAAGAAAACGCGAGCTTCATCTGAGCGGGGAGGCTATGGGAGCACCATGCCCATCATCGTCAATCTCGACGTGATGCTGGCGCGCCGCAAGATGCGCTCGCGCGAGCTTGCCGAGCGCATCGGCATCACCGAGCAGAACGTCTCATTGCTCAAGTCCGGCAAGGTTCGCGGCGTGCGTTTCGATACGCTCGCCCGCATCTGCGAAACCCTCGGCTGCCAGCCCGGCGACATTCTGGAATTCGTGCCCGGACCGGATGCGGCGGACGAGAGCGAGGGGGATTAGAGCCCCGCTTCGCCCCCCGCCCGGGCGTCATAGGCGGCCTGGGCGGCCAGCACCGCATCCATGTTGTGCTCGGCCCAATGGGCGATGGCTGCCACCGCGTCGGTCAGCGTGCGACCGAGGGGCGTGAGCGCATATTCCACCGTGACCGGCACCGTGGGGAAGACCGCCCGCGAGAGGAGGCCGTCACGCTCCAGCTTCTTCAGCGTCTGCGACAGCACCTTCTGCGAGATGCCCTTGATGTCCCGCCTCAGGTGGTTGAACCGCACCGGCCCCTCGCGCAGACGGTCGAGGATCAGGACCGCCCATTTGTCGGCGATCCGGTCCAGCACCATGCGCGTGGGGCATTGCGCCTCGTAGACGTCGAGCGGCCAGGCAAGGCGGCAGCTGTCGTCGCCTCGCATCTGGATGTCCTGCGGTTTCCCGGAAGTGACCATGTGAGTTCGAAGTGCTCTCTTTTGGGCTCTGTCGCGCAAGAGTATGTATCCGATCGGAAGCTGGTTTCAAATTGAAACCTATCCTTGGGCGCCGCGCCGCCGTGCGCCGGCCAGCAGGAGAGCCATCATGTCCGGTCAGATTTTGGTTTTCGCCGCCAATGGCAATGTGGGCCAGCCGCTGGTGGCGACCCTTCTCGCGAAGGGTGAGCAGGTGAAGGCCGCTTCCCGCACGGGCACGGCCGTTGGCGGAGCGCAGGGCGTGGCGGTCGATATGGACAACCCGTCCACCTTCGCGACTGCCTTCGAGGGCGTCGACCGGGTGTTTCTACTTGCCCCCACCGGCTCCCTCGACATCACCGGCCGGCTCCTGCCGGTGATCGAGGCCGCCGCCGCCCGCAAGGTGAAGGTGGTGCTGATGACCGCGCTGGGCGTCGATGCGGACGAGGCCATCCCCTACCGGCAGGTGGAGCTGGCACTGGAGCGCTCCGGGACGCCGTTCGTGATCGTGCGGCCGAACTGGTTCGCGGACAATTTCCACACCTTCTGGAAGCCCGGCATCGACCATGGCGTGATCGCGGTGCCCGCAGGCGACGGCAAGACGAGCTTCATCGACACCCGCGATATCGCCGAAAGCGCCGCCGCGGCCCTCACCACGGACCGCTTCGATGGGCGCGCCTTCAACCTCACCGGCCCCGAGGCGCTGAGCTATGGCGAGGCGGCGGCCGTCCTCTCGCGGGTGACGGGCAAGGCCATCGCCTATACGCCGGTGGACGACGACGGTTTCGTCGGCATCCTCACGGGCGCGGGCGTTCCGGAGCCCTATGCGCGCTTCCTCGCCACCCTGTTCCATCCCGTCCGCGAGGGATGGACGGCGCGCATCACCGGCGATGTGGAGACCCTGACGGGCCACGCACCTCGGTCACTCGCGACCTACGCGCAGGACAACGCCGCCCGGCTCGCCTGAAGCGCCGGGTCACGGCTCCATGCGGGAGCGGACGAAAGCGGGAGCGGACGAAAGCGGGAGCGGACGAAAGCGGGAGCGGACGAAAGCGTCCGCTCCCAGCTCGATTGAAGGGACCTTCGTCGCCCGCCGCGCTCAGTTGCCGCCGTCCAGCAGGCGGCGGGCGATGACCTGCGCCTGGATTTCCGCCGCGCCCTCGAAGATGTTGAGGATGCGCGCGTCGCACAGGATGCGCGACACCGGATATTCCAGCGCGAAGCCGTTTCCGCCGTGGATCTGCAAGGCGTTGTCCGCCGCTGCCCAGGCGACGCGCGCGCCGAGCAGCTTGGACATGCCGGCCTCGAGGTCCGTCCGGCGCCCCTCGTCCTTGGCGCGGGCGGCGAAATAGGTGATCTGGCGGGCGATCATGGTCTCCACCGCCATCATCACGATCTTGTCGGCAACGCGGGGGAAGTTGATGAGCGCCTTGCCGAACTGGATGCGCTCCTGGGCATATTTCAGGCCGACTTCCATGGCCGCCTGGGCCACGCCCACGGCGCGGGCGGCGGTCTGGATGCGGGCGCTCTCGAAGGTGGTCATGAGCTGCTTGAAGCCCTGCCCCTCCTCGCCGCCGAGCAAGTTCTTCGCCGGCACGGTGAAGCCGTCGAAGCCGATTTCGTATTCCTTCATGCCGCGATAGCCGAGCACCTCGATCTCGCCGCCGGTCATGCCCTCGGCCGGGAACGGGTTCTCGTCCGAGCCGCGCGGCTTTTCGGCGAGCAAGATGGACAGGCCCTTGTAGCCGGGCTCCGCCGGATTGGTGCGCACCAAAAGGGTCATGATGTCGGCGCGGACCGGATGGGTGATCCAGGTCTTGTTGCCGTTAACCTTGTAGACGTCTCCCTCCTTCACCGCGCGGGTGCGCAGCGAGGCGAGGTCCGAGCCGGTGTTGGGCTCGGTGAACACCGCCGTGGGGAGGATTTCGCCCGAGGCGATCTTGGGCAGGAAGTGGCCCTTCTGCTCATCGGTGCCGCCGGCGAGGATCAGCTCCGCCGCGATCTCCGAGCGGGTGCCGAGCGAGCCGACGCCGATGTAGCCGCGCGACAGTTCCTCGGTGACGACGCACATGGCCTCCTTCGGCAGGCCGAGGCCGCCGAATTCCTCAGGGATGGTGAGGCCGAACACGCCCATCTCGGAGAGCTGGGCGATGATCTCCAGCGGGATGTAATCGTTCTTCAGGTGCCACTCATGGGCGTGGGGGGCGACCTCCGCCTCCACGAAGCGGTGCATCTCGGTGCGCATCGCCTCGGTGGTCTCGTCGAGGCCCGCTTCGCCGATGGTGCCGGCGAGATGCGCGTCGCGGATGATGTCGGCGAGCGCGGCGCGGCTGGCCGCCGTGTTGCCGTTCTCCACCAGCGCCGCGATGGCCGGCTCGGCGGCCAGCGCCGCAATGGTCGCGCCGGAGACGTAAAGATCGGGCAACCGCACGATCTCGCCCTGGCTCATGGGAATGCCGCCGAGGATCTGCGCGAGATACTCGCCGAGGCCGATCTGCACGATCAGCTTCTCGGTATCGCCGAACTTGCCCATCTCGGTCAGGCGGTCGGCGTAATGCACCAGCTCGCGCACGGAGAAGACATAGGTCGCGAGCCAGGCGAGACCGTGGGTGGCGCGCTGCTCCTTCTCCAGCAGGACGGAGGAGATGCGCCCGCCGTCCGTCACCTTGGCCTTCACGAGGGAGGTCGCCTCGGCCAGCAGCTTCTCCAGGCTGTCGGTGGCGGCCCGCCCGAGCGCAACGGCATCGAACTCTTCTGTCGCGACGGACTGAACGGCAGCGCTGGCGGACATGAACTCTCCCCCTTGATTGTGCATTGCGCAATTGACCTATCCTTGCCCCGGAACCGGGCCAAGGCAACGCCTGATTACGAAAGCCGGGATTGCTCCGGATCAGGCGCTGCGCCTGCGAAGGGTGCGGCGCATGCGCCTTGATACGGCATCCGCCGGCGCGGTCGATCCGACTTTCGCCGTGCGGCGGATCAGCGTCGCCCGGTCAGGGGGCCTCGCCCTGCACTTCGGCGAGGCGGGCGGACAGGTCCTCCAGGTTCTCGCGCATGTGGACGCAGGCCGAGACCGCCGAGAAGAGGGCGGTCAACGCCTCCGAACTCACCCCGCCCAACGCGCCTTGCGTGTTGAGCTGCTCGATGCGCGCCTCCAGCGCCGCCACCGCCGCCCCAGCCGCATCGGCGCGGGTGGAGAGATCAGGCGCGGGCTGGCCGTCGAGCCGGTCCGCGATGGCCGTCATGTGGGCCGAGAGGGCCACCGTCGCAGCGGTGAGGGCGGCGGAGACGAGGCCCGCGACGGGCTCGTCCAGCGGCCGGTCCGCATTGCGCAGCAGGATGATGGCGGAATGCCACAGCCGCCGGGCGCCGCGCACCACGGGTGCCGGATCGGTCTGGGTGGTCAGGCGACCGGCCTGCTCCGCCCGCACCTCCACCAGCCGCAGGTCGGCCGCGCGCAGGGCAAGGCGCGCCCCGGCGTTGAGCCGGTCGATGGCCGAGGGGTCGAGCCCTTGCCCCAGAAGCCCGCCGCGCCCGAGGTCCAGCAACTGGGCAGTGAGACGCAGCGCCTTGGCGCAATGGGGAAAGAGTTTCCCCAGCGCACGTTCGGGCAGGATCAGGATGGCGCACAGCAGCCCCACGACGCCGCCGAGCGCGATCTCCGCCACCCGCGTCAGGCCGGAGATCCAAGGCGCCACGTCGCCGGGATGGGCGAGCATGACGATGACCACCGTCACGGGGGCCAGCTTGAAGCTGGTCGAGCGCGCCGCCAGCGCCGCCGCGATGAACACCGCCACCGCGAGCACGAGCACCGTTTCGAGCGGCGACCCGCCCGCCAACATGGCCCCGGCCACGCCGACGACGCCGCCCGCCAGCGTTCCCAGCGCCCGGTCGATGGCCACCGACAGGCTAGCGCCCAGCGTCGCCTGCACGACGAGGATGGCGGTGAGGACCGCCCAATAGCCGTTGGGCAGGGAAAACTGCTCCGCCAGCAGATAGGTGACGATGCCGGCGATGGTGGCCCGCAGGGCGAGCTTGAGATGGCCCGGCGCGATGAGGGTGCCCATTCGCTCCCGCAGCGTGGGAACGCGCGGGGCGTCCAGCGGCGTTGCATTCAAAGACGCGGCCGGAGAAGGCGCGGCCCCGGGGGCTTCAGCCGGGGGTGGGGCCGGGGGCGGATCAGCCGGGGACTCGGGCTGGCGCGGCATGGGGATCTCGGCGGGGTCCGGGCACCGGAGGGGCAGGCGACCTGTCCTCGCTGTTTAGCCGAAGGGCGCCGCCGCCACCAGCCGGGCGGTGGACAGGCGGCCCGGGCGCTTGCCATTCCGCCCGGAAAGCCCGATGTGACTTGAAACGGGAGACCACATGCTGCGGCGCATCTACCATATCGTTCTGGATGCGTTCTGGACCTTCTCCGCCGACGACGGCTGGGCCATTGCCAGCCATATCGCCCTGTCGGCGCTCATGTCCCTGTTCCCGTTTCTCATCTTCGTCACCGCGCTCGCCGGCTTCCTCGACCTGCGGCCACTGGCGCAGGAAACCATCCAGCTCATTCTGGAGACGTGGCCGGAGCAGGTGGCCGGCCCCATCTCCCGCGAGATCTACAATGTGGTGAACCAGGTGCGCACGGACGTGCTCACCTATGGCGTGGTGCTGGCCCTCTATTTCTCCTCCAACGGCATCGAGAGCCTGCGCATCGGCCTCAACCGTGCCTACGGCATGAAGGAGATGCGGGCCTGGTACTGGCTGCGGCTGGAATCGATCGGATACGTGCTGATCGCCGCCGCCGCCATGCTGGCGCTCTCCTTCCTCGTCGTGCTGGGGCCGCTCTTGTGGCAGACGGCGGTGGCGCAGGTGCCGGCGCTCAAGCGTTTCTCAGGCACCATCACCGTGCTGCGCTTCGGCGCCACCTCCATCATCCTGGTGGTGTCGCTGCTGGTGGCGCATCTGTGGCTGCCGGCCGGGCGGCGCAAGCTCGCGGAGGTGGCGCCCGGCATTCTGGTGACGCTGGTGATGTGGCTGGTCGGCGCGTCGGCGTTCGGCTTCTATCTGGCGGAATTCCCGGCCAACTACGTCACCACCTATGCCGGCCTCGCCTCGGTGATGATCGCGCTGGTCTTCCTCTACCTCACCGCCTCCATCTTCGTGTTCGGCGGCGAACTCAATGCCGCCATCAAGCGCGCCTTCGCCCCCGAGCCCACGCATGACGAGGCCGAGGCGTTGAAGGCGGCGTCCTGAGGCGGCCATGCGCGCGCTCCCGCCCGACCCCCGGCCGGATGGCCGCCAGTCGGAGACCGCCCGGGCGGTCCAGCGCGGCGTGCTGCGCCATCTGGCGCTGTCGGGCATGGCCGGGCTGCCGGAATTCTCGCTGGTGAGCGGGCGGCGGGCCGACATTCTCGCTTTGGGTGCGAAGGGCGAGATCACCATCATCGAGATCAAGTCGTCGGTGACGGATTTCCGCACCGACGCCAAGTGGCACGAATACCGCGATTTCTGCGACCGGCTGATGTTCGCCGTTCCGATGGATTTCCCGGTGGAGATCCTGCCCGAGGACACCGGCCTCTTCGTCGCCGATGCGTTCGGGGCCGAATGCCTGAGGCCGGCCCCGCTCCATCCCCTGCCGGCTGCGACCCGCAAGGCGCTGACGCTGCGCTTCGCCCGCGCCGCCGCCACCCGCCTTGCCGTGCTCTACGACCCGGATCTGCTGCGGGCAGACCTGTAGCCCGCTCGCTCAGCCGACGGAAACTGCTAGCACGGCGCCCGCGCCCTTGCCTTGGCGGGAGCCGCTAGCGCGGCGCCCGCGCACTTGCCTTGGCGGGAGCCGCTACCGCGGCGCCCGCTTGGCCAGAATCCGCTGCAGGGTGCGGCGGTGCATGGACAGGCGGCGGGCGGTCTCGGACACGTTGCGGCCGCACAATTCATAGACCCGCTGGATGTGCTCCCAGCGCACCCGGTCCGCCGACATGGGATTCTCGGGCGGGGTCGGCTTGTGATCGGCATTGGCGAGGAGCGCCGCCACCACGTCGTCCGCATCGGCGGGCTTCGCGAGGTAATCCACCGCGCCCAGCTTCACCGCCGTGACTGCGGTGGCGATGTTGCCATAGCCGGTGAGGACGATGGCGCGGGCACCGGGGCGGTGCTTCTTCAGGGCCGAGATCACGTCGAGGCCGGTGCCGTCACCGAGGCGCATGTCCACCACGGCGTAGGCCGGGGCCGAGGCTTCGACGCGGGCGAGGCCGTCCGCCACCGTCTCGGCGGTGGCCACCTCGAAGCCACGGGCTTCCATGGCCCGCGCGAGGCGCTGGAGGAAGGACCGATCATCATCGACGATCAGAACCGATCGGTCTTCCCCCACCTCAGGCATCTCGTTCATCGCGTCTTCCTCAATCCCTCATCGGCAATGCCGGCAAAACAAGCTCGGGGCTCTGCGGCTTTTACGCCGATATCCCCGTAGATTAATCCGATCCGCGTCCCTTTGTCGCGTCCCCATCCACTTCGATCGCCAACGCATTGCGCGGCCAGTGAATGCCGATGACCGCGCCGGTGGCCGGCGGAGGGCGGTTTTCAAAGGTCAAATTCGCCCCGGTGCGCTCCAGAAGCGTCTTGGCGATGAAGAAGCCGAGGCCGAGGCCGCTCTCCGCCTCAAGGTCCGCATCCTGCCGCTCGCGGGCGCGGGAGGTGACGTAGGGCTGGCCGATGCGGCCGGAAATCTCCGGCGAGAATCCGGGGCCGTCATCGGCGACGACGATGTCGAGGCCCGACGGGGTCCACTGGGCGCTGATGTCCACCCGGGTCGCGGCGAAATCGACCGCATTCTCCACGAGATTGCCGAGGCCGTAGAGCAGCCCCGGATTGCGGGCGATGACCGGCGCGTCCGGATCGTCCTTCACCGAGACGGCGATGGTGATGCCGAAATTGCGGTGCGGCTCCACCACCTCCTCCAGCAGCAGGGCAAGGGGCATGCGGTCGAACGGCGCATCGCCGGACCTGAGCGAGGTGAGCGTCTGCAGGATGTCACGGCAGCGTGCCACCTGATCGCGCAACAGCGCCACATCCTCGCTGTAGGGGCTGTCGTTGCCGATGGAGCGATGCATCTCTTTCACCACCAAGGCGATGGTGGAAAGCGGCGTGCCCAATTCATGGGCGGCGGCGGCGGCGAGGCCGTCGATGGCGGTGAGGTGCTGTTCGCGGGCCAGCACCAGTTCGGTCGCCGCCAGTGCGTCGGCAAGCTCCCGCGCCTCCTCCGCCACGCGCCACGCATGCATGCCGATGAAGCCGACCGCCACGGACAGAGACACCCATATACCGGCGAGATACAGGTCCGGCAGCACCGGCACATCGGCACCGGCCCATGGCAGCGGGCGAGTCCACAGCCCCACCGCGCCGGCGCAGGCGACCGCGAGGATGCCGAGCAGCACGGTCGTGCTCCAGGCGAGGGCGGTGGCGGAGATCATCACCGGCGCCAGATAGAGCAGGACGAACGGGTTTTTCAGTCCGCCCGTCAGATAAAGCAGAGCCGTAAGCTGGAGCACGTCATAGGCGAGCAGCGGTCCTGCCGCCGCGTCCCCGAGCCGGCGGGCCACGGGATATTTCACTCGCAGCAGGACATTCACCAGCGCGGAGAGGCCGACCACCGCAAGGCAGGAGGTCAGCGGCAATGGGAAGCCGAGGCCGAGATTGACCACGATCAGCGCCGCAATCTGGCCCGAAATGGCCAGCCACCGCAGGCGAATGAGCGTGTCGAGGCGCAGGCCGAACGATCTGCCGTTGGGCGGCGTTATAAAGGCTGTGGTCATGGGGTAGCGATTCCGGTGTCCCGATGCAGGTGAGCAAGCCTCTGGAAAGGGAATAGTGACCCTAGTGCCATAGCAGCCGAACAATAGCGGCCTATGTCTTTTGTCGGCATTGACCAACCTTGGAAGTCGGCTCACGCTTGCGTCAACGTGCCGCCTTTCTAGGCAGGCAGTAACGGTGAGGACCACTCATGGCAATCGGCGAGTTCGCAAGTGCCACCCGGCTGCCGCGCCAAGGCGACGTCGGGCTCTCGACGCCGCTCTACTGGATGTACGAGATGGGCTATGCCGCGCTCAACCCGTCCCGGGCGATGGCTGACGCCAGCCGGATGTTCCTGAAGAACCCGATCAACCCCGTCTCGCATACCACCATCGGCAAGTCCATGGCGGCCGCCTGCGAGCTGTTCGAGCGCACCACGCGCCGCTACGGGAAGCCGGACTGGGGCATTACTCATACCTCGGCCGGCGGCCAGAATGTGCCGATCCACGTCAACACCGTGTGGGAGCGCCCCTTCTGCCGGCTGCTGCATTTCGAGCGCGCATTCGAATATCCGCCGCGCCGTCCGCAGCCGCGCCTGCTCATCGTCGCCCCGGTGTCGGGCCACCACGCCACGCTGCTGCGCGGCACGGTGGAGGCCATGCTGCCGACCCACGACGTCTACGTGACCGACTGGATCGACGCCAAGCTGGTGCCCATGTCGGAAGGCCGCTTCAACCTGTCCGATTATGTGGACTACCTCATCTCCATCTTCCACCGCATGGGCGGCAACTGCCACGTGATGGCCGTGTGCCAGCCGGCGGTGCCTGTGATGATGGCCATCGCCCGCATGGAAGCGGAGGAAGACCCCTTCGTGCCGAGGTCCATGGTGCTCATGGGCGGTCCCATCGATACGCGCGAGGCGCCGACGGCGGTGAACGCCCTCGCCAAGGACCGTGGCATCGACTGGTTCCGCCGCAATGTCATCACCACGGTGCCGTGGCCGCATCCCGGCGCGCTGCGCGAGGTCTATCCGGGCTTCCTGCAGCTGAACGGCTTCATGTCCATGAACCTCGACCGGCACCTTCAGGCCCACTGGGACCTGTTCCGGCACCTGGTGAAGGGCGACGGCGACTCGGCGGAGAAGCACCGCGACTTCTACGACGAGTACCTCGCCGTCATGGACCTCACCGCGGATTTCTACCTGGAAACCGTGGAGAATGTCTTCATCACCCATGCCCTGCCCAAGGGCGAGATCATGCATCATTCGCAGGTGGTGAAGCCGGAGGCCATTCACCGCGTCGCGCTGATGACGGTGGAAGGCGAGAAGGACGACATCTCCGGCATCGGCCAGACCAAGGCCGCGCACAAGCTGTGCCCGCGGATTCCAGAGGACATGCGCGCCCATTGGGAGCAGCCCGGCGTCGGCCATTACGGCGTCTTCAACGGCTCGCGCTTCCGCTCGGAGATCGCCCCCCGCATCTCCGACTTCATCCTCTCCCAGGAATTCCGCCGCGACGGTCGCGCTCGCCCCATGCCGGACCGCCCGGCCCCGGAAGCCGCCGGAGAGGAAGAGCCGGACGTGTTCGCGCTCAACAAGAAAGTGACCGCGCTTTATCCCCGGATTGCGCCGACTTAGTACTGGCGGGCGGGCGCAAATCTTGTGAAGATGCCGGAGGTAACTTCGCTCCGGCTGTCCAATGCTGTTTCGTCGCCAGACTCGCAATGAGGACCGCAAGACGCCGCTTTCCACCGGCGCCGAGACCATCGAGCTTGAGCTCGATGACGAGTTGCTGCGCGTCATGGTTCGGCGCCATCCGCAGGCGCGCCGGCTGACGCTGAGGGTCCGCGCCACCTCCCGCGACGTGACCCTGACGGCGCCGCCGCACGTCGCGCTGTCCTTCGCCCGCGCTTTCGTGGAGCGGCATCGCGAATGGGTCCGGGTGCGCCTCGTGCGCCTGCCGGAGGCGGTGCCGTTCGTGGACGGTGCCGTCATTCCCCTCCGCGGCGAGCCCCATCGCATCGTCCATCGTCCCGATGCGCGCGGCACGGTGTGGATCGAGCCCGGCCGCGGCATGCCCACGCTCTGCGTCGCGGGGGAAGCGCCGCACATCGCCCGGCGCGTGCAGGACTTCCTGAAGAAGGAGGCGCGGCGCGATCTCGCCGCCGCGGTCAAGCATTATACCGGTGCGCTTCGGGTCGAGGTCGGCCGGCTGACGCTGCGCGACACGGCGAGCCGCTGGGGCTCGTGCTCGGCGCGCGGCGACCTCTCCTTCTCCTGGCGGCTGATCCTCGCGCCCGCGTTCGTGCTGGACTATCTCGCGGCGCACGAAGTGGCGCACCGCCTGGAGATGAACCACGGGGTGCGCTTCTGGCGGCTGGTGGAGCAGGTCTGCCCCAACCGGAAGGAAGCGGAAGCGTGGCTGAGGCGCCACGGCTCCGAACTTCACCGCTATGGGGAAGGCTGAGCGGCCCGTCCAGGCCGCATCGCCTCTTCAGCCGACCTTCTTGCCGCCGATGGCGATCGCGCCGGGGCCGGCCGCGAAATAGATCAGCAATCCGCCGATGATGCCCACGTTCTTGAGGAACTGGGTCTGCTGGGCCGCCTGGGCAGCGGCGTCGGGGAACGTCCAGAACAGGTGCGAGACCATCGTCGCGACAACGGTGAAGCCGGCCATCCAGATGGCGGTCGCCCGCGGAAAGAGCCCCACGATCAACAGCAGCGGCCCGACCACCTCGGTCGCGGCGGCGATCGGCGCAAGCACCTGCGGCACGGGAACGCCCTTGCCGGCCAGGAAACCGGTGAAGCCGGAGAGATTGCTCAGCTTGCTGATGCCCGAGGGCAGGAACAGGGCGGCGAGAAAAAGCCGGCCCACGAGCAGGGCGAGATCATCAAGGATACGCAAGGCGTCATCTCCAACACGCACTTCACGATACGGAAGCGTGGCGAGTGTGTGCTGTCGGTAACCGGGCGCTGCAACCCCGCAGAGGGAGGTTTCAGGACACTATTGCGTGTGGTCCCGCCCTGCCTCCTCGGCGGCGGCGAACATCAGCCGGGCCGCCACCGGCAGGGCCACCGACAGGCCGGCGAAGCGGAACAGGTGGTGCGCGCTCATGAAGGCCGGGTCGTAGCCCATGGCGAAGCCGAGGGCCGTCATGGCTTCAAGCGCGCCGGGCGCGAAGGCAGTAACGAGCTTGCCGAGATCGTCCCCCGTCAGCCAGGCGGCGAGCACGGCAAACAGGGTGGAGATCGCCACCGCCACCAGGAAGGCTCCCAGCGAGGCGAGCACATAGGCCCGGATGGTGGTGAGCGACGTGCCGATGAAGCGCACGCCCACGCTGGCGCCCAGCACGACGAATGCCGGGATGAGCAGGCCCGAGGGCAGCACGGCGGTGGACAGGCTCGTGGCATGCAGCACGGCACTGCCGGCCAGCGCCCCGAGGATCAGCCCGCCCGGGAGCTTGAGCCGCGCCGCGAGCAGCGCCGCGCCGGTGCAGACGACGATGAGGACGACGATCTCGCCCAGGGTCGAGACATGGGGCGGCGGCGGCACGCCACCTGCCGTCAGGCCGAGCGCGGCCAGAACGTTGGGAAGGGCCGCCACCAGCAGGAACAGGCGCAGCGTCTGGGCGAAGGCCACCTGCCGCAGGTCCGCGCTGGTATCCGCCGCCATGGCCACGACCGTACCGAAGGCGCCAGGCGCGGAGGCCCAGAAGGCGGTCTCCCGGCTCCAGCCCGCGATGCGGGTGAGAAACAGCGTTGCACCCGCCATGGTACCGAGCACGCTGGCCCCGAGGCACGCCATGCTCACCGGCCAGGTGGCGGCGCGGGCGAAGGTCTCCGGCGTCAGCATGGTGCCCATGGAGGTACCGAGCACCACGAAGGCGAGGAAGTGCAGCCATTCCGGCAGCACGATCCGCACCCCGGCCAGCGCGAGGCCGATGCAGGCGACGAGCGAGCCCGAGATCCATGCCGCCGGCAGGCCGAGCAGCGCGAAGGCGCCGCCGCCAAGAGCGCCGGCCCCCAGCGTCACCGCCGCCGAGGCGGCAGACCGCATCCGGAAGGGCAAGCCCCTCACGCGGCGTCCGATCCCGGCGGCCGGGTCCGCTCCAGCCAGTTCACGAGCCGCCGGCTCGCCTCGGCGAGCTGCGCATCGCCACGCGCGAAGCACAGGCGCATGAAGCCCTCGCCGCCGTGACCGAAAGCCGTGCCGGGGGCGAGGCCCACGTTGGCCTCGTCCACCAGCGTGAGGCCCAGGCTGCGCACGTCGCGCCGGCCCTCGATGCCGAAGAAGAGGTAGAAGGCGCCGGGCGGCTTCACGAGATCCACCCGGCCGGTGGCGAGCAGCGCATCGCCCACGAGATCACGGCCGCGCCGGGCGCGGGCGATCTGCTCGGCCACGAAGGGCTCGCCCTGATCCAGCGCCGCGATGGCACCGCGCTGCATGAAGGCGGCGACGCCGGAGGTGGAATACTGGATGAGATTCTCGATGATCTGGCCGAGGCGCGGATGCGCTTCCAGCCAGCCGATGCGCCAGCCGGTCATGGCCCAGTTCTTGGAGAAGGTCTGGACGAAAAGGATGTGGTCCTCCTCGTCCATGATGTCGTGGAAGGACGGCGCCCGCCCCGCCTCGCCATAATAGAAGCGGCCGTAGATCTCGTCGGCGATGATCCACAGGCCATGGCGGCGGGCGAGCGAGAGCACCGCCCTGAGGTCATCCAGCGTCGCCACGAAGCCGGTGGGATTGGCCGGGGTGTTGAGGAAGATGGCGCGGGTCGCGGGTGTCACGGCCGAGGCGAGGCGGTCATGGTCGAGGGTGAAGCCTTGGGGGCCATAGTTGAAGGGCACATAGACGGCGCGCGCGCCGGCCTTCTGTGCTGCCGCCGCGGCGTTGGGCCAGGTGGGGGAGGGAATGAGCACCTCGTCCCCCGCCCCGGCCACCAGCGCCATGGCCACATGGATGGCCTGCATGCCCGATCCGGTGACGAAATAGCGCTCCGGCGCTTCCGGCACGCCGTAGAGCCCGCTCATGTAGCGGGCGATGGCGGCGCGCAGCTCCGGCAGGCCGCGCTGCCAGGTGTAGAAGGTCTCGCCCGCGTGGAGGGCGGATGCGGCCGCCTCGCAGATGAAGGGCGGGGTGGGCACGTCGCCCTCGCCGGCCCACAGCGGGATCATGCCGCGCCGGTCGCGGCCGTAATTCATCACCTCCACGATCCCGCTCTCGGGCAAAGCGCGCACATGCTCGCGCACGCGCTCCAGATAGGGATCCTCAACGGGCAAGGCGGGGACGGGCGCAGCAGGGGACATCATGGCTTGCTCGCGGGCATGAAGCGGGGTGGCGGCGCGGCGAGACAGGCCCTGCGCCGGCGCGACTTATAGAGCCTCGGCGCGCCCGTGCGCCATCAAATGACGTGGCAGGCGCATCAGCATCGATGATGAATCCCGCCTCCCGTTGCGGCATTGCACAAACGCAATGGCCTCTTGCGAAGCGAGGCCGTTGCCGGCGGGGACGCGCGGTCCTACGTCCTTTGCATCACCAACGCACCTCCGTGCGCCCGCCGGTTCAAATTGGATGCCCCCCATGTCGCAGACCGTCACTCCGGCCATTGATGCCGCCGCTATCGACCGCCTCTTCCTCGCCGCCCGGACCCAGAACGCCTGGACCGATGCCCCCGTCAGCGAGGCGGAAGTGCGCGCGCTCTATGATCTGGTGAAGTACGGCCCGACCTCCGCCAACACCGCGCCCGCCCGCTATGTGTTCCTCACCACCCCGGAAGCCAAGGAGCGCCTGCGCCCGGCCCTGCCGGAGAGCAACCACAAGATCCTCGCCGCGCCGGTGGTGGCCATCATCGGCTACGCCCTCGACTTCCACGACAAGATCCCCGAGCTGTTCCCGCACTATCCGCAGTTCCGCGACCTGTTCATCAACAATCCCGGGATGATCGAGCCCCACGCCTTCCGCAACTCCTCGCTGCAGGGCGCCTATCTCATCCTCGCCGCCCGCGCACTGGGCCTCGATGTCGGCCCCATCTCCGGCTTCGACGCCGCCAAGGTGGATGCGGAATTCTTCCCCGGTGGCACCACCAAGACCAATTTCATCGCCGCCATCGGCCATGGCGATGCCTCCAAGGTGATGCCCCGCCTGCCGCGCCTCGCCTTCGAGGACGCCGCGCAGATCCTCTGATCGCGCTCCCGGAACGAAAAAGGGCGCCCCACGGGGCGCCCTTTGCGTTTGGGGAGAAGGCCTCAGTTGAGGCCGATGGTGGTGAGGTCCTGGAACCAGTGCTGGGCCTGCACGAAGCTCTTCACCTTGGGGGAGAGGGCGTGCGGGTTCACGTCGTGCACCACCCAGACCAGAACGGCGTCGTCCACCACCTGCTGATGGACCTGGGCGAGCAGTTCATCCTGCTTCCTGGTGTCGAAGGTGCGCTTTGCCTCGTCGATGAGGGCGTCCACCTTGGGGTTGGAATAATAACCCCAGTTCACGCCCACCGGCGCCACCTGCCGCGAATCGAAGAAGCGGATGAGGGCGTAGAGCGGGTCGGAGGTGACATAGGCGATGTTGTTGGAGGTGATGCCCTCGTTCATCGGGTCCTTCGCCCCCTTTCGCCAGGCGGTGTAGAGCGCCTCCAGCTCCACCACCTTGAACTCCACGTCGATGCCGATCTCCTTGAAGCTCGCCTGCAGGAACTCGTTCATGGGCAGGGAGAGCATCTGGCCGGTGCCGCCGGCGGCGATGATGAAGGTGGTCTTGAGCGGCTTTTCCTTCGAGTAGCCCGCCTCCTGCACCAGCTTCTTGGCGGCCGCTGGATCATACTTCAGGTCGAAGCTGGGCTTGCCGAACCACGGGCTCGTCTTGTCCACCTGCCCCTTGGCCGGCTGGGCGAGGCCGTTCATCAGCTCCACCACGCCGTCACGGTCCACCGCGAGGTTCAGCGCCTTGCGCAGGCGGACGTCCGTCCACGGCGAGCCGGGCAGCACGGAGAGGTGGTAGTTCCAGACATGCGGCGTGACGTTGGTCACGATCTTCATTCCGGCCGACTTCAGTTGCGGCACGGCGTCCGGCGCGGGGGTCTCGATCAGGTCCACCTGTCCGGCGAGCAGCGCATTGGTGCGGGTCAGCGCCTCCGGCATGGGGATGAGGATCATCCGGTCGGTCTTGGGCAGGCGGGACTTGTCCCAGTAGTCCGGGTTCTTCACCAGCTCCAGCCGCTCGCGGGGCACCAGCTTGTCCTGCTTGAAGGGGCCGGTGCCGGAGGGGTTCTGGGCGAACTTGTCCCAGTCCTTGCCGAGCTTCTCGTACTGGGCCGGGCTCGACACCAGGAACCAGAGCATCTGGTACGGGAAGAAGCTATCCACGTCCTTGGTGGTGATCTCCACCGTCATGTCGTCCACCTTGCGCCAGGAGGCGATGGACGGCAGTCGGGTCTTCACCTGGGCGGACTGGCGCTTGTCGAAGTGGGGTGCCTTCTCGTCCAGCACCTTGTCGAGGTTCCAGACCACCGCATCGGCGTTGAAGTCCGAACCGTCGTGGAACTTCACGCCCTTGCGCAGGGTGAACAGCCACTTCTTGGGGTCGGCCGGATCCACCTTCCACTCGGTGGCAAGGCCGGGCACCAGCTTGCCGGGCCGGTCGGCCACGTTCATTTCCCAGGCGACCAGCGGATCGTACAGGGTGTAGCCGGTGAATTGATAGGCACCTGCCCCACGATCAGGCTGACCGGTGGTCTGCGGAATGTCCGCCATGGAGATGCCATAGCGGATCACGCTCTCCGCCCCGGCGGGCGCCGCTCCGGCAAGACCGAGGAAAAGCGCGGTGGCGAGAGTGGTTCGAAGCGCGCGGAAACGCAGCATCTATCGTCCTTCCGTGAGTAAGCCCCACGGAAGAAAGGCAAGAGATATGCCGTATGCTTCGCTTTTGCGAAACGGGCGTCAGCGGCTGCGCCGGGGCGGACGGCCGGAAGACTTGCCAGCGGACTTGCCCCAGTTGAACACGCGGTGCGGGAACACCTCGCCATTCTCGCCGTCGCCGATGGCGATGAGCGCGCCCTGGCAGGACACGGCCACATGGCCCTCGACGATGGGCGCGTCGCGGCCGCGCAGGATAATGCTCTGGCCGCAGCGCAGGCGATGGGCATCCTGGGGCGTGACGCTCAGCTGGGGAATTTCCTCCAGCGCCACGGCCACCGGATCGAGGGCGTCCATCAGCGCCTCTTCGCTGGCCTCGGCGCGGTCGCGCAGTTCGTCGAGGGGAACGAGGCGCTCCTCCAGGAACGGCCCGACGCAGGCGCGGCGCAGCTGGCAGATGTGGCCGCGCGACCCGAGCATCCGGCCGAGGTCGCGGGCGATGGCGCGCACATAGGTGCCCTTGCCGCACTCGGCTTCCAGCACTGCGTGGTCGGCGTCCGGGCGCTCCATCAGCTCGATGCGGAAGATGGTGACGGGGCGCGCCTCCAGCTTCACTTCCTCGCCCTCGCGGGCGAGGTCATAGGCGCGTTCGCCGCCGATCTTCAGCGCCGAATAGGCCGGCGGCACCTGCATGATCTCGCCCCGGAAGGTGGGCAGGGCCGCGATGATCTCCTCGTCCGAGGGGCGCAGGTCCGAGGTCTCGACCGCCTTGCCCTCGGAATCGTCCGTGTCGGTCTCGACGCCGAAGCGCACGGTGAAGCGGTAGGTCTTGCGGCCGTCCATCACATAGGGAACGGTCTTGGTGGCCTCGCCGAAGGCGATGGGCAGGCAGCCCGAGGCGAGCGGATCAAGGGTGCCCGCATGGCCGGCCTTCTTGGCGCCGAAGATGCGCTTCACCACCGCCACCGCCTGGGTGGAGGTCATGCCGGTGGGCTTGTCCAGCAGCACCCAGCCGTCGAGGTCGCGCTTGGGCGCGCGGGGGCGGTTGTCCTGCTCGCGGCTGGGGCGGGGCCGTTCGTCCGTTTGGGGCGCGGCGGCCGCGTCAGGAGCGATGGCGGTCTCGACAACGGCTTCAACGATGGGCTCGGCGGCGGCTTCAGCCGCGGCTTCGGCAATGGCTCGGACGGTCATTCGGCGTCAGTCTCTTTGTCGGTCGAAGTCGGGTCGGTCGCGTCCTCGGAGCCGCTCTCAAGGGCATCGAGGTCGCGCTGCACCACGGGCGAACGCAGGAGCGCATCCATGCGCGCGCCTTCATCGAAGGACGTATCCTTGCGGAAGCGCAGCTCGGGGACGCTCTTCAGCTCCACGCGCCGTGCCAGCTCGCCGCGAATGCGGCGGGCGTTGTCGGCCAGCGCCTTGATGACGGGCGTGATGTCCTTGCCGCCGAGCGGCATGACATAACAGGTCGCGATCTTGAGGTCCGGCGACATGCGCACCTCGGGCACCGTGATGATGTGCCCGGCGAGCACCGGATCGATATGGTCGCCGCGGGACAGCACGTCGGCCAGGGCATGGCGGACAAGCTCGCCCACGCGCAGCATGCGCTGGGAGGGGCCGCCTCCCGTGCGGGTGTCGGGTTTCATGGTGTCTTCTGCTTCATTCGGCGCCGGCAAGGCCGTGGCGCCTCTCCTCGATTATGGAGCGGACGGGCTTGGACCGTTCCGTTCCGGTTAAGCGCCGGCGCCTCCGGCCCTCTTCCGTTCAGGGAAAAAGGATCGGAGGCGGAAACGCCGAGCGATGGGCTCGTCGTCAGGTCACAGCGAGCGCTGGATCACCTCGACGCGGAAGCACTCGATCACGTCGCCAGCACGCATGTCCTGGTAGTTCTCGAAGGACATGCCGCAGTCCTGGCCCGCATGGACGGTGTTCACCGCATCCTTGAAGCGGTTGAGCGTCGCCAGCTTGCCTTCGTGGATCACCACGTTGTCGCGGATGAGGCGCACGTGCTGGCCCTTCTCCACGACGCCGTCGGTAACCTGGCAGCCCGCCACCTTGCCCACCTTGGAGACCAGGAAGATCTCCTTGATGAGGGCGTTGCCGAGCATGGTCTCGCGGTTGATGGGCGCGAGCAGGCCGCTCATGGCCTTCTTCACGTCATCCACGAGGTCGTAGATGATGTTGTAGTAGCGGATCTCGATGCCCGCCCGGTCGGCCGCGTCACGCGCTTCCTTGTTGGCGCGCACGTTGAAGGCGATGATCGCGGCGCCGGAGGTCTCCGCCAGCGTCACGTCGCTCTCGTTGATGCCGCCCGCGCCCGCGTGGATGATGCGGGCCTGCACCTCGTCGTTGCCGACCTTCTCCAGCGCGCCGATGATGGCTTCCACCGAGCCCGACACGTCGCCCTTGATGATGAGGGGGAATTCCTTCCGCCCGGTCGCCTTGACCTGGCTCATCATCTGCTCGAGCGAGCCACGCACGGTCGCGGACCGGGCCGCCGCCTTCTCGCGCTTCTGGCGCTGACGGTAGTCGGTGATCTCGCGGGCGCGGGCCTCATTCTCCACCACGGCGAGGCGGTCGCCCGCCTCCGGGGTGCCACCGAAGCCCAGCACTTCCACCGGAAGGGACGGGCCGGCGGTGTCCACATTGGCGCCGGTGTCGGAGATGAGGGCGCGTGCGCGGCCCCATTCGGCGCCGGCCACCACGATGTCGCCGACCTTCAGCGTGCCGCGCTGGACCAGGACGGTGGCCACCGGGCCACGGCCGCGATCGAGCTTGGCTTCCACCACGGTGCCCTCGGCCTCGCGGTTCGGATTGGCGCGCAGGTCGAGCAGTTCCGACTGGAGGGCGATGGCCTCCAGCAGCTTGTCGAGGTTGAGGTGCTCCTTGGCGGAAACCTCCACCTCGAGCGTCTCGCCGCCCATGCTCTCCACCTGCACTTCATACTGAAGCAGCTCGGAGCGCACGCGCTCGGGCTTGGCGCCGGGCTTGTCGATCTTGTTGATCGCCACGATCAGCGGCACCTTGGCGGCGCGGGCGTGGTTGATGGCTTCCACGGTCTGGGGCATCACGCCGTCGTCCGCCGCCACCACCAGCACCACGATGTCCGTCACCTTGGCGCCGCGGGCACGCATGGCGGTGAAGGCGGCATGGCCGGGGGTATCGATGAAGGTGATCTTCGAGCCCGAAGGCGCGGTCACCTGATAGGCACCGATGTGCTGGGTGATGCCGCCGGCCTCGCCGGACACCACGTTGGCCTTGCGCAGGGCGTCCAGCAGCGAGGTCTTGCCGTGGTCGACGTGGCCCATGATGGTCACGACGGCCGGGCGCGGCAGCAGGGTCTCGGGGGCGTCCGGGGTATCGAACAGGCCTTCCTCGACGTCGCTTTCCGACACGCGGCGCACCGTGTGGCCGAGATCGGTGGCGATCAGCTCGGCCGTGTCCGCGTCGACCACATCCGTGATCTTCAGCATCTGGCCCTGCTTCATCAGCATCCGGATCACGTCCACGGCCCGCTCCGACATGCGGTTGGCGAGTTCCTGGATGGTGATGGTCTCCGGCAGAATTACCTCGCGCAGGATCTTTTCCTTGCTCTCCTGCTGCCGGTGACCGGTCATGCGCTGGGTGCGGCGGCGGAACGACGCCAGCGAGCGCTGGCGCTCTTCCTCGCCCGACTGGGCGGTGACGAGCGTCAGGCGGCCGCGCTGCTTCTCCTGGCCGGCGGGCGCACGGGGCACCTTGACCGGGGCGACCGGGCGCGCGCCCGGTCCACGGCGGACCGCGCCGCCACGGCGCTCCTCTTCCTCGGTACCGCCCGGGGCCGGGGCGGTGGTGCCAGCGGGACGCGGGGTGAGCGGGCGGGCGCTGGTGGCGCCGGCACCGGCACCGGCAGGACGGGCGCTCGCGCCCTGGTCCTCGCCGCCGAAGCGCTTGCGCGCTTCCTGCTCGGCCTTGCGCTTCTTGTCTTCTTCCTGGGCGCGGCGAGCCTCGTCCTCGCGCTTGCGGGCCTCGGCGGCCTCGCGCTCGGCGCGCTCGGTGCGCTCACGCTCGGCGCGGCGACGGGCCTCCTCCTCGGCGGCGCGGCGCTCCTCGGCCATGCGCTGCTCTTCGACCGCACGGACGCGGGCGTCGGCGAGGGCGCTGGCGCGGGCGTTGCGCTCTTCCTCGGTCAGGGTGCGCAGCACCACGCCGGAACCGCCGGGACGCTGCTGGCCGGGACGCGACGGCGCGCCACCACCACCGGGGCGACGGTCACGATCCGATCCGGGCCCGCCGGAACGCGGCGGCTGTCCGGGACGCGACGGCGCGCCAGGGCGCGACGAGGACTGGCCCGCGGAACCGGGACGGGACGTCTGGCCGGAGGCGGAGCGCGGTCCCTCGGAGAGACGCGCGCCGGCAGGCGCCGACGGCCGGGACGCGGACGGAGCGGGCGCCGACGGAGCGGCCGGCTTCGGCGCGGCAGGAGCAGCAGCGACCGGGGCGGGAGCAGCCTCGGGCTTGGCGGGAGCCGGCTCGGCGGCGGCAGGCGCCGGAGCAGCAGCAGGCGCAGCCGGGGCCTTGGCCTCCACCGGAGCGGCGGGAGCCGGAGCCTCGGAAGCCGCAGCGGGCGCAGCCGGAGGGGCCGGAGGTGCAGCCGGGGCCGCCGGAGCCTTGGCCTCCACCGGAGCGGCGGGCGCGGGAGAAGGCGCAGGCGCAGCCGGTGCCGGAGCGGCAGCGGCGGGAGCAACCGGAGCGGGCGTAATCGGTGCGGGTGCGGCAGGACGGGCGGGCGCGGCCGGTGCGGCAGGCGCCTTCGCCTGCGCAGCCGGGGCCGCCGGAGCCGGCGCCGCGGGCGCGCTCCCATGGCCAGCCTCACCTGGGGCGATGACGCGGCGCTTCACCTTCTCCACCACGACCGCCTTCGAGCGGCCATGGCTGAAGCTTTGGCGCACCGTTCCCTGCTCCACCGGGCGCTTCAGCGTGAGCGTCTTGCCGGGGGCGGGATGCAGCGTCTTGTCGCCTGGGGTCTTGGTGTCGTTCATTCCGTATCCGTTCCTTGCATCCGGCCGGGGTCATGCGGGAGATCAGCACCATGGCTCAAATCATTGCCATGGCTGGGGTTTGGACCCTGCCCGGGCGTCTCGCCGAGGGACGTACCCGTCCGCCAGCGCGAGAGCCTGTGGCAGCGCTCCAGAAACCCTTTGGCCGTCGGATGCGCGAGTAGCGCCGCATGTACCACATTTGACCGCCCCAACGCCAAGTCCAAATCGATGCCGGGAAAGCAATCGACCGTGTGTACCGCACGGAAACCGGCGGCCTCGACCTGTCGCAGGAGGGCATTGAGCTTGCGCACCCCGTCCGGGCGCGCGTCACTGGCGTTGAGGACGACCAGCACATCGCCGGTGCCCAGGGCCGCCTCGACCTTGGTGAACCCCGTCACGACCCGTCCCGCCTTGTTGGCGAGGGAGAGGGCGGCGAGGGCATCCTTGTAAATGAGCCGATCCACCAGATCGGCGAGATCGGGCGCCGCCTTGCCACGGCCCTTGAAGGCGCGGCCAAAGGCCTTCTTCTTCAGCGCCGCGTCGAAATCGGCGCGCGTGGCCCCCACCCAGGCACCACGGCCGGGGAGCTTACGCGAAAGATCCGGGATGATGGCGCCGTCCGGCGCCACCACGAAGCGGAGCATGTCGGCCACCGGCAGCACCCGCCGCGTGGCGAGGCACAGGCGCGACAAGGGTGCCCGCGCCGCAGCCAGGCTGCGCGGCCCCTCGTCCGTCTCGTCCTCGTCCAGTATCGCGGGCACCAGTGGTCATCTCCTTGGCTCAGGCGTCTTCGGCCGGGGCGTCTTCGCCCTCGGCTTCAGGCTCGGCCTCGATCCAGCCCGCGGCGACGCGGGCCTGCATGATGAGGGCCTCGGCCTCCTCGCGGGAGAACTCGAAGCCGTCCAGCGCGCCGGCATGGCGGATGGTCTCGCCGTCCTTGCGCTCGCTCCAGCCGATGAGATCGTCGGTGGCGCAGCCGGCGAGATCCTCGACGGTCTTGATGTCGTTCTCGCCGAAGGCCACCAGCATCTTGGAGGTAACGCCGGGCACGTCCTTCACCTCGTCCTCGACGCCGAGTTCCTTGCGGCGGGCGTCGAGCGCCTCCTCCACCTCGGCGAGGTGCTTGAGGGCGCGGGACTGCAGCTCGGTGGCGGTGTCCTCGTCGAAGCCTTCGATGGAGGCGAGCTCGGAGATCGGCACGTAGGCGATCTCCTCCACCGAGGTGAAGCCCTCCGAGGTGAGCAGCTGGCCCATCATCTCGTCGAGATCGAGGGCCTCGGAGAACATCTTGGTGCGCTCGGCGAATTCCTTCTGCCGCCGCTCGCTCTCCTCCTGCTCGGTCATGATGTCGATGTCCCAGCCGGTGAGCTGGGTGGCGAGGCGCACGTTCTGGCCGCGACGGCCGATGGCCAGCGACAGCTGGGCGTCGGGCACCACCACCTCGATGCGCTCGCGGTCCTCGTCGAGCACCACCTTCACCACCTCGGCGGGGGCGAGGGCATTGACGATGAAGGTGGCGATGTCCGGATTCCAGGGGATGATGTCGATCTTCTCGCCCTGCAGCTCGTTCACCACCGCCTGCACGCGCGAGCCGCGCATGCCGACGCAGGCGCCGACCGGGTCCACCGACTGGTCGCGGGAGATGACGGCGATCTTGGCGCGGGAGCCGGGGTCGCGGGCCACCGCCTTGATCTCGACAATGCCGTCGTAGATCTCCGGCACTTCCTGCGCGAACAGCTTCGCCATGAACTGGGGATGGGTGCGGGACAGGAAGATCTGCGGGCCGCGCGGCTCGCGGCGCACGTCGTAGATGTAGGCGCGGATGCGGTCGCCGGTCTTCACGGTCTCGCGCGGGAGCAGCTCGTCGCGGCGCAGGATGCCTTCGCCACGGCCGAGGTCCACGACAACGTTGCCATACTCGACGCGCTTCACGAGGCCGTTCAGCACGTCGCCGATGCGGTCCTTGTATTCGTCATATTGCCGGTCGCGCTCGGCCTCGCGCACCTTCTGCACGATGACCTGCTTGGCGCTCTGCGCGGCGATGCGGCCGAAATCGAAGGGCGGCAGGGTGTCGGCGATGGTGTCGCCCACCTGCGCCGCCGGATTGTGGCGGCGGGCGCCGTCCAGCGTGATCTCGGTGGCGGTGTTCTCCACGTCGTCCACCACGAGCAGATGCCGCGCGAGGCGCAGCTCGCCGGTGCGCGGGTTGATGTCGGCGTGGATGTCCGTCTCCTGGCCGTAGCGCGAGCGCGCGGCCTTGGCGATGGCGTCCTCCATGGCGGCGATCACGATGCTGCGGTCGATGGACTTCTCCCGCGCGACCGCATCGGCGATCTGCAGGAGTTCCAGCCGGTTTGCGCTGACGGCGACCATCAGTGCTTCTCCTTCACGCTGCTGGCGTTGGCCGAGGAGGCGGCCGTCTCGAGGCCCGCCTTCTTCTTGGCATTGGATTTCTTGGACACGGGTTTCTTGCCCGCGACCTTGGATTTCTTGGCCTTCTTGCCGGCGACCTTGCCAGTGGCGCCCTTGTTGGCAACGGGGCCGCGCGCCGGAGCGGCGGGGGCCTCGTCTTCATCGCCGTCCAAATCGCCCGGCTCGAACGTGTCGTCGGCTTCCAGAGGATCGACGGTGTCGAGGAAATCCTCGGCATCCTCGTCGATCTCGTCGTCCACCGCCTGTCCGGCCGCCTTCGCCGCGCGCAGCGCCTCGCGGACCAGCGCGTCGGTCAGTACGAGGCGGGCATCGTGGATGTCGCGGAGTGGCAGGCGGACGGTAGGCTCCTCGTCGGCGCGCGCATCGGTGCGGCGCACCAGCGCATCGCCGTCCTCGGCGCCGGTGAGAATGCCGCGGAAGCGCTTGCGGCTGTCCACCGGCACGCTCATCTCCACCTTCACCTCATGGCCCGCCCAACGGACGAAATCCGACAGCCGCACCAGCGGCCGGTCGATGCCGGGCGAGGACATTTCCAGGCGGTAGGCGCTGGCGATGGGGTCTTCCACGTCGAGCACCGGCGAGAGGGCGCGGGAGGCGGCCTCGCAATCGTCGATGGACATGGTGCCGTCGGGACGCTCGGCCATGATCTGCACGGTGCCGCCGTCGCGGTTCGTCACCTTCACGCGCACCAGCCGGTAGCCGAGGCCGCCGAGCACGCCGGAAGCGATGGCGGCGACGCGGGCCGCCACGCCGGTCTCGGTGATGAGGCGCGGCTCGTTGGGATCGTCCAGCACGGCGTTGATCTCGGTCATGTCACTCCGGGCGCGGACTGTTCGCATCGGCTTCCGCCATGCGCCGTCCGCTGGTTCATTTGCGCCGGACGCGGCGGCTTGGCACCGGCGCCCGAAATTCTTCTTCAGCCAGCAGCCCGCCCGACGCCCGAGGGCGCATCCAATGTCGATGGACACCGGATAAGCAGAAAAGGAGCGGGTCCCGACCGGGGCCCACTCTCATCACCTTCGACTGCGATGGCGCTGAGGCATCCCCATGGGGGACGGCGCTAATATAGACGGAAATGACGCGCACGCAAGTCCGGCGTTCGCGTCCGTGCTTTGCCGGCAACGATCTGCGATTCGCGCATGGCACGTCCGCCGATCCCGAACCGCATCGCCGCAATTGCGCCGCACGGGGGGTGTTCCTGCCCGCCGACCGCGTTCCGCCTCGACCCGTCGATGGCGACGCCCGGCGCTGAAGCGCTCGCCATCGCCACGATGACGCGTCCGCGCCCGATCCGCCAAAGCTGCCGGATCAACCAGACATTCGAACCGCCGTCCCGAGCGAGGATCTAGTCCTTGCGTTTCTCGTTCGGGCCGCGCGACCGCCGGGATGGAGCGATCTGTCCCGGCGGTGCATCTTTTCAGGCGAGCCCGTCCAGCTCCTGATCGGTCAGCGCGCCCGGCACGATGGTGACCGGGATGGGAAAGCGCGCCGCATGGCCGGCGGCCAGCGACGCGACCAGCGGCCCCGGCCCTTCCTTCCCCGTCCCGGCCGCGAGCACCAGGATGGCGATGTCGCGGTCCTCGCGGATCACCGCGCCGATGGCCTCGGCCAGCGCACCTTCGCGGATCACCGTTTCCGGGGCGATTCCGGCCACCTGCCGCGCCCGTGCGACATATTTGGCGAGCCGGGCCTCCATCTCCTCATGGGCCTCGGCCCGCATCAAATCGGCGACGCCCAGCCATTGCTGGCTGACGCCTTCAAGCTCCAGAACGCCCAGCATCACCACCCCGCCCTCGGTACCGGCGGCGCGGCGGGCGGCGTAATAGACGGCGCGATCGCATTCGGGCGTGTCGTCCACCACCACCAGGAACTTCCGGCGATGCCCGGGCTCGCGGCTCTGTCGGGTCGGGATCATGTCGGCGCTCTCCCGGATCGGCTCTCTGGGGCGGGGCGCATGGTGGCACGGCGGCGGGGGCGCAGGGGAGAGGATTCTCGGCGTCTCCCTCCCGGTTCGCATTGACCGCCGCTTAGTTTAGAGGGAGGCGTCAGAGGCAATCGCGACGCCGCCCGGCGTCCGAAGGGGAAAGGACCAAGCCGTGTCGGAACTCAAGCTCGAACAGGCCCAGACCATCGTCACGACGGCCCTCGCCCATGCCCGGGCGGGCGGCATGAACCCGCTCGCCATCTGCGTTCTTGATGGGCGCGGCGCGCTCAAGGCGGCCGGCTCCGAGGACGGCACCAGCCTCAACCGCATGGATATCGCCCTCGGCAAGGCCAAGGGTGCGCTGGCGCTGGGCATGGGCTCGCGCTCCCTGTTCAAGCGGGCGAAGGACCAGCCCTTCTTCATCGCCGCCGCCACCTCCGCCATCGGCGGCTCGCTCATCCCGGTACCGGGCGGCGTGCTGATCCGCTCCGGCGACGGCAAGGTGATCGGCGTGGTCGGCATCTCCGGCGACACCTCCGACAATGACGAGGCCTGCGCCATCGCCGGCATCACCGCCGCCGGCCATGCGGCCGACCAGGGCGCTGACTAACAATCCGGCCGACCAGGGCGCTGACTGAGCCACCGGAGGCGGCGAAACATTCCGCTGGCCGGGCGCGGAAATTTAGCTATAGTCCGCCGCGCGGACGGTGCCCCTCGGGGCGCCGCGTTTCCCGTTGGCAGCTTAATATGCTGACGGCAATACGGAAACGGCAACGGATGGTCATTGGACCGATCCCGCGTTTCGCACAGCTTCGACCGTGCTGGACGACATCCCGGCCCGGCCGAACGGAGATCGAGAGCCCGCCGCTACCTCTACGAGGGACCCGGCACAAGGGCTTCCGCCTCCTCCCCACTCTCTGTTGAAAGGATTGACCGATGTCGATCACGGCGGAGCGCAAGCAGGCGCTCATCAAGGACTTTGGTGCCAAGGACGGCGACACGGGTTCGCCCGAGGTGCAGGTTGCGATCCTCACCGAGCGCATCACCAACCTCACCGAGCACTTCAAGTCCCACAACAAGGACAACCACTCGCGTCGCGGGCTTCTCAAGCTCGTCTCGCAGCGGCGCAGCCTGCTCGACTATCTGAAGAAGAAGGACGAGGGCCGCTACAAGTCCCTCATCGGGCGTCTGGGCATCCGCCGCTGACGCCGGTTTCCGGCGCCGGCCGGGCGACAGGCTGGCGCCGCGCGCCCCCGCCACGGGGGCGCATATACGCAGCGGGCATGGGGCCTGCTGCGGGTCCGTGAATGGAAGAAGCCATGGCAGGATCGCCGGACGCAACCGTCGGAGCCCCCGTATGAGGGTTTGGCTTCGCGCGGCGCGTCCGGCCGTCTTGCTCATGGCTTTTTTCGTTCGCGCCTGAACTGAAAGAGCAAGACATGTTCGACATCCACCGCGAAGAGCTGGACTGGGGCGGAACCACCCTCACCCTCGAGACGGGCAAGATGGCCCGCCAGGCCGACGGCTCCGTGCTGGCCACCTACGGCGACACCAAGGTTCTCGCCACCGTCGTTTCGGCCAAGGAGCCGAAGCCCGGCCAGGATTTCTTTCCGCTGACCGTGAACTATCAGGAAAAGACCTACGCGGCCGGCCGCATCCCCGGCGGCTATTTCAAGCGCGAGGGTCGTCCGTCCGAGAAGGAGACGCTGGTCTCCCGCCTCATCGACCGCCCGATCCGCCCCCTGTTCCCCGAGGGCTACAAGTGCGACACCCAGGTGGTCGTCACCGTGCTGGCGCATGACCTCGAGAACGATCCGGACGTGGTCGCCCTGGTCGCCGCCTCCGCCGCGCTGACCCTCTCCGGCATCCCCTTCATGGGTCCGGTGGGCGCCGCCCGCGTCGGCTTCATCGACAATGAATACGTGCTCAACCCCACCGTCGACGAGGTGAAGGAAAGCTCCCTCGACCTCGTGGTCGCCGGCACGGGTGACGCGGTGCTGATGGTGGAATCGGAAGCCAAAGAGCTGCCCGAGGAGATCATGCTCGGCGCCGTGATGTTCGGCCATCGCCACTTCCAGCCGGTGATCCAGGCCATCATCAAGCTCGCCGAGAAGGCCGCCAAGGAGCCCCGCACCTTCGCGCCGCTCGACGTCTCGGAGATCGAGGCCAAGGTGAAGGAGATCGCCGAGCACGATCTGCGCGCCGCCTACAAGATCAAGCAGAAGCAGGACCGCTACGCCGCCGTCGGCGCCGCCAAGTCCAAGGTGAAGAAGTATTACGAGGAGCTCGCCATCGGCGGCACGTCCGTGCCGAACCCGCAGGTGGTCTCCGAGGTGTTCAAGGCGCTCGAAGCCAAGATCGTGCGCTGGAACATCCTCGACGACGGCATCCGCATCGACGGCCGCGACGTGCGCACCGTGCGCCCGATCGTCTCCGAGGTCGGCATCCTGCCGCGCGCCCATGGCTCCGCGCTGTTCACCCGCGGCGAGACGCAGGCCCTCGTGGTCGCCACCCTCGGCACCGGCGAGGACGAGCAGTTCATCGACAGCCTGGAAGGCACCTACAAGGAGCACTTCCTGCTGCACTACAACTTCCCGCCCTTCTCCGTGGGCGAGACCGGCCGCATGGGCTCGCCCGGCCGCCGCGAGATCGGCCACGGCAAGCTCGCCTGGCGCGCCATCCACCCCATGCTGCCCGCCAAGCACGAGTTCCCCTACACCCTGCGCGTGGTGTCGGAGATCCTCGAGTCGAACGGCTCGTCCTCCATGGCCACCGTCTGCGGCACCTCGCTGGCGCTGATGGATGCGGGCGTCCCGCTGCGCCGTCCGGTGGCGGGCATCGCCATGGGCCTCATCCTCGAGGATGAGAAGTTCGCGGTGCTCTCCGACATCCTCGGCGACGAGGATCACCTCGGCGACATGGACTTCAAGGTGGCCGGCACGGAGCAGGGCGTGACCTCGCTCCAGATGGACATCAAGATCGCCGGCATCACCGAGGAGATCATGAAGGTCGCCCTCACCCAGGCGAAGGACGGCCGCGTCCACATCCTCGGCGAGATGGCGAAGGCCCTCACCACCGCCCGCGCGGAACTCGGCGAGCACGCCCCGCGCATCGAGGTGATGAAGATCGCCGTGGACAAGATCCGCGAAGTGATCGGCTCCGGCGGCAAGGTGATCCGCGAGATCGTCGAGAAGACCGGCGCCAAGATCAACATCGAGGACGACGGCACCATCAAGATCGCGTCCGCCAATGGCGAGGCGATCAAGGCCGCCATCAACTGGATCAAGTCCATCGCTTCCGAGCCGGAAGTGGGCCAGATCTATGAGGGCACCGTCGTGAAGGTGGTGGACTTCGGCGCCTTCGTGAACTTCTTCGGCTCCAAGGACGGCCTCGTCCACGTGTCGCAGATGGCCAACGAGCGCGTGGCCAAGCCCTCCGACGTCGTCAAGGAAGGCGACAAGGTGAAGGTGAAGCTCATGGGCTTCGACGAGCGCGGCAAGACCCGCCTGTCCATGAAGGTGGTCGACCAGGCCACCGGCGAGGATCTGGAAGCCAAGGCCAAGGCCGAGCGCGAAGCCGGCCGCACCGCCTCCGAAGGCGAGGCCGGCGCGGCGGAGTGATCCTCCGCATCAGCGTTGAATAGAGACGGGCGGCCGCGAGGCCGCCCTTCTTGTTTGAGGATGCACCCCCTGGCTACGGACGGCCAGCGGACGCTCGCTTTGGTGACGAGGCCCCCTCAGAACAGCTTCAGCCCCGGCGGCAGCGCCAACCCGCCGGTGAGGGACTGCATCTTTTCCTGCATCACCCGCTCGGCCTTGCCCCGCGCATCGGCCAAAGCGGCGACGATGAGGTCTTCGAGGATTTCCACCTCCTCCGGTTTCACCAGCGAGGGGTCGATGCGCACCGCCTTGCATTCGCCCTTGGCCGTGACGCGCACCGAGACGAGGCCGCCGCCGGAGCTGCCTTCCACCTCGACCGTCTCCAGCTCCGCCTGCATCTGCTGCATGCGGTCCTGAAGCTCCTTGGCCTGCTTCATCATGCCCATGAGGTCGCGCATGGTACTCCTATCCCTTGCTTGAGCAATTCCAGCGAAAGTGCGAACCGGTTTCGCGTCCGGAATTGCGTAAAAACAAACAAATAGAGCACACCCGGTGTGCTCTAGAATTCGATCTCGTCGTCGGCGCCCGGGCCGGCGAGGTAATCCTCCTCCGAGGGCGCGAGGCCCTCGTCGGCGGGGGGCTCCTCGCGGGTGCGCACGTCCACCACCTCGGCGCCTGGGAAACGGGCGAGCACGGCGGCCACCAGCGGATGGGCCTTGATGCCCTCCTCCCGCTCGGCCTTCACCGCCGCATTCTCCTCCGCCAGCGTCGGCCCGCCGGACTGGGAGGAGACGGAGACCATCCAGCGCCGGCCGGTCCAGTCGTTGAGCTTGCGGGAAAGATCCTGAATGAGGCTGCCCGGCGCGCCGGGCACCAGCGCCACCTCGATGCGCCCGTCCTCCACATGCACGGGGCGCAACTGCGTCTCGATGCCGTGCTTCAGGGCAAGGTCGCGGCGGGCTGCGGCAAGGGCCGCCACGTCGGCGAGGCTGCCGAGGCGCGGCCCCTCGGCAGGCAGCGCCGCGCGGGCATCGGTGCGAATCTCTTCGCGCGGCTGCGGCCGGGCTTCCGCCGGGCGCGGCGCGAGGGAGAGGCGCGGACCGCCACCACCACCCCCGCCGCCGGAGGGCAAGGACGGCGCGGCGGGCGCGGGGACCGGCTGGTCCTTCAACCGCCGCAGGGCCTCGTCCGGGGTCGGCAGGTCGGCGGCATAGGCGAGGCGCACCAGCACCATCTCCGCCGCCTGGGCGGGCTTCGGCGCCTGCTGCACTTCGCCGATGCCCTTCGAGAGCATCTGCCAGGCGCGGGCCAGCACCCGCATGGAGAGGCCCTGGGCCATCTCGGAGCCACGCACCCGCTCGGCCTCCACGAGCGCGGCGTCGTCGGCCGCATCGGGCACGATCTTCAGGCGGGTGACGAGATGGGTGAAATCGGCGAGGTCGGTGAGAATGACGGCGGGGTCGGCGCCGGAATCGTACTGGTCGCGGAATTCCGCCAGCGCGCGAGCGATCTCGCCCTTCATCAGCGCCTCGAACAGGTCGATCACGCGCCCCTTGTCGGCGAGGCCGAGGAGGCGCCGCACCTCGTCCGCGCCCACCGTGCCGCCGCCGTGGGCGATGGCCTGATCCAGCAGGGACAGGCTGTCGCGCACCGAGCCCTCGGCCGCGCGGGCGACGATGGAGAGCGCCTCCGGCTCGATGGTGACGCCCTCGCGCGCGCAGATGCCGGAGAGGTGCGCGGCCAGCGTGCCCGCCTCCACCCGGCGCAGGTCGAACCGCTGGCAGCGGGACAGCACGGTGACTGGCACCTTGCGGATCTCGGTGGTGGCGAAGATGAACTTCACATGCTCCGGCGGCTCTTCCAGCGTCTTCAGCAGCCCGTTGAAGGCCGCAGTGGAGAGCATGTGCACTTCGTCGATGATGTAGACCTTGTAGCGCGCCATTACCGGGCGGTAGCGCGCGCTCTCGATGATCTCGCGGATGTCGTTGATGGAGGTGTTGGACGCAGCGTCCATCTCCATCACGTCCACATGGCGGGATTCGATGATGTCGCGGCAGTGCTTGCCCATCACCGCAAGATCGAGGCTCGGCCCGCCGGGGGCGCCGTCCGCCGGCTCGTAGTTCAAAGCGCGGGCAAGGATGCGGGCGGTGGTGGTCTTGCCCACGCCGCGCACGCCGGTGAGGATATAGGCCTGCGCGATCCGCCCCGAGGAGAAGGCATTGCGCAGGGTGCGGACCATGGCCTCCTGGCCGATGAGGTCCGCGAAATTCTGCGGGCGGTATTTGCGCGCCAGCACCCGGTAGGCGCCGGGGGAAGCCTCGGTGGGTGCGGTCTGGGCGGGCGCTGGGGCGGCAGGCGTCGGCGCAGCCTCGGGCAGGCCGAGGTCGAAGCCCGGTCCGTCCTGCTGGTCGTCGATCTGCTGCTCGTCGCTCATCTGGCTGCCTTCGGGGCCGTCGCTGGCCTGTCCCATACATAGCATCGCGCGCCCGCACGTCGATGGCCGCTGCGCCAAATCCCCGCCGTCCACGGCTTTGCAGGCCGCAGAGCCGAGAATGCTGGCGTCCGGAGCCCGGCCGTGCTTACACCCGGTCGCCCCCAAACCTTGGACCAGATCGTGACCCAGCCTTCCCCCTACATCGCCATCGTCGGCGCCGGCCCCGCCGGGCTCGCGGCCGCGGAGGTGTTGTCAGCGGCGGGGATGCGGGTGGCGCTCTACGACCGCATGCCATCCGCCGCGCGGAAATTCCTGATGGCGGGGCGCGGCGGGCTCAACCTCACCCATTCCGAGCCGGCCGACGCCTTCCTCGCCCGCTACGGCACGGCGGCGGAACGCCTCGCCCCCGCGCTGGCCGCGTTCCCGCCGCAGGCGCTGCGCGACTGGGCGGCGGGGCTGGGGGAGGAGACGTTCGTCGGCTCCAGCGGCCGCGTTTTCCCGAAGAGTTTCAAGGCCTCACCTTTGCTGCGCGCCTGGCTGGGCCGGCTGGCGGCAAACGGCGTCACCTTCCATCCCCGCCATGACTGGCGGGGCTTCGACGCCGCCGGTGCCCTGCTGTTCGAGACGCCGGACGGACTGGCCGAGGTGAAGGCGGATGCCGTCATCCTCGCCCTCGGCGGCGCCTCCTGGCCGCGGCTGGGATCGGATGGCGGGTTCGTTCCGGCGCTGCGAGCCCTCGGCGTGGCGGTGAAGAATTTCGTGCCGGCCAATATGGGCGTTCTCGTCCCATGGTCCGAGGTCTTCCGGCAGAAGTTCGCCGGCACGCCGCTGAAGCGCATCGCCCTCACCTTCAACGGCGTGACGGTGAAGGGCGAGGCCATGGTGAGCGCGTCCGGGCTGGAAGGCGGGGCCGTCTACGCCCTCTCTGCGCCGCTCCGGCGGGCGCTGGCGGACGGCCCCGTGATCCTGCACGTGGATCTACGGCCCGACCTCGACGGCGCAGAGCTGGCGAAGCGGCTCGGCGGCGGGCCGGGCAGCGCCTCGCTCTCCACCTTCCTGCGCAAGGCGGCGGGGCTCGCGCCGGTGGCGGTGGGGCTCATCCGCGAGGCGACCGGCCCCGCGCGGCCTGATCCGGCGACGCTCGCCCGCCTCATCAAGGCGTTGCCGCTGACCGTCATCGGGCATGCCGGGCTGGAACGGGCGATCTCGTCCGCCGGCGGCATCGCCTGGGATTGCATCGGCCCGGACTTTTCGCTGCTCGGACTGCCGCCCCATCTGCCGCCGGTGTTCGTTGCCGGCGAGATGCTGGATTGGGAGGCGCCCACCGGCGGGTATCTCCTTCAGGCGGTCATCGCCACCGGCCGGACCGTCGGAGAAGGCGCAAAGGCCCGCCTCAGCCGCTGAAGCCGCCGTTCGCGAGATAGTCTGCCTCTTCCGGCGTGGTCGCGCGGCCGAGGATGACATTGCGATGGGGGAAACGGCCGAAACGGTCGATGCACTCCTGGTGGATGAGGGCATAGCGCACACCCTCCTCCTGCCCCAAAGCACGATAGAGCGCGACGCATCTCGCCTGCGCCGCCCGGTCCTCGGCATGCATGAAGGGCAGATAGAAGAAGCTGCGCAGCGCATCGGGAATGGACGGGTCCTTGTCGAACCCCCGATCCAGCGCCTTCTGAGCCGCCGCCAGCGCCATGGCATCCGTGGCGAAGGCCTGCGGCGTGCCCCGGAAAACGTTCCGCGGCACCTGATCCAGCAGGATGATGCGGGCGAGCGCGCCGGGCGCGGTGCCCTGCCAGCCGTCGAGAGCGCTTGCCGCCGCCGCCTCATGGGCTGGCAGCAGGGCGTCGCGGACCTCGGCGTCGAAGGCCGGGCCGCCGCCGAACCACTTCTCGCGGCCGGCGGCCTGCCAGAAGGAGAGCACCGCTTCGGATGTGGGGACGCGGGCGCTCATCGGGCCATCCCCGGAGGCGCCAGCGGGTTGTCGGTGAGCGCGGCACGGTCCGGCATGTCCACCTGCGGGATGCCGAGGAAGGCGTTGAACAGGCGGGCGATCACCTGCGGGTCGAGGTCGCGCACGATCATCACGAGGCGGCTCCTGTGGTCGTCGTCGGGCCAGCCGGGAAGGCGGGCGGGCGGGTGCATCACATGCTGCACGGCATGAAGCACCACGGGCGTCTCAGGTTCCTCGGCAAGCTTCACGATGCCCTTCATGCGCAGCAGGCTGGCGCCATGGGTCGCTCGCAGCAATTCGAGGAACAGGTCCAGCGTCGCGGCCGGAATGGCGGCGTCGGTGGCAAGGGTGAAGGCGCGGATGCGGCTGTCGTGCCGGTTGGGGTCGAGACCCGAGGGATCGACCTCGGCCTGCGCCGCGGCGACGTCCTCGGCGGCGAGCCAGCGGGCGACATCCGGGATCCGCGTCTTCGCATCGAACAGGCCGGCGCCGAGCAGCGCGTCCGCCGTCGCTTCCCCCGCCGCCGCATCCACGATCTTCGCCGCCGGGGCGAGCCGATGGAGCCGCGTCCTCAGCGCGTCGAGGGCTTCGGTGTCCGTGACGAGATCGGTCTTGGTGAGGACGATGCGGTCGGCCACCGCCGCCTGCTTCACCGCCTCGGCATGGGCGTCGAGGGTAGCGTCGCCGTTCACCGCGTCGACCACGCAGACGATGCCGTCGAGCCGGTAGCGCAGGCCGAGATAGGGATGGGTCATCAGCGTGTGGATCACCGGCGCCGGATCGGCAAGGCCGGTGGTCTCGATGACGACGCGGGAGAAGGGCGGCAGGCGATCGTTGTCGCGGCCGCGCAGCAGATCCTCCAGCGCGGCGACGAGATCGCCCCGCACTGTGCAGCACAGGCAGCCGGAGGACAGCATCACGATGCCCTCCTCCACCGACCGCACGAACAGATGGTCTAGCCCCACCTCGCCGAACTCGTTGATGAGGACGGCGGTGTCGGCCAGCGCGGGGTCGGCCAGGAGGGCGTTGAGCAGGGTGGTCTTGCCGGCGCCGAGAAAGCCGGTGAGCACGGTGACGGCGATGGGCGCGGGCGGGCCGCGGCGCGGCGTGGCGGCTTCTGGTGCGGAAGCGCCTTGCTGTGGGAGTGCGTCGGAGGAGCCCGGCATGGGACGTTTCCCGGCAGGAGGGATGGATTGCCTCCCTGCCTCTACGAGACGGTCTGCGGGGTCAAGAGTGCGGTTGGCAGCAGGCGAAGACCTGCCGCCTTATGTCGCCGATGTTCTGCGAGGAACCGGCGACCAGCGTCTCCGAAACGCCAGGGTTGGCCGGCGATCTACGTCGCCGGTTTGGGGGCCGGTGCGGTTGCCTCGGGTTTGGCGGGCGCGGGGGCCGGCTTGGGCTTGGGCTTCGGCGTGGCCGTGCTTCCGGCAGCGACGGCGCCCTGCGGCTGCACCTGCTTCTTTTCGGCGGAGGCCGGCTTCTTCGCATCCCCGCTGGGCTTGTCCCCGCTGGCCTTGGGCTTGTCGGAGGTGGCGGCGGACTTGCTGTCGGGCTTCGATCCGGCAGCCGCCTTGGGCTTCTTCGGCGGATCGGGCTCGTAGGCGGTGGCGTAGTCCTCCACCGCGTTGCGCGTGCCCACATAGACCGGAACGGGCGGCATGGAGGGCGGCAGGGTCTGCAGCAGCTCGGCGCCGGACTTGGGCAGCGCGGGCGTCGCGAAGGAGAAGCTGGAGCTCGCCTGCGGATCGGGCTCGTCGTCCGCCTCGGACGCGGTCACGGCGCGCTTGCCGCCGCACACCTCGGCCCGCATGTCATAGATCGGCCCGCTGCTGTTGGGGATTGCGGACAGGAGCGGGGCGGCGGCGCCGAACACCGACCAGGACGACTGGAAGCCCTTCTCGAACAGCAGCGCAGCCTGCTCGGTGCGGGCGGTGCCGGAGCGGGCGCCGAGAATGACGGCGATGAGGCGCTTGTTGCCGCGCGTCGCGGTGGCGACGAGATTGTAGCCGGAGCCGCAGACGAAGCCGGTCTTCATGCCGTCCGCGCCGGGATAGCGGTCGATCAGGCGGTTGTAGTTGCGCAGAACCACCTTGCCGATCTTGATGGCGGGGATGCGGAACAGGGCCTCCTGCTCCGGGAAATGATAGATGATGGCGCGCGCCAGGATGGCGAGATCGCGGGCCGTGGTCACCTGGTCGGGGTCCGGCAGGCCGTTGGGGTTCTCGAAATGGGTGCCGGTCATGCCGAGGTGGGCGGCGGTGGCATTCATCTCGGCGACGAAGGCAGGCATGGAGCCGGCGACCCCCTCGCCCACCAGCCAGGCCATGTCGTTGGCCGACTTCACCAGAACCATCTTCAGGGCGTTGTCGAGGGTGACGACGGTGCCCACCTTGAAGCCCATCTTGGACGGCTGCTGCGACGCCGCCGCAGGCGAGACGGGGATGGGCGTATCGAACTTCAGCCGGCCGTTGCGCACGGCGTTGAGCGCCACATAGACCGTCATCAGCTTGGTGACGGAAGCGGGATGCCAGGGGCGCCCGGCCTCCTTCTGCTCGATCACCCGGCCGGTATCGGCCTCAACCAGCAGGATCGGATTGGCACGGGCCGGGGCGGCGGCGGCGAGCACGAGCCCGAAAACGGCCAGCAGGCAGCCGATAAACGAGGCTCGGAGGGCGAAACGTGATGTCGTGGGCGCCAACCGATCCGCTCCCTGTTGAGAAATCGCGCGCAGGAACTGCCCTTCCATAACCGGTTTCGCTTGCGCGGAAAAGGCGCAATGGGGCGCACGGCCGATGCGGCACAGGTCGAAGCCTCGCCTAGTCTGCCACAATTCTGCCCTACTCCTTTAATGCGCGAAACCTTTACGACGAAGACTTCAGCTTGTCCTTGACGGTACGCAACCCCGAGCCGCCGCGCTGGTTCACGTCTCGACGATCAACGCCGACGCCGGCCGCTCGGTCTCTTCCGCGCCTGCCATGAACTGTGCGCGGGCGAGCGCCGCGAAGCGTCCACCAAGGCGCACCAGCTCCTCGAACGTGCCGGCCTCCACCACCTGCCCATGCTCGAACACCAGGATGCGGTCGGCATTGCGCACGGTGGCGAGGCGGTGGGCGATGACGAAGGTGGTGCGGCCCTTCATCACCTCGTCCAGCGCCGCCTGCACCTTCACTTCGGTGGCCGCGTCCAGCGCGCTGGTCGCCTCGTCGAGGATCAGGATGGGCGGGTTCTTGAGCAGCGCGCGGGCGATGGACAGGCGCTGGCGCTCGCCGCCGGAAAGCGCGCGGCCGCGCTCACCCACCACCGCCTGGAGGCCGAGCGGGTTGCGCTCCACCAGCTCCAGCGCCTGCGCGCGGGCCAGCGCCTCGCGCATCTCCGCCTCGGTGGCGTCGGGCTTGCCCACCCTGAGGTTGTCGGCGATGGAGCGGTTGAACAGCAGCGGCTCCTGGAACACCACGCCGATGGCGTGGCGCAGGGAGGAGAGCGTGACGTCCCGGATGTCCTCGCCGTCGATGCGGATGGCGCCCGATTGGGGGTCGAACACCCGGTGCAGCAAGGCGAGGGCGGTGGACTTGCCCGCGCCAGTCGTGCCGACGAAAGCGAAGGTCTGGCCGGGCTCGGCGTGGAACGACACGTCCGCCACCGCCGTGCGCTTGCCGTCATAGGAGAAGGACACGTCGTCGAACGTCACGTCGCCCTTCACCGGCGGCAGGGGCTTGGCCCCCGGCCGGTCGCGCACCGCGCCCACCGTGTCCAGCACATCGAAGAACTGGGCGAGCTGCGGCGCCGACATCATCAGCCGGTTGAAGAAGGACACGGTGTGGTCGAGGCGGCCGATGAGCATGTTGGCGAAGGCGACATAGGTGACGATGTCGCCGATGTTGGCGAGGCCCTGCATGTAGAGCCACGTGCCGATGAGCAGGATGGCGAGGATGGTGAGGGTGGTCGCCGCCTTGGTGGCCATGGACACCATGGCCCACCACGACAGCACCGGAATCTGCACCGCCAGCACCCGGTTCACCGTGTCGCGGAGGCCCGAGACCTCGGCCTCGGTGCGGGTGTAGCTCTGGATCACCGCCACGTTGCCCAGCGCGTCGGAGGTCTGCTCGGCGAGGTCGGAATTGTATTCCTCCACCTGCCGCTGCATGGCCTCGGTGCGGCGGATGACATAAGCGGTAACGGCGCCGAACACCGCCATCAGCACGATCAGCACCAGCCCCAGCCGCCAGTTGAGGTAGATGCCCACCGGAACGAGGATGATGAGGGAGAGGATCGCCGCGCAATCCTCCCGGAAGAAGGACAGCCAGAGCCCCCACAGGGCGTCGACGCCTTCCAGCATCACCTTCAGCAGGCGGCCGGAATGGGTTTCCCCGTGGAAGCTCAGCGGCAGTTGCAGCACATGCTCGAAATATTGCGTCAGCACGCCCAGCCGGCGCCGGTGGGAGAGGCGGTCGGCGTGGAGCGAGATCAGCACGCCGGCGCCGATGTTGAACAGGCCGAAGCACACCCAGGCCGCGAGCAGCGGCACGAGGTCGTCGGTGTGCGGCAACCGCTGGGCGGCCTGGGCGGTGGCCAGCGCATCGATGATGCGGCCGAACAGGATGGGCTCGGCGAACTGGGACACCGCCAGGGCGAGGTTCGAGCCAGCCAGCAGCGCCCCCAGCCGGGCCTCCGGTCCGAGGAGGCTGATGGTGCGGGCATAGACGCGCAGAAGGCTCATGCGGACGGGCTCCGGTCCCTTTGCGCCACAAAAGCGAAGGCGGGGCCATGTTGCAAGGGGATGGGACAAATGCCCCCGTGCCGCGCCCGGGCAGGCAGCGCCTCGCTTGACATTCGGCGGGCCGCCCGCAGTCTGCGGACAGCTTTGGCGGGGGTCTCGATTGGGCGAGGAACAGGCGACGGACGCGCGGATCGCGGCATCCCCATTGGCATCCCAGGCGCCGGATCATTCCCTCGAGGCCAGCGCCGCGCGCATCCTTGCCCGCCATCGCGACACCATCAAGGTGCGCAAGCCGCATCTTGCGGTAGCCAATCTCGCCCGCATCCTCGGCGCGGCGCTGACGCTCGCCAACCGCCACGGCTTCCACGCCATGACGCTGCGCCAACTGGCGGAGGAATCCGGCCTCAGCATGGGCGGGCTCTATTCCTACCTCGACAGCAAGGACACGCTGCTCCTCATGATTCTGGAGGAGGTGGCAGAGGCGGCGGAAGGCGCCCTCGCCGGAGCGCCGCAGGCGGTGCGCGCGGACCCGGCCCGGCACCTCGCCTGGCTCATCGAGCGGCACATCCTCCTGACCGAGGCCATGCACCCCTGGTTCGTCTTCGCCTACATGGAGGCGAAGGCCTTCCCGCCCGAAGCCCGCAAGCGCGCGGTGGAGAGCGAGCGCACCACCGAGCGCATCCTCGCCGACGCCATCGCGGAAGGCATGGGACAGGGCACGTTCGCCGCGGGCGATCCGCTGTTTGCGGCGACGCTCATCAAGCCGCTGCTGCAGGACTGGTATGTGAAGCGCAGCAAATACCGTGAGCGCGGCATCGAGGCTCCGGCCTATGCGGAAAAGGTCAACGCCTTCGTGCTGAAGGCGCTGGCCTGACGCTCAGGTGAAGGCCGCCGCCCGCGCGGCGAAGGCTTCGGCGAGGCGGCCGGTATCTGCCGCGCCCTCGGCTGCCGCATTGCCGGCCCTGGCCCGCGCTGCGATGCCTTCGAAGATCACCGCCCAACGGAATAAGGCGAACGCCATGTGGAAGGCGGTCAGCTGCGCCCCGTGGGTCGCGGCGGCCTGATAGGCCTCGACGAAATCGGCACGGGCGGGAATGCCCAGCGCATCGAGGTCGAGCCCGTCGATGCCGCCATATTCCTCCGGCCGCGACACCCAGGCCATGGCGCAATGGGCGAGGTCCGCGAGGGGATGGCCGAGCGTCGACAATTCCCAGTCCAGCACCGCCACGACCTCGGGCCGGGTGGGATGGAACATGAGGTTGCCGATGCGGTAGTCGCCATGGGCGATGCGGCTGGTCTCGTCCGCCGGCACATGCTCCGGCAGCCAGGCCACGAGGCGGTCGATGTTGGCGTCCTCGCGGGTCTTGGAGAGGTCCCACTGGCGGGTCCAGCGGGCGATCTGGCGGCTGAAATAATTGCCGGGGCGGCCGAAGTCGGACAGCCCGACGGCGGCGGGGTCCACGTTGTGCAACGCTGCCAGCGTCTGCGCCATGGCCGCGTACATGGCCCGGCGCTCCTGCGGCGTCACGCCGGGCAGGGTGCAGTCATGGAAGACGCGGCCGTCCACCTTCTCCATGACATAGAAGAGGGTGCCGATGACGGACCTGTCCTCGCACAAAGCGAGCACGGGCGGCACCGGCACGCCGGTGCCGGCCAGGGCGTGCATGATGCGGTATTCGCGATCCACCGCATGGGCGGACGGCAGAAGCTCGCCCGGTGGCTGCTTGCGCAGCACGAGGGCGCGATCGTCATAGGTGACGAAGAAGGTGGGGTTGGATTGCCCGCCGGAAATGGCCTCGAAGCGCGGCGCGCCGGAGAGACCAGGCACGCGGGCCTTGAGCCACGCATCCAGCGCGGCGGAATCGAAGCCGAGGGAGGAGGTCTGATCGCTCACGCCGCTCCTCCCGCCACCGGCCAGTTCCAGAAATCATCGCCTTCCTTGTCCAGGAAGCGGTTGAGCACCATCTCGTGCACCGCATCCGCCCCGTCCACGATGCGGGCCTGCCGGGCGTAGCGGTAGATCCACTCCAGCACCGTGTCCTTGGAATAGCCGCGCGCGCCGTTGATCTGGATGGCGGTGTCGGCGGCGAGATGCAGGGTGTTGGCGGCCTTGATCTTGGCCATGGAGATTTCCTTGCGGGCGAGCCCGCCGCGGTCCAGCTCGAAGGCCGCCTTCATGACCAGCAGGCGACCGATCTCGATCTCCATGGCGATGCGTCCAAGCATGGTCTGCACGCTTTCGCGATCGGCGAGCCGGATGCCGAAGCCCTCGCGCACCGCCGCATAGTCGCGGGCGATGGCCACCGAGCGCATGGCGAGGCCGAGCCAGCGCATGCAGTGGGTGAGCCGCGCCGGGCCGAGGCGAATCTGGGTGACCTTGAGGCCGTCGCCCTCGTTCATCAGCACATCCTCGGGCGGGATGGTGAGGCCGTCGAACTCCAGCTCGCAATGCCCGCCATGCTCTTCCGGCCCCATGATGGGGATGCGCCGCACGATGCGCCAGCCCGGCGCGTCGCGGTGGAAGGCGAAGGCGGTCAGGCCCTTGCGCGCATCGTCGGAGGTGCGGGCGACGATGATGAAGTGCGCCGCCTCCTCCGCGCCGGTGATGAACCATTTGCGGCCGTAGATGCGGTAGGAGCCGTCCGGCTGCTTCTCCGCCCGGGTGAGCATCATGGACGGGTCGGAGCCGCCGCCGGGGTGGGGCTCGGTCATGACGAAGGCGGAGCGGACCTCGCCGCGGGCGATGGGGGCGAGCCAGCGGGCCTTCTGGTCGGCGGTGCCGACCTGCTCCAGCACCATCATGTTGCCGTCGTCGGGGGCGGCGGAATTGAACACCACCGGTCCGAAAATGGAGCGGTTCATCTCCGTGTAGCAGACCGCCATGCCCATGCGGCCGACACCGAGGCCGCCATTTTCCGGCTTCAGCTGGAGGCACCAGAGCCCTTCCGCCCGCGCCTTCGCCCGCAGGCGCTCCAGCAGCGCGGCGGCGATGTTCTCGTGCGCGTCATAGGCCGACGGGTCGCTCTCAAGCGGGATGATCTCCTGCGAGACAAAGCCGGCGATGCGGCTGCGGAGGTCTTCCAGGGCCGGCGAGATGGTGAAGTCCATGGATGCGCCCTCAGGTGCGATCAGAAAAACGAGCGAGCGCTCGCTTTTTATATCGGATGCACGGCGTTGGCAACGGCTCCGGCGGCCGTGCCGCCGGTTAACACCGGCAAATCGGACGTTGAACTTGCCTACTCCGCCGGCGTCTTGGACGCGGCGGCCCTTGCTTCCGCCTCGGCCTTCGCGGCGGCGGCCTGCTCCTTGCCGGCCAGGCGCAGGCTAAGTTCGCGCGCGCCGAGCAGGGTCAGGGCGAAGGCGAACGGCACGATGTAATAGAACAGCCGGAACACCAGCAGCGCGCCGAGCAGTTCCGCCTTGTCGAACTGCGGCAGCGCGACCAGCAGCGCCGCGTCGAACACCCCGAGACCGCCCGGCGCGTGGCTCGCGAAGCCGAGCAGGGTGGCGGTGACGAAGATGACCGACAGGCTGATGGGGTCGATATAGGGCGAGGCCGGCATCAGCATGTACATGGCGGCCGCGCACAGGCTGAGGTCGAGGATGCCGATGCCCACCTGCAACAGGGTGGTGGGGCCGCGCGGCAGCGTGACGAACCAGCTCGAGCGGCCGATGGTGCGTGGCGCCAGCGACACCCAGGTGATGTAGGCCACCAGCGCGCACAAGGCGCCGACGCCGATGAGCCGGTTCACGAAGGGCGGCAGCTGGTCCACGGCGGTGGCCGCCTCGGGGTGCAGCGTGATGCCGAGGCCGAGCACGGCGATGTTGCCGAGCCAGAAGGTGAGGCCGGCCACGAAGCAGATCTTCGCCACGTCGATGGCGCCGAGGCCCCAGGCGGAATAGATGCGGTAGCGCACCGAGCCGCCGGTGAAGACGGTGAAGCCCACGTTGTGGCCCACCGAATAGGAGCAGAAGCCGGCCAGCGCCGCCGTGCGATAGGGCACATGGCCCTTGCCGATGGTGCGCAAAGCGAACCAGTCATAGAAGGTGAGCGTCAGATAGGCGCCGGCCACCAGGAAGAAGGCGATGGCTACGTCGCGCGGATTCTTCTCGCGCAGGGCATCCAGCACATCCGACCATTTGAGGTTGTGCAACATCCGGTAGAGCACGACCGCCGCAAAGGCGATCACGATCAGGCTCAGGATGAAGCCAAGGCCATGCAGGCCCACGCGCTCCTTGAAGAACGTCGATACTCTCACCGCCAGAGTGCGCGCAGCCATATCGTCACCGTTCCCCCCGCCCGCGACGACGTCGGACGCCCCTGTTGTAGTTTGGTCCCCTGCCCTATGGGGAGCCTTTTTTTGAGGCGCGTCGATCGCGGTCAGGCCGTCTTTCGGTTCGTGAAACACTATAAGCCCTGCCTGAGGCTGGGATCGGACGAGCCGCCGGTGCCGGAGCGGACGCTCAGAGCTTCACCGGATAGCCGATCTCCACCGTCCGGGCGCGCGGCAGGCCGAAACGGTCGACCGAGCGCTCGGCATTGCGCGCGAGGAACGCGAAGACGTGGGCGACCACGTCCCTCAGCTTGATGACCTCATCGGGCGGGATGATCCGCTCGTGGCCGATCACATAGATCGCCGCGTCCGGATCGATGCCCCGCGCGCTCAGCGCCGGACCCAGCACCGACGGCACGTCGATCTGCTGCATGTAGCCGAACCGCAGATCGACCCGCACGAACCCCTCGTTGAGGGTGGTCACCTTGACCCTGTCCTCCACCGACACCCGCGGACGGGCGGCGATCCAGACCGAGACGATGACCGCCTTCTCGAACCGGACCTTGAGCAGGTCCGCCATTCGGGAAAGGGCCACGGGCGTCATCGCACCCGCACGAGACAGAAAGATGGCAGTGCGCGGCGCCTCGACATCGTTCACCCGGTCCTTGCGGGCGACGAAATTGTCGAGAGGTTCGGTGAAGCGCACCTGCTGGGCCACCACGGCCTCGAGGCCGCGCCGCCAGCTGACCATCACGAAGATGATGACCGCCGCGATGGAGAGCGGCAGCCAGCCACCGTCGTGGATCTTCGTCATGTTGGCCGAGGCGAAGGCGAGGTCCACCGTCAGCAGGCCGGCCGCCATGGCCCACACCGCGAAGGAGGGCCAGCCCCACGCCCGCTTGACCTGGGCGATGAACAGGATGGAGGTGGTCACCATCGCGAACGCCACCGCGATGCCGTAGGCCGAGGCCAGCCGCTCGGAGGCCTCGAAGCCCAGCACCACCGCGATGCAGGCGATCATCAGCAGCCAGTTCAGCCGGCCCACATAGATGTGCTGCTCGTTGTGCTCGGAGGTGTAGCGGATGCGCATGGGCGGCAGATAGCCCAGCTCGATGGCCTGCTTCGCCAGCGAGAACACGCCGGTGATGATCGACTGGGACGCGATCACCGTGGCCGCCGTCGCGAGGAACAAGAGCGGCACGTCGAACATGTCGGGGCAGAGGTCGTAGAAGGGATTGCGGACCGCGCTCGGGTCCACCAGCAGGATCGCGCCCTGCCCGAAATAATTGAGCAGCAGCGCCGGCATGGCCACGAACAACCAGGCCCGCGCGATGACCGGCCGGCCGAAATGGCCGAGGTCCGCATAGAGCGCCTCGCCGCCCGTCACCGCCAGGAAGCAGGCGCCAAGGATGACGCCGGCGAGCCCGGGATGCTCGACCATCAGCATGATGCCGTGGCGCGGATCGAGGCCGGCGATCACCTGCGGCGCCTGGACGATGCCGTAGACGCCGAGCGCCGCCAGCGATCCGAACCACAGCAGCATCACGGGACCGAAGAAGGAAGCGATGCGCTCGGTGCCGAGCCGCTGGGAAAAAAAGATGGCGAGCAAGACCAGGCAGGTGAGCGCCACCACCCAGTGCTCCAGCTCCGGCGAGATGACCTGCAGGCCTTCGATGGCCGAGAGCACGGAGATGGCCGGGGTGAGCACGCCGTCGCCGATGAGCATGGCGGCCCCAAGCAGGCCCGCCGCAAGCAGGTACCACCTCAGCCCGATGGCGCTGCGATGGAGATCGAGCAGGGTGACGAGCGCGAGGATGCCGCCTTCGCCGTCGTTGTCGGCCCGGAGCACGAGGAAGACGTACTTCACCGTCACCGAGAGGATGATGCTCCAGGTGATGAGGGACAGCAGGCCGAGCACGTCGGCGCCGATGAAATTGGTTCCGCCCACGGCCAGGACGCCCTGCTTGAGGGCGTAGAGCGGGCTCGTGCCGATATCGCCGAAGACGACGCCGAGGGCGCCGATCTCCGCAGCGAACGGCAGGGTGCGCGAACGGTCGCGGGAAAAGCTGGTGGACATGGAGGGCGGCTGCCTCTCAGCCGGGCGCGAGCGTCAGGGGTGCGCGCGGCGAAACGCAGCCGGAGCACCGGCCAGCGGTAGGATGGGCATCGCAAAGAGATGCATCGCGCAGAAAGGAGTCTCGCGAGAGTCGCACGTAACCGTTCAAGGCCAAGCCCCCGCAACTAGTCCCCTCAACACGCCCCGCTGCAGATCTCCGCCTCGAGCATCCTGAGGCCTGAACCCGCCCCGGTCCTTGCAGGAAGCCTTCGCTCCGGAACGCGGCATGCCCCGGATCGAACGTCCCGACGACACGCCGCATGGCGACCGTGGAACCGCTTCCCGCGCGTCGCGGGTTCCCAACACCTATCTCCGTTCGCAGGTGAACACAATGCGGTGCCGCACGCGGCGTGACCACCCGGTCTCCAACGCAGAACGCCGGCCCGAGGGCCGGCGTTCGCGAGAACCGGGGACCGACGCGGGACGCGGCGATCAGTAGCGGTAATGCTCGGGCTTGAAGGGGCCCTGCTGCGCCACGCCGATATAGGCCGACTGCACGTCCGAGAGCTTGGTCAGCTTCACGCCGATCTTGTCGAGATGCAGCGCCGCCACCTTCTCGTCGAGGGACTTCGGCAGGGTGTAGACCTTCTTCTCGTACTGGCCGGGCTTGGTGAACAGCTCGATCTGCGCCAGCGTCTGGTTGGTGAAGGAGGCCGACATCACGAAGCTGGGATGGCCGGTGGCGTTGCCGAGGTTCACGAGGCGCCCCTCGGAGAGCAGGATGATGCGCTTGCCGTCCGCGAACTCGACCTCGTCCACCTGCGGCTTCACATTGTGCCACTTGAAGTTCTTCAGGCCGGCGACCTGGATCTCGCTGTCGAAGTGGCCGATGTTGCACACGATGGCGCGATCCTTCATGGCGCGCATGTGCTCCACGGTGATCACGTCGAGATTGCCGGTGGCGGTCACGAAGATGTCGGCGCGGGGGGCCGCGTCCTCCATCGTGGTGACCTCATAGCCTTCCATCGCCGCCTGGAGGGCGCAGATGGGATCGATCTCGGAGACCATCACGCGGCAGCCGGCGTTGCGCAGCGAGGCGGCCGAGCCCTTGCCCACGTCGCCGAAGCCCGCGACCATGGCCACCTTGCCGGCCATCATCACGTCGGTGCCGCGGCGGATGCCGTCCACCAGCGATTCACGGCAGCCGTAGAGATTGTCGAACTTCGACTTGGTGACGCTGTCGTTGACGTTGATGGCGGGCCACAGGAGCGTGCCCTTCTTCTGCATCTCATACAGGCGATGCACGCCCGTGGTGGTCTCTTCCGTCACGCCCTGGATGGACTTGGCGAGCATGGAATACCAGCCGGGCTTGTGCTTCAGGCGGCGCTTGATGGCGGCGAAGAGGACTTCCTCCTCCTCGTTGGTGGCACCTTCGAGGAAGGCGGTGTCGCCCTCTTCCGCGCGCTTGCCGAGGTGGACGAGCAGGGTGGCGTCGCCGCCGTCGTCCAGGATCATGTTCGGGGCGCCGCCGTCGGCCCACTCGAAGATGCGGTGGGTGTACTCCCAGTATTCCTCCAGCGTCTCGCCCTTGACGGCGAAGACGGGGGTGCCGGCGGCGGCGATGGCGGCCGCGGCGTGGTCCTGGGTCGAGTAGATGTTGCACGAGGCCCAGCGCACGTCGGCACCGAGCGCCTTCAGCGTCTCGATGAGCACGCCGGTCTGGATCGTCATGTGCAGCGAGCCGGCGATGCGCGCGCCCTTGAGCGGCTGGCTCGGGCCGTATTCGGCGCGGGTGGCCATGAGGCCGGGCATTTCGATTTCGGCGATGTCCAGTTCCTTGCGGCCCCAGTCCGCGAGGTTGATGTCCTTCACCACATAATCGTTGCTCATGGATCGCTCCGCTTGAGATCGTCTCGGGCGGCGGGCGTAAAGCCGCCGGTCATGGCGCGCCATTTAGCATGGCAGGGGCATGGGGGCAATAAGGATATAAAGAAATGCTTATATGAGGGAGTCGACCCGGACGGCGGCGCGACGCTGCGGAATGCTCCCCGATGCGCCGCAAGTCAGCGCGCAGTGAGGACCAGTCGTCGCGCAAGTCCCCGCCCCTCGCCCGCGTAGGTAAGGTTGGCGACATGCGCGCTTTGATTCCGACAAAAATTGTGATATACGTGACTTTACAGTCGATTGCTTCCACTACCAGCCACATCGCGCCCGCAATGTGTTCGCGCATGTTCTAGGGCGCATTCTCGGGAACAAAGGGGCGAGAATATTGTGCCGGCCGTCTTCATGCGGCGCGGCGACATGGCTGTCTTTGCATCGTCTGGCAGAGCGGGGTAGCGGGCGTTCCGGCCGCAACCCATATCCGCAGCTGAAGGTGCGCGCCGTACCGGGACCGGACCGGCCGGCCGGCGCACCAACAGGTTCGGCCCCGTTTTTCGCGGGCCGGATCAGGAGTGTCAAGAGCATGTCGGCAAAGAAGAACGCGCAGGCCCGTCTCGGCTTCAAGACGGGCGAGCACATTGTTTACCCGTCCCATGGTGTTGGCCGGATCATGGCCATCGAGGAACAGGAAGTCGCCGGTTTCAAGCTCGAACTCTTCGTGATCTCGTTTGAAAAGGACAAGATGACGCTGCGGGTGCCCCTCGCCAAGATCGCCAGCGTCGGCATGCGCAAGCTCTCCGAGACCAACATCGTCGAGAAGTCGCTCGAGACCCTGCAGGGTCGCGCCCGCGTCAAGCGCACCATGTGGAGCCGCCGCGCGCAGGAATACGAAGCCAAGATCAATTCCGGCGACCTCGTCGCCATCTCCGAAGTGGTGCGCGACCTTTACCGGTCCGAGGCCCAGCCCGAGCAGTCCTATTCCGAGCGCCAGCTCTACGAGGCCGCCCTCGATCGCATGGCCCGCGAGCTTTCGGCGGTGCAGAACATCACCGAGACCGAGTCGGTGAAGCTCATCGAGCAGAACCTCCTCAAGGGTCCGCGCCGCGGCGCCGCCAAGGTGGCGGACGAGGCCGACCTCGACCAGGACATGGAAGCCGAAGAGGCCGCCTGAGCGTCCACGACTGCCAGTTTTACACGGCGAGCGACAGGAACCCGGCTTCGGCCGGGTTCTTTTTTCTAAGATGACGCACCCGGCTTCGGCCGGCTTTTTTGTGCGGACGCCCACCCCGGCGCCTGTCCAGATCAAGTTTTCGCGCGGCAGCCTGGGCGGGGTGTACGCCGCCTCCCGGCACGCTATGATGACAGTGCTGAGCAGGCGGGGGCGCCGGCATGGAGACGTCTCATGCTCCCCCAAAGTCCGCTCCCCAAAGCCCGCGATCGGCAACATCCCAAGCAAGATCAAGAAAGCCCCGCCGGGGTCCGGCGCGCCAGCACCTGCGGGCGCAAAGGCCGGGCTGCGTGCGTGGCACCGAGCAAGGAGGTCAAGTTGACGTCAAGACCTAGCAGCGGCGCGATCTGCGTCGGGCTGTGACCCGTGCGGCGCCGCGGGCCCTGCCCGCCGGCGCAGCCGAAGCTCCCCGGCTGTCGTCTTCCCCGGACGGCAGCCGGATTCATGTCAGGCCCGAATGGCCGACCTTCTCCCGGCCCCTCCCCGGCCCCTCCTGGACTCAGCGCAATTCCAGCGCGATCTCCCACACATGCGGCCAGCACTTGCCGGTGACCAGCAGATGGCCGGTGGCCTTGTCGAAGGCGATGCCGTTGAGCACGTAGGGATAGACCAGCTTGGCCGGGTCCGGATTGAGGCCGGACAGGTCGATCCAGCCGAGCATTTTCCCATCCGCCGGATCGATGATGGCGATGAAATGGCTCTGCCAGACGTTGGCGTAGAGCTTGGCGTCCGCATATTCCAGCTCGTTGAGGAAGCCCACCGGCGCCACCGCATCGGAGATGAAGATGGTGCGCACCCGCTCGAAGGTGGCGGGATCGCGGAAGACGATGGAGGACGAGCCGTTGCTGGTGATGAGGTGGGTGCCGTCATGGGTCATCCCCCACCCCTGCTCGGTGTAGCGGAAGGCACCGATCCGCTCGAACGTCCTGCGGTCGTAGACGTAGGCGTGGTTGTCCAGATAGGTGAGCTGGTAAATGCGCTCGCCCATCACCGTCACGCCCTCGCCGAAGACGTTGGGGTCCAGCGCCCGCTCCCGCAGCACCCGTCCGGTCGCCAGCTCCCACTCGATCAGCCGCGAGCGGCCGTAGAGGCCGGTCCCCTCATAGATGGTGCCGCCCTCCAGCACGAAGCCCTCCGTGTAGGAGGAGGTGTCGTGCGGATGCACCTTCACCACGCGGTAGCGATAGACGGGGATGGCACTCTGCCCCAGCACGCGCTCGGACGTGAGCTGCACCGGCCCATGGGTGGGCGGCTCGCCGGACAGCGTCTGCTCGCCCGCCGCATGGGTCCGGCCGGCGGCCAGCGCCGCGAGGCCGAGGCCAGCCATGCCCTTCATCACCGACCGTCGCCCGATTGTCTCCCGTGCGATCCCGTCCCTCCCCACCATGGGCGCCGCTCCCGATTGTCTTTATTGGCGGGCATGGTCGGCGTGCAGCGCGTCGGGCGTCAAGCTCAAGCCGTCAGACGCCCGCCGCCCCGCCGTCCGCGCGCGGATCGTGGGCCCCTTCCAGCTGGCCGCTCGGGTGGATGACCACGCCACCGGCATGCCCCATGGTGTCGGAGTAATCTTCCGGCAGAACCACGAGTTCGTGCCCAACCGACAGCAAACGATCGACGATATTGCCGTCGAAGCGCGCTTCAAGCTTGAGGTTGGTCTCCTGGTCGCCCCAGGTGCGGCCCAGGAGCCAGCGCGGCCGGGCGATGGCCTCGCCCAGCGGCACGCCGAACAGGGCATGGCGGGTGAAAACCGCCGCCTGCGTCTGCGGCTGGCCCTCCCCGCCCATGGTGCCATAGGCGAGGATGCGCCCATCTGCGAGTTCCGCGAGCGCGGGGTTGAGGGTGTGGAACGGGCGCCGGCCCGGCAGCAGCGGGTTGAGCGACTTCGGGTCCAGCACGAAGCTGGAGCCTCGGTTCTGCATGAGCACGCCGGTGGACGGCAGCACACAGCCCGAGCCGAACTCGAAATAGATGGACTGGATGTAGGATACCGCCAGCCCCGAGGCGTCTGCGGCGCCCATCCAGATGGTGTCGCCCGGCTTCGCCTCGTGCGGCCACGGCAGCGCCCGCTTCATGTCGATCTTCGCCGCCCGCTGCGCCAGCGACTTGGGATCGAGGAAGGAGGCGGGATCGTGCGGCAGGTGTTCGGGATCGCACACCACCTGCTGGCGCACCAGAAACGCGCGCTTGGTAGCCTCCACGAGGCCGTGGATGTGCTCGAAGGTCTCCGCCCGCGCCACCTTGAGCTGGTCGAACAGGCCGAGGATGAGGAGGGAGGCGAGGCCCTGCGTCGGCGGCGGGGCGTTGAACAGGCGGGCGCGGCCGATCTTCATCTCCAGCGGCGGCCGCTCGCGGGCGGTATAGCGCGCGAGATCGGCGCGCGTCACCGGGCTGCCGATGCGCTCCAGGTCCGCCGCCATCTCGCGCGCCACGTCGCCCCGGTAGAAGTCTGCGAGGCCGGCGGCAGTGAGGTGGTCCAGCGTATCGGCAAGGCGCGGCTGGCGCTGCAGCGATCCCTCCTCCGGCACGGCGCCGCCCGGCAGGAACACCTCGGCGAAGCCGGGCGCGCTCTCCAGCTCCGCGCGCTTCTCGCGGGTGAGCCGCGTCTGGGAGCGCGTCACCGCCACGCCTTCCCGCGCGAAACGAATGGCCGGCTCCAGCAGCCGGCGCAGGGTCATCCGCCCGCCATGGCTGCGCGCCGCATCGAGCGCCAGAGCCCAGCCGCCCACCGCGCCGGGCACGGTGACGGCGGCATCCGGGCCGCGGGTGGGGATCGTCTCGAAGCCGAGGTCATGGTAGCGGGCGATGGTGGCGAGGCTCCCGGCGAAACCGCACGCCTCGATGTAGCGCACCCGACCGGACGGCTCGCGGATGAGCCAGAAGCCGTCGCCGCCCACATGATTCATGTGCGGATACACCACGGCGATGGCCGCCGCCGCCGCGATCATCGCCTCGACGGCGTTGCCGCCTTCCGCCAGCACCTCCTGCCCGGCCGTGGCGGCGAGGTGATGCGGCGCGGCGACGATGCCACGGGCGGCGTGGGTGCTTTCATACTCTTCGGCGGCCAGCATGAGGGTCCTCGGGGCAAAGCGGGAGGGGACCGGGCCGGCCGGACTTGACCCGGCGCCGCGCCCAGCGCAGTTTCCGCCCTATATAGAGCAGCGGCCGGCGAAAGACTCCAGCGTCCGACGCCCGCCGCGCGGTTCGGCGGGAATCGCGCCGAACGGTACAGGAGACTGGAATGGCGGGTTCGGGTGTGGGCAAGACGGGGGGCGGCAGCCTGTTTACCGTGGTGAGCGCCACGACGCTGGTTGCGACCCAAGCCGTCGCCACCGCCATCGCCGCTGGCTGGGCACTGGCCGGCCTGATGCATCTCGGCGACATCGGCGAATATGCCCTGATGGCCCTGTTCAGCCTCGCCGCCCTTTACATTTCGGTGAAGTATTTCCGCCGCGCCTATGCGGTGGAAATGTCGCTGGGCTGAGCTGCGTCAGGCGGTCCATCGCGTCACCACATCGGCCAGCGACGGTCGCGGACGATCCTCCACCCGTGCCGCCGGCCGGCCGATATGGATGAAGCCGGCCACTTTCTCACTCGCTTCGACCCCGAGCAGCGCGGCCGCGGCGGGATCGCGCCCCGGCCATTTCAGCAGCCACAGCGCGGAAAAGCCCAGCGCCGTCGCCGCCACCACCAGATTCATCGCGGCGGCTCCGGCCGAGAGAATCTGGTTCAGCTCCGGAATTTTCGACGCCGGGTCCGCACGGCTCACGACCACGATGGTGAGCGGTGCCCGCATCAGGTAGTCCCGCCACATGCGCGCCTTGTCCGGTGCGAGTCCGGGGTTCTGCTCCGCATAGAGGGCATCGAGCCGCACGCCGGCCGCCTCCCGCGCCGCCCCCTCGATGACGATGAAGCGCCAGGGCACCAGCCGGCCGTGGTCCGGCACCCGCGCGGCGATGGCAAGCATCCGGTCCAGTTCCTGCGGAGTCGGGCCGGGCGCGAGCAGCGCGCGGAGCGGGAGGGAGCGGCGTGTCTCCAGCAGTTCCAGGGTCTCCGCCGAAACCGGAACATCCGCCAGCGGTGCCGCGTAGGCCGGTGCCGTGCCATGGGCGTGCGGGCGCGGCACGGTCTCGCCAAGGGCGGATTCGGATGCGGCGGGTTCGGCCATGCTGGCTTCCTGTGACGCGGGCGCGGGCGGGCTCATGAATAGATGCGCCGCCGCAAAATAGAACGAGGTACAATCAAACTAGAAGTCTTCCCATCGCCCTGCGGCCGGCCCGACCACCGCCTCCGCCGGCGAGGCCCGGCAGGACAGAACGGCCGTTGCGGCGCGGCATCATCATCAAGCAGCGCCGTCGTTCAACATTCATGTACCAAAGCGGGAGAGATGTGTTAGTCTGCATGTTGGTCGGAGCCGTGCGCCCGAGTGCGTGGGCATGTTTTCCGACCTGTCATATAGGCTGCGAGGCGAGACGCGGGTGGCTGGAACAGGCGTTGTGCGAAGGCGGATTTCAAGACGCCCGAAACGTGCAAGTTAAAGTGTGGCACGTAGAAACGCATCATTGTCCAGCAGTGGTGGATGGCCCTAAGCCAAAATTGGCGACTGACCTCAACGGAAATACACATGAGCCGTAACCGAGACTTCCGAGAGCCGCGCCGCCGTGGCTTTGACGACGACTTTGCGCCGCCGCGTGACCGCGGCTTCGGAGGGGACCGTCCTTTTTCCTCGCCCAGCAGCAGCTTCAGCGCCCCCGCCCCTTCCGGCCCGACGATCGACGCCACCGTGAAGTGGTTCAACCCTGAGAAGGGTTTCGGCTTCGTCGAGCTGTCGGACGGCTCGGGCGACGTCTTCCTCCATGCCCGTGCCCTCGAGGCCGCCGGCCAGGAAAGCGTGCCCCCCGGCTCCAAGCTGTCGGTGCGCGTCGGCCAGGGCCAGAAGGGCCGTCAGGTCACTGAAGTGCTCGAAGTCGACACCTCGACCGCGGAGGCCGCCCCGGCCCGCCGCAGCTTCGGCGACCGTCCCGGTGGTGGTGGCTTCGGCGGTGGTGGCGGCGGCTTCGGCGGCGCCCCCCGCGCCGGCGGCGGCCCCCGTGCTGCGACCGGTCCCACCGAGGAGCGCGTGGGCACCGTGAAGTGGTACAACCCCGAGAAGGGCTTCGGCTTCATCGCGGTGGAAGGCGGCGGCAAGGACGTGTTCGTGCACGTCACCGTCATCTCCCGTTCCGGCCTCAGCGACCTCGCCGAGGGCCAGCGCGTTGTGGTGCAGGTGGGTCAGGGCCCCAAGGGTCCGGAAGCTCGCGGCATCGAGCTCGCCGACTGATTTCGCATATTCCTTCGCCGCCGGCCGGCTCGTCCGGGCGGTGGCGAGGCGCGATGCAACCAGCGGTGCCGGGCGAAAGCGCGGCACCGTTTCCATTTCTGCCGCTTCCGCAGGCGCGGCCGCGGACGTTCCCGGAGTTGAACACGAACATGGCGCAACAGGCCGAGGCCAACCTCGCAAGCCTTCTCGATCGCCTCAAGGCGGCGCAGCGCGAGCTGATCCTCACCGCAGCCAGGGGCTCGACCCTCCCCTCCGACGGTATGCTGCGCAAGATTTCCGAGCTGGAAGGCGCCATCGCCGCCACCGAGGCTCTGATGCAGGAAGAAGGCGTCCGGCGCTGATCCGCTTGCCTGATCCGATCGCCTTTTCCGCTTCAAGGTGCCCGGCTAACCGCCGGGTGGACCTTCCGCCCCCGAGCCTGTAGCGTGCGCCGCAACATAAGGATTGGGGCGGAAAGGCACGGGTCGGGATGCTGGCGCACAGCACGGGCGCTCCGGGATCGGACGCAGAAACCAGCGCATATGAGCGCCGGCGCCGGGCTTTCCTCTGGATGGTTCCGGAGCGCTACAACATGGCGGTGCACGCCTGCGACGCCATCGCGACGCAGCATCCGAACCGTCCGGCGCTCTTCCTGCCCTCGGGCAACGGCTTCGCGCCCGTCTCCTACGGTGCGCTGGCGCGGCTTTCGAACCGTCTGGCCCATGCGCTCGTCGCCTCCGGCATCAGGCCAGGCGACCGGGTCGCCATTCTCCTCCCCCAGTCGCTGGATGTGCTCGTCACCCATCTCGCCGTCTACAAGATGGGCGCGATCGCGGTGCCGCTCGCCGGCGCGTTCGGCGTGGATGCCATCGCCTATCGCCTGCTGGATTCCGGCGCCCGCGCCCTCGTCACCGACGATGCCGGCCTCGCCAAGCTGATCGCACGGCCCGAGCCGCTGGATCTCGTGATCAATGTGGACGGCCCGCGCGATGGCGCCGTGGGCTTCTCCGCTCTGGTGGAGGCGGCCTCGGACCGCCCGCTTCCCATCGCCTCCGGCCCGGATGATCCGGCGCTGATGATCTATACCTCCGGCACCACGGGACAGCCCAAGGGCGCGCTACACGGCCACCGGGTGCTGCTGGCCCATGTCAGCGGCGTCACCTTCACCCATGACGGCATCGGACAGCCGGGCGACCGCATGTGGACGCCCTCGGACTGGGCCTGGGCCGGCGGCCTCCTGAACACCGTGCTGCCCGCGCTGGCGCTGGGCGTGCCTGTCGTGGCGCAGCCGCGCGGCAAGTTCGATCCCGAAGCCGCATTCGCCTTGATGAAGACCGCCGAGGTGCGCAACGTCTTCATCCCGCCCACCGCGCTGCGCATGATGCGGCAGGTGCGGAACCCGCGCACAAAATTCGGCTTCGATCTGCGCACGGTGGGCTCCGCCGGTGAGGCGCTCGGGGCGGAGACGTTCGAGTGGGGCCGCGAGGCCCTCGGCGTGCCGGTGAACGAGTTCTACGGCCAGACCGAATGCAATTACGTCATCGGCTCCTCGGCAGCGCTGGGCGTCGCCAAGGCCGGCGCCACCGGCAAGGCGGTGCCCGGCCACGACGTGGCGGTGCTGGGCGAGGACGGGCGCATCCTGCCGCCGGGCCAGATGGGCCAGATCGCCGTGCGCACGCCCGACCCGGTGATGTTCCTGAATTATTGGAACCGCCCCGAGGCCACCGCGGACAAGGTGAAGGACGGCTGGCTCCTCACCGGCGATCTCGCGACGCGGGACGAGGAGGGCTATTTCCACTTCCTCGGCCGCGACGACGACGTGATCACCTCGGCCGGTTACCGCATTGGCCCGGCGGAGATCGAGGACGTGCTCTTGAAGCACCCCGCCGTCGCCATGGCCGCCGCAGTGGGCAAGAAGGACCCGCTGCGCACGGAGATCGTCAAGGCGGTCATCGTGCCCATGCCCGGCGTGGAGCCGACGCCGGAGCTGGAAGCCGAGATCCGCGACTTCGTGCGCACCCGCCTCGCGTCCTACGAATATCCCCGCGAGATCGCATTCGTGGACGAGCTGCCGCTCACCACCACCGGGAAGGTCATCCGCCGAATGCTGCGCGAGTAAGGGCCGTCAGACTTTGTATTGCTTCGCCAGCGCATCGGCGCTGCGGGCGAACAGGGCCGCATCCACGCCCACGGCGGTGAAGACCGAGCCGGCCGCCATGTAACGGCGGGCCAGCGCCTCGTCTCCCACCACCAGCACGCCGCCGCGATTTCCGGCGGCCGTGATGCGCCTCAGCCCGTCCTCGATGGCCTCCACCACCTTCGGGTGGGTGGGCTGGTGCAGGAGGCCCATGGAGGCGGAGAGGTCGCCGGGGCCGATGAAGATGCCGTCCACACCCGGCACGGCGGCGATCTCCTCCACCTTCTCCAGCGCTTCCATGGTCTCCACCTGCACCAGCACGCACATCTCGTCGGCATAGCGGGTGAAGTAATCGCCGATGCGGCCGAAGCGGGTGGCGCGGGAGGCCACCGCATAGCCGCGGATGCCGTCCGGCGGATAGCGCGTCGCCGCCACCGCCGCGCGCGCCTCCTCGGCGTCCTGCACCATGGGGATGAGGAAGCTCTGGGTGCCGATGTCGAGGAAGCGCTTCAGGGTCACCGCATCGTTCCACGGCACCCGAACCACCGGCTGGGTGGCATAGCCCACCATGGACTGGAGCTGGTTGAAGACGTTCGGCAATTCGTTGGGTGCATGCTCGGTGTCGAGCACCAGCCAGTCGAAGCCCGCGCCGGCGAGGATTTCCGAGACATAATTGGACGGCACGGCGCACCACAGGCCGATCTGCTGGGTGCTGGCATGGAGCGCACGCTTGAACGGGTTCTCGGGCAGTTGCATGGGGCTTCCTCGGGGGATTCTTATCGGCGAAGCTTATTCCGGGCGGAGCATAGCGGGCACCTCCTCGCCCAGCACCATGCCGGCGAGCATTTCGCCCAGCGCCGGGGCGAACTTGAAGAGGTGGCCGCCGGCGAAGAAGTCCACCGCGCCGCGCCGCACCACTTCCAGCCGTTCGGATTCCCACGGCGCGCCGTCGTCGGGATGCTCCAGCGAGGTGGAGACGCAGCTCTCGATGGTGAAGCGCGCGGTGTCGAGGCCGGGCAGCGTCTGCGCCGCCAGCGCCAGCGTGTGCTCGATCACCTGGTCGGGATGGCCGCCGCCGCTGCGGTCGGTGTCGCTCGGCTCCAGCCCCACGGCGAACAGGCCGTCATGCAGCGCCGGCAGGCCGTAGGTGTAGAGCACGCCGTGGCGGTGGTCGCTCTTGTCGCGGAAGGAGACCATGGGCCGCGCGGCGAGATCGCCGGTCATGGGGAAGAGCAGGCGCTGGTGGACGCTGTAGACCTGCGGCACCTTCACGCCCATGGCGCCGGAGAGCATCGGCGTCTGCATCCCCGCCGCCACCAGCACACGCCGCGCCCGGTAGATGGCGCTGCGGGTGGAGACCAGCACATGCCCGGCGCGCTGGGTGAGGCCCAGCACCGGCGTATGCTCGTGGAGCGCATCGCCCAGCGTCGCGGCAAGCCATTGGATGCTGTCGCGGGCGCGGATGGTGCCGGCCTCCTCCTCCAGGATCACCGGCTTCGCCCAGGGCCGATGCACCGGCAGCAGCTCTTCCTGCTCGGCGGGGGAGACGAAGCGGACCTTCAGATCGAGCCCGGCGAGGCGCTTCAGCTCGGCCTCGGCCTCGGAGACGATGAGGAAGGAGCCGGTGCGCTCGATGAGGGGGCGGCCGGCCTCCTCCTCCCACCGTGCCCAGCCGGTGCTGGCCTTCCGCGCGAGCCAGAGCATCTTCGGGTCGTTATAGGCCGCGCGCATGATGCGCGAGCCGCCCGCCGACTGCGCGCCGCCGGCCGCTCCGGCATCGAAGCAGCGCACGGAAATGCCAAGGCGCGTCAGCACATGGGCCACCGAAAGCCCGACGATGCCCGCACCGACGATCGCGATCTCGGTGTCCTGGAACGGCGGGCGGGGGGTCGGTGCTGGCATGAGGGCTCCTCGCGATTCGGCACGCGGCCCCTCGTAACATGCTGACCATGGCTACGCTTTGCGCGCTGCAGCAGATTTTCGCCCACTCCCCACCTGCGGCCTTCGGTGCTATCCAAGGCGTCCTTTTTGAACGCGGCGCACGAGACGCCGCGCGCCCGAGGATCTGCCGGCCATGCTCACCACCAATCCCGCCTTCGACCGCATCGGCGAGGAGAATGCCTTCGCCGTTCTGGCCCGCGCCACGGCGCTTCAGGCGGAGGGGCGCTCCATTCTCAACCTCGGCATCGGCCAGCCCGACTTCCAGACGCCCGCCCACATCGTCGAGGCGGCGGTGAAGGCGCTGCGCGATGGCCAGCACGGCTACACGCCCTCGGTGGGCATCCTGCCGCTGCGCGAGGCGGTGGCGGGCGATCTCAACCGCCGCTACGGCGTGGAGATGGACCCGAACCTCGTGATGATCGTGCCCGGCGGCAAGGTGACGATGTATGCGGCCATCCGCCTGTTCGGCGAGCCCGGCGCGGAAATTCTCTATCCCGATCCCGGCTTTCCCATCTACCGCTCCATGATCGAGCACACCGGCGCGACGCCCATCCCCGTGCCGATCCGCGAGGAGAACGGCTTCGCCTTCTCGGCCGAGGAGACGCTGGCGCTCATCACGCCGAAGACGCGGCTGCTCATCATCAATTCGCCGGCCAACCCCACCGGCGGCGTCACCCCGGCCGCGGAGATCGACAAGCTGGTGAAGGGCCTTGCCGCCCATCCCCATGTCGCGCTCATGTCGGACGAGATCTACGATCGCTTCCTCTTCGACGGGGAAGAGCACCGCACGCTCCTCGCCTATCCGGAGATCCGCGACCGGCTCATCCTGCTCAACGGATGGTCGAAGACCTATGCCATGACCGGCTGGCGCCTCGGCTATTCGATCTGGCCGAAGAGCCTCTACGATCAGGTGCGCAAGCTGGCGGTGAACTGCTGGTCGTGCGTCAACGCCGCGACGCAGTATGCCGGTATCGCCGCCCTCGAAGGTCCACAGGATGCGGTGTTCGCCATGACCGCCGAGTTCGACGCCCGCCGCCGCATCGTCGTGGAGGGGCTGAACGCGCTGCCCGGCGTCACCTGCGCGACGCCCAAGGGCGCCTTCTACGCCTTCCCCAACATCACCGGCACCGGCTGGACCTCGGCCAAGAAGCTCGCTTCCGCGCTGCTGGAGGAGGCGGGCGTCGCGGTGATCGGCGGGCCGGATTTCGGCGTCCATGGCGAGGGCTATCTGCGCCTGTCCTACGCCACCTCGCGCGAGAACATCACCGCCGCGCTCGGCCGCATGGGCGATTTCCTCGCCGCCAACCGCAAGGTGGCCTGAGGCGTGGGGATGGCGCGGCGGCGACCAGGGCGGCGGGCGCTTCTCGCCCTCGCCCTCGTGCTGCTGGCCTTTTCGCCTGTGCTGCTGGTGCTGACCCGCCCGCCGCCGGACGGTCCCGCCCCCATGGTCGCCCCTGCTCTGCCGGAGCCCGAGCCGGCGCCGGGCCATTCCGCCGACACCGACCCGCAGCCCGGAGCCACTTCGCAGCTGACCGCGCCCGCCGTCCGAACCGGCGGCGATGCGGCGATGCCGGAGCGCGCGAAGGTGGTCGTCGCTTGCCCGCGCGAAAAGGTCTCCGGCGGGCAGTACAATCGCTGCCTTTATGATGTCACCCGCACCTCCGAGCAGGCGCTTGAGGCGGAGCTGGCCAACGCCTTCACCGTGATCGAGGCGCGGACCGACCTGCAAGGCACCCAGCGCGCCCGCTGGAAGACGCAGCTCGACGAGGCGCAGTCGCGATTCCTGCTGTTCCGCAATCTCGATTGCCAGGGCGTCGCGCCATTCGAGGGGCCGCGCGGCATCGGCAATTTCGAGCAGCGCTCCCTCTGCCTCATCGCCGCCAACCGTGCCCGCGCCGCCGACCTCAAGGCCCGCTACGGCGCGCGGCAGGCGACCTCTGACGGTGCCAAGGCCGGCCCGGGCGTCTCCGGGCCGAGCGGTCCGGCGCCCCGCGCGGGCACCTGGACCCACGCGGTGCCGCCGCCGATGGAATGAGCCTCGCCCTGTGATAGGGTCCGGCGCCAGGCGCAGGGCGCGATGAACGGAGGCAGCCGTGGCGAAAGTGGTCTGTGTGGGCGAGGTAATGGTGGAACTCGCCCGCGGTTCCGACGGGCGCTTCGGCCTCGCCTTCGGCGGCGACACCTTCAACACGGCGGTCTATCTCGCCCGCGCCGGCGCGGACGTGGCCTATGCCACGGCGCTGGGTGACGACGCCTTCTCCGGCGACATCCTCGCCCTCGGCGCGGCGGAAGGCGTTGACATGAGCCTGGTGCCGCGCGCCAAGGGCAAGGTGCCCGGCCTCTATCTCATCACCACGGACGACGCCGGCGAGCGCAGCTTCCATTACTGGCGCGACACCTCCCCCGCCCGCTCCCTCTTCGAGGCGGATGGCTGGCAGGACGTGGCGGCGGCGCTGGTGGGCGCGGGTGCCGTCTATTACTCCGGCATCACCCTCTCGCTTTATTCCAACCAGGGGCTCGGCCGCTTCCTCGCCGCGCTGGAGATGGCGGGCGGGACCGGTGACAGCCGCAGCGGACCGCCGGCCTGGCGGGTGTTCGACGGCAATTTCCGCCCGCGCGGCTGGGGCGGTGATCTCGCCCGCGCCCGCACCGTGTTCGCCGAGGCGCTGAAGCGGTCCTCCATGGCGCTGCCCACCTTCGAGGACGAGGCGGCCCTGTGGGGCGATGCCTCGCCCGCCGCCACCATCGAGCGCATCACCACCTACGGGGTGAGCGAGGTGGTGGTGAAGAACGGGGCCGGCGGCGCGCTGGTCCATGCCGAGGGGCGCACCGTGGAGGTGCCGGTGGAGCGCACCGTCTCTCCCCTCGACACCACGGGGGCCGGCGACAGCTTCAACGCCGGCTATCTCGCCGCCCGCATCGCCGGCGCGACGCCCGAAGCCGCCGCCCAGGCCGGCCACCGCCTCGCCGCCGAAGTCATCATGCACCGCGGCGCCATCATCCCCCGCGCCACCCAGGAGGGCGCCACGGCGCATTGAGGGGATGGCAAACAGGACCAAGCGCAAGCCGGCAGGGGTCGGCGAAATCCTCGTGGAGGAATTCATGGAGCCGCTCGGCCTCACCCAGGCGCCGCTGGCCGAGGCGATGGGCGTTCCGAGGAAGCACGTCACGAACTGTGCAACGACCGTCGCTCCGTCACGGCCGCGACGGCGCTCATTCTGGCGCGGGTGTTCGGCAACAGCGTCGATTTCTGGCTGAACGTCCAGCGCCGGACGGATCTCTGGCGGACGCTGAACTCGCCCGAGGAGCGCGCGCGGATCGAGCGGGCGAAGCCATTGGCTCCGGCCGCCTGATCCACGGCACGCGATACCGCCTCAGATCGTCTGGTTGTATTCGCCGATGCCGGGGTGCTGGCGCAGCACGCCGTCGATCTCCTTGAACATCTCCCGCATGCGGGCCTCGGAGACCGGGCTTTCCACCACCACCACCAGCTCGGGCTTGTTGGAGGAGGCGCGCAGCAGGCCCCAGGAGCCGTCCTCGCAGGTGACGCGCACGCCGTTCACCGTCACGAGGTCGCGGATCTTCTGGCCGGTGACGGTGGCACCTTCGGCGGCCAGCTTCTCGTAATGCTCCACCACCTTGGCGACGACGCCGTACTTGACCTCGTCCGCGCAGTGGGGGGACATGGTGGGCGAGGACCACGTCTTGGGCAGTGCCTCGCGCAATTCAGAGAGCTTCTTGCCGGGGTTGCGGTCCAGCATGTCGAGCACGGCGATGGCGGAGACGAGGCCGTCGTCATAGCCGCGGCCCACCGGCTTGTTGAAGAAGTAGTGGCCGGACTTCTCGAAGCCCACCAGCGCGCCGGTCTCGTTCACCCGGCGCTTCATGTAGGAATGGCCGGTCTTCCAATAGTCCGCCTTCACGCCGAGCTTGATCAGCTCTGGGTCGGTGGCGAACAGGCCGGTGGACTTCACGTCCACCACGAAGGTGGAGTTGGGGTAGATCTTGGCGAGGTCGCGAGCAAGCAGCACGCCCACCTTGTCGGCGAAGATCTCCTCGCCGGTGTTGTCCACCACGCCGCAGCGGTCGCCGTCGCCGTCGAAGCCGAGGGCCACGTCCGCATTGTGCTCCAGCGCCGCGTCCCGCATGGCATGGAGCATCTCCATGTCCTCGGGATTGGGATTGTACTTGGGGAAGGTGTGGTCCAGCTCGGTATCGAGCGGCACCACCTCGACGCCCAGCGCCTCCAGGATCTTCGGAGCGAAGGCGCCGGCCGTGCCGTTGCCGCAGGCGACCACCGCCTTGATGGGGTGCTTCAGCTTCGGCCGGTCGGTAAGGTCCTTGATGTAGACCTCGGGGAAGTTCTCGACGAACACGTAGGCGCCGCCGCCCTTGAGGTCGAACTTCGCGCCGAGCACGATTTCCTTGAGCCGGGTCATCTCGTCCGGGCCGAAGGTGAGGGGACGGTTGACGCCCATCTTCACGCCGGTCCAGCCATTGTCGTTGTGCGAGGCGGTGACCATCGCCACCGCCGGCACGTCGAGGGCAAACTGGGCGAAATAGGCCATGGGCGACATGGCAAGGCCGATGTCGTGGACCTTGATGCCCGCCGCCATGAGGCCGGACACCAGCGCCAGCTTGATGGAGGAGGAATAGGAGCGGAAGTCGTGTCCGGTGACGATCTCCGGCTTCACGCCCATCTCGTGCATCAGCGTGCCAAGGCCCATGCCCAGAGCCTGCACCCCCATCAGGTTGATTTCCTTCTGGAACAACCAGCGGGCGTCATACTCCCGGAAGCCGGTCGGCTTCACCATGGGCTCGGATTCGTAGGCGTAGGTGTTGGGCGTCAGGACCGGCTTCGGCGTCGGGAACATGGGCACCATTCCTTCGCAGCACGTAATTTCGCGGTCGCGAGATAGCACGGATTCGTGACCGAACGAACGGCTGCGCTTGGGATTAGTTCCCCGCGCCGCGGCGGCACGGTGACGCCGCCGTGGCGCTCACGCGATCTTCCGTGTCTTTTCCGGGAGCATGCTGCCCTCCTCCCGCGCCCGCACATGCCAGGAGAGCGCCTCCTCGATGATGTGCGGCGTGTGCCCGCCGCGCGCCGTGGCGCGATCGAAATAGTCGGACAGCGCATCGCGATAGAGCGGATGCACGCAATTGGCGATGATGGTGCGCGCCCGCTCGCGCGGGGCCAGCTCCCGCAGGTCCGCGAGGCCCACCTCGGTGACGAGGATGTCCACGTCGTGCTCGGTGTGGTCCACATGGCTCACCATGGGCACCACCGAGGACAGGGCGCCGCCCTTGGCGATGGACTTGGTGACGAACACCGACAGATAGGCGTTGCGGGCGAAATCGCCGGAGCCGCCGATGCCGTTCATCATGTGGGTCCCGCCCACATGGGTGGAATTGACGTTGCCGTAGATGTCGAATTCCAGCGCCGTGTTGATGCCGATGAGGCCGAGGCGGCGGATGATTTCCGGATGGTTGGAAATCTCCTGCGGCCGCAGGATGAGGCGCGACTTGTAGTCGGTGATGCGCGGCATCACCTGGTCGTATTTCGCCTTGGACAGGGTGATGGACGAGCCGGAAGCGAAGTTCAGCTTGCCGGCGTCGAACAGGTCGAAGGTCGAATCCTGCAGCACCTCGGAATACATGGTGAGGTCGCAGAACGGGCTCTCGATGAAGCCGTGCATCACCGCGTTGGCGATGGTGCCGATGCCGGCCTGCAGCGGCTGCAGGCGGTTGGTCATGCGGCCGAGCTTCACCTCGTGCTTCAGGAACTCCATGAGATGGCCGGCGATGGCGGCGGTCTCGGGGTCCGGCGGCAGCACGTTGGAGGCGGAATCGAGCTTCCGCGTCACCACGATGGCCGCGATCTTTTCCGGGGGCACGGGAATGAAGGGCAGGCCCACCCGGCTTTCCGGCGTCACCACCGGGATCGGCTCGCGGAACGGGCGGCGGGTGGGGATGTAGATGTCGTGCAGGCCCTCCAGCTCCGCCGGCTGGGTGAGATTGATCTCGACGATCACTTTCTTCGCGAGAATGGCGAAGGTGGCGGAATTCCCCACCGAGGTGGTGGGAATGATTCCGCCGGACGCGGTGATGCCCACCGCCTCGATCACCGCCACATCGATCGGGCCGAGCTGGTTGGTGCGCAGATGCTCCACCGTCTCGGACAGGTGCTGGTCCACGAACATCACTTCGCCGGCGTTGATCGCCTTGCGCAGGGCGGGATCGGACTGGAACGGGATGCGGCGGGAGAGCAGGTGCGCTTCCGCCATCTGCTTGTCGAGGTCGTTGCCCAGCGAGGCGCCGGTGATGAGGGTGATGCGCAGCGGCTCGCCGCGGGCGTGCGCCGCATTGGCTCGGGCGGCCAGCGCCATGGGCACCGCCTTCGCCTCGCCGGCGCGGGTGAAGCCGCTCATGCCCACGATCATGCCGTCGCCGATGAGCGCAGCGGCCTCCTCGGCCGGGACAATCCTGTCACGCAAAGACGAGAGGCGGATGCGGGTCTCGGGCATGTCGGCAATTCCGTCGAGAGGACAATCCCTTGCGCATAGCGAGGCGCGCGGGACCACCGGAATTCGACTTAAAGGGAAGGCCGCTCAGGCGGTGATCGCCACCGGCAGGCCAAAGGCGTCGCGCGCGGGCGGGTCGGGAAAGCGCAAGGCCTTGCCTTCCAACACTCTTTTGGCGGTGACGGCGCAGGCGCAGGCATCCACGAGGTCATCCAGCCCTGCGCGCAGCGCAGTCGCGGTCTTCGCGTGGAGCAGATCGACCGGCACGCCCGCACGGGCGAGGAGGCCGATGCGCAGGTCGAGGCCGGGGCCATGCGGCCGGTTCTTCACCTTCTTCGCCACGTCCAGCGGAGCGCCGTTCATGATGCGGAACGACACCTCCGGGTGACACTCGATCAGCCGGTCCCGCAGTTCCAACCGGCGCAGCAGCAGCTCGTCCAGCTCCGCGATCTTGGGGAAGAGGTTGAAGCACTGGATGGAGACCTTGCGCGGCGGGCTCGAATGGGCGAGGGCGGCGGCGCAGGCGGCGGCGAAGCGCTCCCGTTCGTCCCCCGGTCCCACGCCGGCCATGACCGCCGCGCGCGCCGGGACGGAGAAGACAGACGATTGCCGCCCACCGAGCAAAGGGCGCACCGCACGCTCCGCCTCCCGGCCGCCGATCTCGCTGGTCTCCGGCAAGCCGATGGGCATGTCCACGCAGGCGATGGCGGGTGCATCCGGCGCATCGAACAGCTCTTCCACGCGGGTGCGGCGAAAGAGCTGGAGATGATCGCCGCCGTCCCATTGCGCGATGACCCAGCCGCCCCGGCAGCCGTCGATGCCCGCGAACGGCAGATCCGCGCGCGCTGGGCGTGACATGCGCTCAGTCCTCTCCGGCCTTGGCCTTGGGCAGCGGGATGGTCGAGGGCTGCGGAATGGGCGCGGTGTAATACTTCCGCTTGATGGAGCCGGTCTCCGGATTGCTGTTCGACGAATAGGACATAGGCACGCCCTGCGGCCCCACCTGCCAGCCGGGCGGCAGGCCTTGAGACGCGCCCTTCGTCTGGGACGGCGGCGCCGATGGTGGCGGCGCGGCACGGGCGGCGGCGGGCGCCGGCGCGTGGCCGACGGACGCGGGCGGATAGTTCGACGGTGGGTAGCTGGGCGAGGGATAGCTGGGGGCCGGATACCCGGCAGGGGTCGGTGCCGGCGAGGCGATGATCTGCGTCTCGGGCGGGCGCATGCTCTGCACCGGCGGCAGGGGCGGCGGCGGCTCGGCGGCAACCGGCTCGGGCTGCGGCTGCGGCGCCGGGCGCGGTCCGCCGAACAGCGTGGAGAAGAAGGATGGCTGCTCCGCCGGGGCGGACACCTGCTGCGCCGGCGGCGCGTAGACCGCCGGGGCCTCCGCCACGGACGGTGCGGGCGCCACGGGCTCCATTGTGGAGACCATGGGCGGGGCCTTCGTGGGCATGGTCGGCGCGGGCATCGGGCGCGGCGCCGGCTTGCAGATGGTCCGCCCCTTGGCGTGGCGCATCAGATCCACATGGATGTGGTCGTAGTGGAAGATGTTGGAGCCGGGCGCGAGCACGGTGGTGAAGCGCTCACATGCGCCCGCCTGCACCTGAAGCAGGAAGCCGCGCTCCTCGGGCGAGCCCTTCCAGCCGTTCTTCACCGTGATCCAGCGACCGTCGGCAGTCCGGAAACCGCCGATATCGAGCGCGTTGCCGAACGCATGCTCGGAAATCTTCGCATTGGGATCGCCGTTCATGCCGCGGCAGGAATAGGCCGACATCTGGCTGATGGCGACAATCGGCTGGCCGAGCCACGCCAACGCCGCCGGCTGCACCACCTCCTGAACCCACATGTCCACCTGGTAGATCACGGGGCAGGCCAGCCGGCCGGCCGGCTCCAGCATCACATTGCCCTGCGCCAGCGCGCTGACACGGAACGGATGGTCCATGCCGCAGGCGCCCGGACCCTGGACGGCGGGAACCGGCTCCATATAGGCGGATGCCACCACGGCCTTGGCGGCAAGGCATTGCTCCTCGGCCTGGGAGCGCCACGAATCGCGTTCCTCCAGGCCGAAGCGACAGCCCGAGAGGGCGCCGGCCAGAAGAAGGAGGGCGAGGAAGATGCGGGGCGTGTCGCGCGACATGGCCCCACCTTGCGGAGCCGGCCTTGCAAAGGGGTTAAGGCGCACCGCCGATGACCGCAAAAATGATCGCAGCCCATTGAAAAATATAACCCCCATGCCCTTCCGCTACGCAATCGCAAGCGGAGGAAATGGGGGTCCAGGACGATTTCAGAAAATGATTCAGGCGGCAGGGATCGTCGCCGATCGCGCTGCCGCCAGAACTGGGATCAGAGCCTTGCCGCAGAAACGCCCGCAGCGATCAGGGCCGGGCCTAGTCCTTCTTCGGCTCGGCCGCCGGCTGGGCGGCGCCATCGGCGGCTCCTGCTTCACCGTCGGGCTCCCGACCCTCGAAGGCCGCCTGAAGACGCTCGGCAAGATCCTGCAGATCGTCCGGCATGTCTTCCTGCGTGTAATCGTCGAATAACTGGCGCAGCTCGCGGCCCAGCAGATCCTGACGGGCGGAGATGTCGCGGCGGTGAGGCGTTCGCATGCCGCCTGCCTCTTTCTGGTGCTGCGTCGTCATGGGGGTATCGAGGGGGCCTTGGAAGCGAGCCGATCTCATGGCGAGGGTCTTCTGACAGACGCGGGCGAGCTCAAGATGAGCCACGCCCGCGTGCGTTGCAATAAGGTTCTGGCATCGGACATCATTCGCGATACAGGCGCGAGAGATGCGCGGTGTCAGGGTGTGTTTCGGGGCCGTCCGCATTCACGCCCGGACCATCGTCCATATCGTGCCGCTTGTCCGGCCCCTCGAACGCCGCGCTGATCTCCTTGAGCAGCCGACGCTCCTCATCCGCGCCACGCTCGCGGCGCGGGGGGAAATCGCGGCGGCTTTCGCCGGGACCGAACTCGACCGGATCATAGCCGTGAGGAGAGGTATCCACGCCCGCCAATGCGCCTTCGTCGGCACCTTCATGGCGACGCGCGCCCGTGTTCCGCAATGCGGAATCAACCGGCAGGGATTCGTTTCGCAATTCGCTCATCCGCCTCCTCCTGCGTGTCCAGATCGCCGAGAAAACGCGGGGCGAGCGGATTTGTTCCGCCCTTCGTTCACCAAACGTGGCGCCACCGGCAAAGCGTTCTTTGCGGCGGATCGGCGGCGAAGACAGGGAACAAGCGGAGCCATTGGAAGTTGTCTGCCCGTGTAACAACTGCACGTCGGCGAGATGTGATCTGGTCCACCCACCCGCTTCAGCCGGCGGTGCACGATTATCCCGGTAAATAGCAAGGAGACACGGCAATGATGAGCTGGGCGATTACCTTTCTTGTCGTCGCGCTGATCGCCGCAGTCCTGGGCTTCGGCGGAATCGCGGGCACGGCGATCGAGATCGCGAAGATCATTTTCTTCGTCGCGATCATTCTGTTCGTCATCTCCGCGGTCATGGGGCTGATGCGGCGGGGACGAGGCCCCGTCTGATCGGGGAAAGCGAAGGGGTAAAAAACAGGGCGGTCCGATTGGGTTCGGGCCGCCCTGAAGTCACTTGGAGATGCCTCGGTCATAAACCGCTAAGGTAAAGAGCGACCTAATGGCGCCGCTATGGCGGTCAGAAGAAACGCAAAAGGCGCCCTTAGGGGCGCCTTTCGTTTTTAACGGTGCGCCCCACGCCAGAACCAGCGCGGGGCAGCCCCTCAAATCAGGGACACTGCACGCGATAGCGGTTGCCATAGGCATCGCGCGCCCAGCAGGCGCGGGGGGTGGTCTCGGCGCCGATGATGGCGCCAGTGCCGGCGCCGATGAGGCCGCCCACAAGCGCGCCCGTGCCGGTGCCGGTGGCAGCCGCGCCGATGAGCGCGCCGGTGCCCGCGCCGATGGCAGCACCGCCCACCGCGCGATCCTGCCGCGAATATTCGCTGCAACCGCCGAGCGCGAGCGCCATCACGCCAATCATGAGAGCCGCTTTCATCTTTTTCTCCCTTGCCCTGCCGGCGGCATGCCGGACATCCATTCTAACCCTTGACCGGCTCCGGGCCGGAAAGGCGATCCCATGTGCCTCGACGCAGGCGCGTCAGAAGCTGTTATCCACCGTCTCAGGCCCCTGCTCGCCCGCATCCGCGCGCGCGCCGCGAGCGGTCCGGCGGCCGCGCGACGTAACGGCATATAGCACGCACCCGACTCCGACGCCCACCGCCACCGCTGCCGCGATCACCGGCAGGGCTGAAGCCTCAGCGCGGAATGGGCGATGGGGCAGCGCCGGGAGATGCCGGCGCAGGCTGTCGAAGGACAGGCTCGGCAGCGCTTCCGCCCGCTCAGCCACCCAGTCGTGCGCATCGGACGCGACGTTCGACGCAAGCCGCCCCCATTCGCGCTCCCGCTTGTGAAACGACGACTGAAGGGTGTCGAGTTCGTCCCGCAACGCCGAAAGGCGCCGGGAAAACCCGTCGGTCGAACTCCTGTGCAAGCCAAGCATATGCTGTCTCCCGTAACGCCGAGACGAACGCCGCCGAACCGCTCCGGTTCCGCAGTTAAAGCCGAAGCCAAGCTGTTCGCGCCTCCCTGTGGCGGCATTGAGTCGAAGCTGAGGGGGAACCGTGGCGCCGCAGAGGCGTTATCTTACCGGATATTCCAAAGGTCTGGCTCGTGCTCGGTATGCCCAAAGGATCGCTTCCCGCCGTGGATTCTGAAATTCCGGGAGCCTTTATGGCCCTCGATCCTGCGACTCACGCCTTTTTCCTCGACGTGGATGGCACCCTGATCGACATCGCCCCGCGGCCGGACGCCGTGGTGGTGCCGAGCGGCCTGCCCGACACCCTTTTCGCCCTGGCCGCTCGCGCGAAGGGGGCCTTGGCGCTGGTGAGCGGGCGTTCGCTCGCCTCACTCGATGATCTGTTCGGCGCTGGCCGGTTCGCTGCCGCGGGCGTTCATGGCGCGGACATTCGCCTTTCCGCCGGGCGACCCTCGGAGCGCGCGCCTGCCCTTGACGAGGATCTGCGCCACGACCTGCGCACCACCGCCGCGGAGTTCGAGGGCGTACTGGCCGAGGACAAGGAAAACGCGGTGGCCATCCATTACCGCGCCCGGCCGGAAATCGCGCCGGTGCTGAAGCGCGCGCTGGCGCAATTGGTTGGTCGGCGGCAAGGCATCGAGATCATGCCCGGCCATTGCGTTTTCGAGGTGCGCCGTCAGGGAATCGACAAAGGCGCGGCCGTGGGGCGTTTCATGGCCACCACGCCTTTCGCCGGTCGCCGGCCCGTCTTCATCGGCGACGACGTGACCGACGAGGCCGGCTTCCGCGCGGTGAACCGCGCCGGGGGCATCGCCGTCGCTGTCGGTGTGCCCCGGGACGGCGCCCAGGCCCTGCTTCCGAACCCGCGCTCGGTGCGCGCTCTTATCACCCATCTCGCGGCCGAGCCGCGACAACGAAGGAGGTGACCTCCGTGTCCCGCATCGTGGTCGTATCGAACCGAGTGGCTCTCCCCCAGAAGTCCGGCGCGCCGGCCGGGGGTCTCGCCGTCGCCGTCAACGCCGCCCTCAAGGATCGCGGGGGCATCTGGTTCGGCTGGAGCGGCCGGATCTCGCCGGACCCCTCCGATACACCCCAGGCGACGAACCAGGGGGGCGTCACCTATGCGGTGGTGGACCTGGCCAACGAGGATTATCAGGAATATTACAACGGCTTCGCCAACCGCGTGCTGTGGCCGGTCCTGCACTATCGGGTGGACCTGTCCGAATTCTACCGCTCCGACCTGTCCGGCTACATCCGCGTCAATCGCATGTTCGCCGATCATCTGGAAAAGATAATCAAGCCCGACGACATCCTGTGGATTCACGACTACCACATGATGCCGCTGGCGAAATACCTGCGGGAGCGGGGCCACAACAACCGGATCGGCTTCTTCCTGCATATTCCGATGCCGCCGGCCGACATCATCCAGGCCCTGCCCCAGCATGCGGATACCGTGGGAGCGCTGGCCTATTACGATCTCGTCGGCTTCCAGACGGAGGGCGACCGGGAGAACTTCGCGCGCTACCTCGAGACCCGCGGCGGCCAATCGACGCCCGATGGCACGGGATGCGACATCGGCGGCCGTCGCGTTCGGCTTGGCACCTTCCCCGTGGGCATCGAGACGGGCGCCTTCGCGCGGCGGGCGCGGCATGCGAGCCGCACCCGCTTCGTGAAGGCGTTCGACGAAAGTCTCTCCGGCCGCAAGCTCATCATCGGCGTGGACCGGCTGGACTATTCCAAGGGCATTCCCAACCGGCTCGATGCCTACGAGCAGTTCCTGCGCAAGGAACCGGATTGGCACGACCGCGTGACCTTCGTGCAGATCACGCCCAAGAGCCGGACGGACGTGCCGGAGTACCAGGACATGGATCGGAACGTCTCCCACAAGGCGGGCCAGATCAACGGCGCCTACAGCGACGTCTCGTGGACGCCGCTGCGCTATGTGAACCGCACCTATTCCCGCTCGGCGCTCGCCGGCTTCTACCGCCGCGCCAATGTGGCGCTGGTGACGCCGCTGCGCGACGGGATGAATCTCGTCGCCAAGGAATTCGTTGCCGCCCAGGATCCGGCCGATCCCGGCGTGCTGCTCCTGTCCCAGTTCGCGGGGGCGGCCAGCGAACTCGGCACGGGCGCGCTCATCGTCAACCCGCACGACACGGAGGGCGTTGCCGTCGCCCTGCGCCGGGCGCTGGAGATGCCCCTGGTGGAACGCCGCGAGCGGCACCGCCGGATGATGCGGGTGCTGGAAGCCCACGACATCAACCGCTGGGCCGAGGATTTCCTGGCCGCGTTGGTGCCGGACCCGCAGCCGGAACGCCGTGACATCGCGTTGCCCCGCGCCGCGATGCGCAGCATCGTGCGCCTGCCTGTGGGCTGGGGATCGAGCGCCGTGCCGCGCGGCGCCTGAGTCTGTTTGCGGCGACCGACACCGCAAGCACCGACATCCGGGGCGGACGGGCGACAGGCCCGCCGCTTTCCTGTTGGCGCCCGGCCGGCAAGCCTATAAAGAGGCTTCGGCTGCGGGCGTGGCGGAATTGGTAGACGCAGCGGACTCAAAAAGTGGTTTGTCTACCAATCCACAGAAAAACACGATGAATTGAAAACGTCGTGTTTTCAGGGGTTTGAGAAGGAAGGAAAAGTGGCTGGCGATATTCGGTTTTCGCTCTAGGTGCAGTATAGGTGCAGAGAGCGTCGGCTAGAATCGGCGGCAAATGTGCGGGTGTGGTGGAACTGGTAGACGCGCCGGATTCAAAATCCGGTTCCGAAAGGAGTGTCGGTTCGATTCCGACCACCCGCACCATTCTTAAATCAGGTCAAACTCAGCAGGCTATCGCGGCGGACCGGCGGCGGTGGGTCGTTCGCGTTCGACGGAGACCTGCCGGGTATCAATCGTGCGATATGAGCCCCGCGAGAAGCGGCGCGTAGGCGGCGAGCCTGCGGGATACGAACTCAGTGAAGAGCCGCACGCGCTTCGTCTTGCGCGTCTCCCCCTGTGTGAGAAGCCAGAGCGTCCCGTGCATGGGCAGGTCGGTGCCCGGCACTCTCACCAATAGAGCGTCGGCATCGCCGACGAAGCACGGCAGTTTCGTCATCCCGATCCCTTGCTGCGCGGCTACGATCTGCGTCTCGGCGTCCGGCGTCCTGAACGGAACTCCCGTGGTGTGAACCTCTCCCTCGCGCGCCCAGACCGGGAGTCCATGATTGTCTATGACGATCCACCGCATGGGATCCGGCGCGCCCGCACGCCACGCGGCTAGTCGATCGCGAGACATGTAGACGCCGCTGAACAGCTCTGGTCCCTTCAGGCCGTGAAGATTGAGCGGCAGGGTCTTGCGGTCGGCGACAATCCGGATCGCGACGTCGGCCTCTCGGTTGGTCAGGTTTGCAAGCTCGCCGGACGACGAGATCTCCATCTCGATGTCAGGATGCATACGCGCGAAGTCGGCGAGATCCGGCATGAGCAGGTGTGTGGCGACGAACGGTGGAAGCGTCACCCGCAAAAGCCCGCGCGCGCTCTGGTCACGACCGAAGACGCGCGTCTCCAGCCGGTTCGACGACGCTTCCATCTGCTCCGCGAGTTCGAGGACCTCCTCGCCCGCTTCCGTCAACCGGTAGCCCGAAGGCAGCTTTTCGAACATCTGCGCCCCCAGGCGTCCCTCAAGCTGGGCGATGCGTCGCAACACCGTCGCGTGGTTCACCCCCAGGTGCTTGGCGGCGGCGCGCACTGAGCCTCCGCGCGCGGCGGCAAGAAAGTAGCGAACGTCATCCCAGTCGATCATGGTGCATTTCCGCGCCGCGTGGCGCGGCTTCCGAAGTTCATTCTAACACAGTAAGCTAGAGGGCGCGCGATCGTCGTGGCGCTTTATGGGCTAGCCGGATCGTTTTCGCACCACCGATGTGCGCGATTCCGCACTCACCGCCTACCTCCGGCGAACCCATGTTGTGGGTCTGGGGGAACCTCCCCGCACAGCCATAGACCCGACACGGCGAAACGAAGGATGCATGACATGAACAGACTGAATGGAAAGACCGCCGTGATCACCGGCGGCGCTACTGGCATCGGCCGCGCCGCAGCGAAGCGCTTCATCGAGGAAGGCGCCTTCGTCTTCCTATTCGGCCGCCGGCAGGAAGCGCTCGACGCCGCTGTAGCCGAGCTTGGGCCCAATGCCCGCGCGGTGGCGGGCTCGGTCTCCGATGAGGCCGACCTCGACCGGCTCTACGCGGCGGTCAAGGCCGAGCGCGGAATCCTCGACATCGTCTTCGCCAATGCCGGGGTGGGCAGCCAGCTTAAGCTCGGCGCGATTACCGCCAAGCACATTGACGAAACCTTCGACGTCAATGTGAAGGGTACGATCTTCACGGTCCAGAAGGCGTTGCCGCTGATGGGCGAAGGCGGCTCGATCATCCTGACCGGATCGAGCGCCGGCACCACGGGCGCCCCGGCGTTCACCGCCTACAGCGCAAGCAAGGCGGCCGTGCGCAACCTAGCCCGGACCTGGGCAGAGGATCTCAAGGGCACCGGCATCCGGGTAAACGTCCTGTCGCCCGGGGCCATTGCGACCGAACTCGCGACCGAGGCGCTCGGTAAGGACGGCCTGAAGGCCTACGGCTCAATGACTGCGTTTCAGCGCATGGGCGCTCCGGCAGAACTAGGGGCGGCGGCAGCCTTCCTCGCATCGTCGGACAGCAGCTTCATGACCGCCAGCGAGGTCGCCGTCGACGGCGGCCTGGCCCAACTCTGAGGAGGAAAATAAAATGACACAATCACTAAAGGGCAAAACAGCTCTCGTTACCGGGGCATCACGGGGCATTGGCCGCGCCATCGCCGAACGTCTTGCAAAGGACGGTGCGACGGTCGCGCTGAACTACAACGCCAGCAAATCCGGCGCAGACGAGGCGGTCGTGGCCATCCAGAAAGCTGGAGGGACTGCGTTCGCGATCCAGGCGGACCTCGTTGACCCGGCGACCGTCCCGGCCTTGTTCGAGAGACTCGACGACGAGTTCACCAAGCGGAACGGAAGCAAGGCCCTCGACATTCTGGTCAACAACGCTGGCAATGCCGGCTGGGTCGGCTTCAACGACGCGACGCCGGACAGTTGGGACACTCTGATTGCGGTCTACGCCCGGGCGCCCTTCTTCATCGTTCAGGCCGCCCTGAGTCGTCTCGCCGATGGCGGACGCATCATCAACATCTCTTCCGCCGCCGCCACGAAGCCGGTGACAGCCGCGCCGATCTACTCGATGGCCAAAGCGGCCATCAACAATCTGACCCATGCGCTCGCGTCCGAGCTGGGACCGCGCGGAATAACCGCGAACGCCGTCGCGCCGGGATTCACGCGGACAGACGCGAATGCTGCCTTCCGAGAAAATCCCGAACTCGTAAAGGCAATCGAGGCCCAAATCGCGCTGGGACGCTTCGGCGAGCCTTCGGAAATCGCCGCCGTCGTGGCGTTCCTGGCGTCCGATGACGGCCATTGGGTAACCGGCCAGACGATCGAGGCGAGCGGCGGCTACAGGCTCTGACAGCACCGAAAATCAAAGGAGAATGATATGAACTACGCAATCATCGGCTTCGGCGAGATCGGCCAAACCCTCGCCAAGGCGTTTGCTCGCAAGGGCATCGCCGTATCCGTGGCCACCACGCGCGACCCGCAAAGCTTCGCGTCGGCAGCGACGGCGATCGGACCCGGGATCACCCCCACGACGCTCGCGGAGGCGGTCAAGGCGGACGTCATCTTTTTGGCCGTTCGTTTCCAGTCGCACCCGGATGTCGCGAAAGCGCTCCCCTCCTGGCAGGGGAAGATCATCGTCGACGTGACCAATGCCTACGGCGTGCCTGATGAGGAACTGGGCGGACAGCCGTCCGCAAGGGTCGTCGCGCGGGCCTTCACTGGAGCAAAAGTGGTCAAGGGCTTCAACCATCTGGTTGCGGCCGTCCTCGACCAGTCCCCGGCCGTACATGGTGGCAGAAGAGTCGTATTCCTGGCGAGCGACGACGACAATGCTGCATCGCAAATCGGTACGCTCGCGGAAAATCTCGGCTTCGCACCGATCAAGCTTGGCGGGCTTTCGGAAGGCGGGCTGCTCGTCCAGGCGCACGGAAATAGCTGGGGTCATCTGATCTTCAAGGACCTGGTCAAGTTCGGCTGACGAACAGGACGTACCCACCGGCAGGGGCACGATGCACGGATCGGATCGAGCGCGATGCGGTCCGTGCGAAATGGAGAAATTCCCATGAGCATTGAGAAGAACGTTCAGACCGTGAAGGACTTCTTCGCCGCGATCGGCCGCGGCGACAGGAAGGCACTGCTGGCACTAGTCGCCGAAGACATCGAGTGGATCATCCCGGGCGAAGACTGGCCGCTGGCCGGCATACACCGCGGACATGCGGGGCTGGCGGATTTGCTTGAGACCTCATCCAAGTCGATAGAAACGTCCACAGAACCGCGAGAGTTCGTGGCGCAGGGAGATCGAGTCCTGGTCGTCGGTTTCGCCAGGGGGAAGATCAAGGCCACGAACAGAACGTTCGAGGATGACTGGATCTTCGCCATCACGGTCCGAAACGGCAGGCTGACCAGCATCCGGGAATATGTCGATACGCAGGCACTGGCTCGGGCCGCGCAGGTGGACGCGTCCGGGCCGGCATAGCGCTGACCATCTGCGGCCATCGCATCGGAGCATACGGTGGATCAGCCTTGCATCGCCTCTCGCACCCCGCGCGCCCTCGTCGACTGCTCAAACGTAAAGGAGAGCCCGATGTACGACCAATCCAAGCTATCCGAATTAATCCGGTTCGCACGCGTCGATGCGGGCTGCACCGTCATCGACGTTTACCCAGGCGACGGCGACTGGACCCGCCTCTTCTCCGACGTCGTGGGACCCGAAGGACGGGTCTACAGCTTCGTGCCGGCCGAAGTCGCCCACTTCAAGAACGATCCGGTCGGCAGCATGCGGACGCTTGCGAAGGAGCCGGGCCGAGAGAACGTCGAGGCCGTCTCGGCGGACCTCGTGGCGATGCCGAAGGCCACGCAGCCCGCGGATGTCCTGTGGCTGCACCTGTTTTACCACGATCTCCACACCGCGCTGATCCAGGACAAGGGCGCGACGGCGGCCAACTTCAATCGAGCCGTCTACGAGCGGCTTAAGCCGGGTGGGTCCTACGTCATCGTCGACCACGCCGCCGCCGCTGGGTCGGGCACGAGCGACGCCCAGTCGCTGCATCGGATCGATCCCGCGTCCGTCCGCGAGGAGGTCGAGGCGGCCGGCTTCGTGCTGGACGCGGTAAGCACCATACTCGCGAACGAGGACGATCCGCACTCGATCAAGGTGTTCGATCCCTCGATCAAGGGCAAAACCGATCGCTTCGCCTATCGGTTCGTGAAGCCCTGACAGGCCCCGGCTCCGACTTCATGTCGATCTCCCCGACAGTCGGCTTCGCTTCAGGGAGCGCCAGTTCCGAAAAGTGCCGTCGGATATGATCCAGCTTGGGATCGATGTAGCGGCGGCAGAAGGGCCTGCTCGGGTCGGTTCGATAGTAGTTCTGGTAACGCTCGTCCGACGCCCTGAAACCTTTAAACGGGAGGACCAGGGTGTGCACCGGCTTGCCCGACGCGTCGGTGAAGCGGTCGATCGCCAGTTCGGCCTCCGGCCGCTGGCTCTCTTCAAAGATGTAGATCGCGCTGCGGTACTTGCTGCGAGGTGAGCGGGCCCTGGCAGCGGAATGCGTTCTGAGATGCACCTCGGACAGCGTCGCCAACGGAACAACCGATGGATCGAAGGTGACGATCACCCCTTCTGACCAGGTATCTGCCGGCGCGTCCGACTGGACAAAGCCCTGGTCGACCTGGGCGACGCCGCGCAACGCCTGGAACACTCCTTCTGTGCACCAATGGCATCCCCCTCCAAAGCCGGCCTTCGCCATCATCACCTCCCACGCCCAGACGTCATTCCTGACGTAGGTTTGCCCTGCGCAGTGCTAGCGGCTGATTTCGAAGAGGAACCACGCACGGCGCTCAGCCTCGTCCGTCCAGGCATCGATAAGGCCGGACGTCGCATTATCCTTCGCCTTGTCCGCGACGTCCTTTGCGCGGCGAAATGACTCGACCATGTGGAGATTGTCGGCGCGGAGCTCGCCCAGCATGTCCTGCGGCGTCACGAACTCAGCATCATTGTCCTTGATGGTCTGGTGGCGCGCGATATCGCCGATCGATCGAATAGTGGTGTTACCCGTCTTTCGCGCGCGCTCGGCGATCGCATCGGTGGCGGCGAGGATCTCTGCGGCCTGCTCATCAAGAAGCAGATGATAGTCCCTGAAGTAGGGTCCGGAGACGTGCCAGTGGAAATTTTTTGTCTACAGGTAGATCGCGAAGCTGTTCGCGAGAATAATCTTCAGAGCGTCGGCGACAGTCATCGCTGCGCATTCGTCAAGATCAGAAGGTGTCGGAAGGGTGGCGGAATTGTTATTCGTCATCGCTTAGACTTTCTCAATCTGGCTTACACGGGAGCCAGCACCGATTTCCCCACGGATGGCGATGCATAGAAGATGAATTCATCGCCAGACGAAGTCCAATGACCAGCGGCTATAGTTTCGATACCTTTGAGCGACCTGCGCAGTCGTAGGGAGCGGGCGTCGCACGCGGACCGGTCGGCCGGGACCGCCACCTGCCCGTCAGGGGGCCGGTCTGAAATCCAGCACGAACGCCACGACCTTTTCGGCGGACATCTCGCACGGCTTCAGCAAGGTTTTGTCTGACGTAACGCGGTAGAGGTTGAAGCTGACAATGTCGGTCCCGGCCAACTCCCTGGCGAACAGGCTGTTGCGGCGCCCATCCCCGGATCGCCGGACAGTCAGGCCGAAACGCCGGCCTTCGTAGGCGCCTTCGCTGTATCCCTCCGCAAGCTTGGCGAAAGCGGCATCGAACCCGGCATGCTCCATCTCAATCCACCCGTCTTGATCCGGCAGAGACGCAAGGATTCGACGCTGTTGGCGCCGAACGGCCCGGGGCAGTGTCCTTCAGCCGAGCCGTTTCGGGATGGGCGGAAGATTTTAGATGCCGGCGCTTGCACAGGGCCATCAGCGAAGCCGCCGCCTGACCGGTCTGCTATGCAACGTCCACGCCCTTCCAGAAAGCGACGTGATCCCGAATGCCCTCGGCTTCCGGCGTCGGATCGGGATAGGTCCAGGCCGCGTTCGCGTTGAGCGCATCGCCCACACGAACATGGAAGTAGCGCGCGGTGCCCTTGATCGGACAGACGGACGTGTGCGGGCTCATCTCAAGCAGGCCAAAATCGACCGCCGACGGTGGGAAGTAGTGGTTTCCCTCGACGACGACCGTCTCGTTGCTTGTGGCGATGGTGGCGTCATTCCAGATAGCTGAGACCAACGGACTCTCCTTTCCCGTTCAAAAACCGGCGCGGGGTCATGGGGTGTCTGCCCGGGCCGCGCCCCCTCAGTTGGCGCGCGGCGTGCGCCCGAGGAGTTTGTCGAGTTCGCCTCTGACATCGAGCTCGAAAAGCTCGTCGGAGCCACCGACATGCGTGCCGTTGATGAAGATCTGCGGCACGGTGTTTCGACCCGACGCTTCCGTCATGGCCTGCCGGTGAACCGGATCCGCCTCGATATCGAGTTCCTTCCATTGCACGCCCTTCTCCTTGAGGAGCGTCTTCGCCCGGCGGCAGAACGGGCACCAATTCGTGCTGTACAGCAGCACATCAGTTGTCATATCGCGTCTCCGACAGTTGGAAGCGGATCGCTGTCATGGCGTTGATCTACCGTCAGCCGCGTTCGAGGAGGGCGACTGTGCCTTGACCGCCGTCGGCGCAGATGCTGACGATTGCGCGCGATCCGGGCGGCATGGCCCAAAGTTCCTTCACCGCCTGGCTGAGGTCGCGCGCGCCTGTAGCGCCGAACGGATGGCCCAGGGCGACCGAGCCTCCATTGGGATTGACGCGGTCCCAGTCGAAATCGCCCATAGCCGCCTGGACACCGGCTGTCGCGCGCACCCACTCCCGATCGGTGATGGCCGCGACGTTCGCCAGGACCTGGGCTGCGAAGGCTTCGTGGATTTCCCAGAGTGCGATGTCGGAGAAGCTGAGTTGATGCCGCGCGAGCAGGCGCGGAATGCCATAGGAGGGCGCCATCAGCAGGCCCTCGGTGTGGAGATCGACGGCAGAGATCTCGTAGTCGACGAGCCGGGCGTAGGGGGTGCCCTCCGGGAGTCTCGCCACACCGGCTTCGGTGGCAATCCAACACCCGGCGGCTCCATCCGTAATCGGTGAGCTGTTGCCAGCGGTCAGGGTTCCCCTCCCGCTGTCGCGATCGAAGGCGGGCTTGAGTGCGGCCAGCCGTTCGGGCGACGTATCGGCGCGCGGGTTCGCATCGCGCGCCAGCTCTGGCAGCGAAATCACGAGATCGTCGAAGAAGCCACGTTCCCAACCAGCGACTGCCCGCTGGTGGCTCTTGAGCGCCCAATCATCCTGCGCCTCGCGCGAGACTCGCCAAGCCTTAGCGGTCTCTTCCATATGATCACCCATCGTCCTGCCGGTGATCCGATTGGCCCAGCCCTTCGTGGGAAGCACGTAGTCGCGTGGGGTAAGAGACTGGAGGGCGGCAAGCGCGGCCATCGCATCCTGCGCAAAGAGGTCGGTGAGCCGCTTCGATGCCTCGGCCGTCAGGGCGATTGACGGGCGGCTCATGACTTCGGACCCGCCGACCATCGTGAGGTCCGTTCCTCCGCCCAGCATCCCTGCCGCGGCGAAGGTCGCCGTCATGCTGGTAGAGCATGCTAGGACGACGGAAAATGCCGGAACACTCGGAGTTAGCTTGGCGTCAAGCCAGGTTTCGCGAGCAATGTTGCTCCAGCCCAGGTTTGGGATCACGGTTCCCCAGACGAGGAGATCAGGCTCCGCCTGCGCCGCCATCGCCTGCACGACAGGCACGGACAGAGAGATGGCATCGTAGGCAGCCAACGCGCCTCCACCGCGGCCGAAAGGCGTCCGAAGGCCGGCGGCAACGAAGACGGGTTCGGCAAAGCGGCTCATGATGATCTCCAAAATTAATCCGTGGGCTGCACGTCCACGATCGGCGGGACGCGAAGTAGCTTGCGCCGCTAGCCGCCGTAGCGCTCGGTTTTGACAATGGAGGGGTCTAGGCCGGCCAGCAGCGCGCCCTCGGTCGCGATGTTGACGAATCCGTTGGACCCGCAAACAAAGACTTGTGTGGGCTTTCGGGGAAGCCGAGCCAGGATTTCCTGGACCATCGCGCCGTCGATCCGTCGCGCAAAGTCCGATGGGCGGATCGGTTTCTCTCGCGTAATTGCCAGCGCCAGGACGAATGCCGGATCGCTGACTTCGATGGAATGAAGCTCTTTTGAGAAGAGAACGTCCTCAGCGGTTCGTGCGGACAGGAGCAGCGCTGTCGGCACGACCTGGGCCAGCGCGCGGCGCTGCCGGATCATTGCCATCAACGGCACGAGGCCCGAGCCTGCCCCGATCAGCAGCACTGGGTCTATGGCAGGTTCAGGCCATAGGAAATGGCCGCCGAGCGGACCACGAAGCTCGATTTCGTCGCCGATCGCTGCGACATCGTGAAAGAACGGCGAAACTTCGCCATCCGGCAGGCGCTCGATAGCGAGTTCGACGGTCGGAGACGAGATTGCCGAAGACGCGATCGAGTAACTGCGCATCGCACTGTAGCCATCGGGCGCGGTCAGCCGGACATCGACGTGCTGCCCTGCGATGTGCGCGAACGGTTTGCTCAACCGCAGGAAGAAGCTCTTGATACTCGGGGTTTGATGAACGATTTCATCGATTACGCATGGCTGCCACGCGATTTGCGCGCCGTTTTCAGTCATTGGTGTATCGTTGCTCGCGCCACGGATCGCCGTAGATGTGATAGCCGCGCAGCTCCCAAAATCCGGCCTCGTCACGCGTTGTGAATTGCAGCGCGTTCACCCATTTGGCGGACTTCCAGAAGTAAAGGTGCGGAACCAGAAGACGCGCCGGCCCTCCATGATCGCGGGGAAGCGGTTTGCCCGCATAGTTGAGGGCGACCATCGCTTTCCCGGAGAGAAGATCCGCCAGCGGGACGTTTGTCGAGTAATTATCGTAGCAGTGCGCCAAAACGAAATCGGTGGGCCGATCGAGCCCTGCATCTACAAGGATGTCTTCTACGAGTACGCCCTCCCACGCGGTATCCAGCTTGGACCAGGACGTGACGCAGTGAATGTCTCGGGTCATCTTGGTCTTGGGTAGGGCGTTGAACTCGCTCCAGTTCCACACTTTGACGGGCTTCGGACCGATCTTGACGGTGAATTTCCAATCGGAGGGCTCCACGCTCGGCGTTGGCCCGGCCGTCAGAACAGGGAAATTCTCCACGAGATGCTGACCTGGCGGAATCCGATCGGACTGGTCGCCGCCTGAACCGCGGCCGGTGAAACCTCTGGTGACCATAGCGAAACCTCCTTGCTTGTCACGACAGACCAGAACCGGATTCAGCTCGGAACTCTGTAAAAAAGACCTTTGCACGCACAACCGCCGAACGAGCCAATTCACTCAAACTCAGATACCGGATGCTCTATTAGCATAGAAAAGTGTTGGATCATTTTGAGTCGTGGTTATTGCGTGTAGACTATAGCGTCAGGCCGGCATGATTTCCCAATACCCTGTGGCTATAATTTTGATAGCCTTACAGCGGCACTACAGGCGCATCTCCGTTGGCGGATTTCGACCGGACGCCGTGGCTTGCCAGCGGTAGTGTGAGCTCGGGGGCGAGATCGCCCCTGCCAATGCTACCGCTGAGAGGTCGAATCCTCAACCGCTTGGGCGCTTATCGCCTCAATCCGGATCTCACCCGCCGAGCCGCAATAAACCGCTACTATCGATAATCTTCTGAATCCGGCTCAGAGGTATGGAAACTATGTCGTGCCGCTATTGGATATGTTGCGCCCATACCGTCATAGTCTGACCACGCGAAATCTTTAAATCCTGAGTATAGTTCGAAATAATTTTCGGTCTGATCGATCAAGACTTCAGGATACAGAAAGCTGGAGACACTGATGAAAGCCGTTGGTTACAAGGTTCCGGGACCCATCGCCGAGGACGCCGCGCTGGTCGACATCGATCTGCCTTGGCCTGTCGCTGCAGGATACGATATCCTGGTTGAGGTCAAGGCCGTCTCCGTCAATCCGGTCGATTACAAAATCCGCAGCAGCACGCCGCCCGCCGATGGCGACTGGAAGGTGCTCGGATGGGATGCGGCCGGGATCGTGCGCGAGGTCGGCCCCGACGTGACGCAGTTCGCGGCAGGCGACGAGGTCTATTATGCCGGATCGCTCATAAGGTCCGGCACCAATGCGCAGTTCCATCTCGTCGACGCCCGGATCGTCGGTCGTAAGCCCGCGTCGCTCGACTGGGCGGAAGCGGCGGCGCTGCCGCTCACGACGTTGACGGCATGGGAAGCGATGTTCGACCGCCTGGATGTGACAAAGCCTATCCCCGGTGCGGCGCTGGCGATCCTCATCATCGGTGGTGCGGGCGGGGTCGGGTCGATCGCCATCCAGATCGCGCGACAGCGCACGGATCTCATCGTCATCTCCACCGCCTCTCGGCCGCAAACCCAGGAGTGGGTTAAAGGGCTTGGGGCTCATCATGTCATCGACCACTCTCGGCCGCTCGCGCCACAGATTGCCGAGCTCGGCATCGGCGCTCCCGCTTTCGTGTTCTCGACCACGCATACCGAGCAGCATGTCGCCGACATCGCCGAACTGATCGCCCCGCAAGGACGGTTCGGATTCATCGACGATCCCAAGGCACTCGACGTCATGCTGTTCAAGCGCAAGGCAGTGTCGATCCACCACGAGCTGATGTTCACACGGTCGCTCTACGGCACGCCCGACATGGATGAGCAGGGCAAGATCCTCAATTCGCTGGCGGTGCTGGTGGACGACGGCAAAATTCGCACGACGCTAACCGAAAAATTGTCGCCAATTAATGCCGCCAATCTGAAGACGGTGCACGCACTAATCGAAAGTGGCGCAGCAAGAGGCAAGATTGTCCTCGAAGGCTTCTGATGACTGCCACCGCCGAACGTCTTTTCTAACCTCAAGAACGCCGGACGGATTACGCCACGGCGAAGGAAATTCCATGACGAAATCCATTGCCACCGCCTCGATCAACCGCGAAACCGCCGTCGCCCTCATCGACGCGGCGATCGCCGCGGCACGTACAATCGGCATCCCGGCTGCGGTCGCCGTCGTCGACGCCACCGGTAACCTGCGCGCGTTCGAGCGCACTGATGACGCGCCGTTTCTCACCGTCGATGTTGCCATCGACAAGGCTTGGAGTTCCGCCTCGTTTGGGTATCCGACCCATGTCTGGAACGACTATGTTTCGAACGATCCGAAAGTGGCGCCGCTGGCCTATCGCCCCCGGATGGTCGCTGTCGGCGGAGGCTATCCGATCCTGGAAGACGGGAAGTTGATCGGCGGGATCGGCATCTCCGGAGGCAACTATCAGCAGGATCAGGATGCGTGCGTCGAGGCACTCACGAAAATCGGGTTCGAGCTGCCAGCCTGACGACTTTAAGGCCATCGCCAGCGGCGGTGGCCTGCAGATCCGACCTTATGAAAGACTTTAAGATGGAAGCGTTCGTCGTCTTCACCCGCGAAGAAACCACCGATCCGGAAGAACTCGCAACCTATTCTGCAGGCGTCGGCCCATCGTTCGATGGCCACGACGTAACCTTTCTCGCCGCTTATGGCGCGATGGAGCATTTGGAGGGGCCGCCCGTCGAAGGGGCCGTAATTTTGCGGTTCCCGACGATGCAGGCCGCCCGTGATTGGTATCATAGCCCCGCCTACCAAACCATCGCTGCGCACCGTTTTGCCGGTTCCCGCTATCGCGCCTTTGTCATTGAGGGGCGGCGGTGACACACCGACGGAAGAACGGCGGCGCTGGCCACGAGGTATCTGTCGGCGAACTCGCATCCTACAACCTGTAGGGATCAAGGCGGTGAGGTTCGCGTGCCATCGCCACACGCGACCACTCATCGGACTTCTGCATCGGAATTGGAGGATCAGATGAGCGTCGACGAACGACAAGCCCCCGAGCTGCGGGTGCAGAGATGGATTGGCGTGGATGGAGAAAGCATCGCGCCGCTCAAGCTGTCGGATCTCGGCACCGGCCCGAAAGTCCTCTTCGCCTTCCAGCACTGGTGCCGTGGCTGCCATTTGCATGGATTTCCGACGCTACAAAGGTTGCATGGTGCATTGAGCGCCAAGGGCGTGGGCTTCGCGGTGATCCAGACCGTCTTCGAAGGAGCGGATGAGAACACCTTCGAGAAGCTGCGCGTGAACCAGCTCAAGTATGCGCTTCCTGTCGCGTTCGGTCACGACGAGCCACCTGCCGGCGCGACGCTTCCCACCTTCATGGAGGACTACCGCACGCGGGGAACGCCCTGGTTCTCCGTGATGGACGCTGGCGGCCGCATCGTATTCTCGGACTTCCATCTCGACGCCGATCAGCTCGTGAAGGGACTGGAGCTGGTGTAACCGATGCGGCGCTGGGTCATCCTGATTGCCACCCATCTCGCGATGCTCGCCATGGGCTTCGCGGGCGGTGTCTACACGCTGCCGATCCTGACCGCTCCCCAGGCCCCGGACGCGGCGGCCTTGCGGACCATCTCAGCCGAGACGCTCTACGCAGGGCGTCTGGCCCGCGATCTCAAAGGCAGCGACCTGCTTCACTGGGGGGAAGGCGAGATCCGGGTCTCGCGCGACCGTATCGCCCATATCGGGCGCCTCGCCCCTGGTCCCGACTACAAGCTCTACCTCGCACCACGTTTCGTCGACACGAAGGAGGCCTTTCTCCTGATCAAGGACAGATCAGTCCGCGTGGGCGACGTGAAGACGTTCAACGGCTTCATCGTCGAGGTGCCTGCCGGCATCGATGTCCGCGACTACAACACGGTCGTCATCTGGTGCGAAGCATTCGACCAGTTCATCAGTGCGGCAGAGTATCAACCCTCACGTCAGGCCCGAGAATGAGCCCGGCGATGGATACCATGAGGTCGGCGGGCAAGCGCGGCCTCGTTCTCGCGCCGGTGGCGGCGCTGCTGCTGAGCGTCGCCGCTCTGCTGCTGGGCAATGGCCTGCTGAGCACGCTCCTGATCGTGAGAGCCGGCCATGAGGGGTTCTCGACCGGCGCGATCAGCGCGATGATGTCCTTCTACTTCGCGGGTTTCACGATCGGCGCGCTCGTGTTGCCACCGATCATCGTCTCCGTGGGACATGTCAGAACCTTCGCCGGCTTCGCGGCGATTGCCTCGATGACCGCCCTTCTCCATGTGGCGTTCGTGGAGCCGATCGCCTGGATGCCGCTTCGCCTGATTACCGGCTTCGCCTACGCGGGCATGATCCTCGCAACGGAGAGTTGGCTCAACGCCCACGCATTGCCATCCACGCGCGGGCAGCTCCTGTCGATATTCGGAGTTGTCTCTATGGGCTCATGGGCAATCGGGCAGGCGTTACTCAAAATCCAGTTCCGAGAGGAGTGCCGGTTCGACCCCGGCCACCCGCACCACGGAATGTTCGATCCCGGCCATTGGCCGCTTTTGACTCGTTTCGGACCTTCAGCATGTCAGCTTCGCGTCCGCACGATAAGCCGCAGTGCCCGGGAGCTTTCAGTCTTTTCTGGAGGAGTGCGCATTGCCCATCGGCCATATCCAGGTGTCCAAGTCGGATGGCACGCAAACGCTGAAGCGGCAGCGCGACGCGGTGTTCGCGACCAACCTTTCCGGTCGATAACGTCCTGATCATTTGCCGAGTTTGCAGATTAACCGCGAACCACCTGCTCAAGACCAGCCCCGGCGAGCCGGGCGGCGGCGAGCAGGCGATCGAGATCGTGCCCGTTGCGAGCGCTGGCGGACAGGCCGGCCATGACGGTGCTCATATAGTCGGTCACGCGCTCGGCCTGATCGGGATGGCGCGCGGCGACGAAGCGATGGATCGCCCCCTCCGCCGCCGCAAGGAACGTTCCGGCCGCCTCGCGTGCCTCGCGGTCGGTGCAGCGCACCCCCTCGATAACGAGGCATCCCGCCGCGTCCGGATCGGCGGCATAGCGCCGCGCCGCCGCTTCCAGCACCGCGACGAGGCATTCCGCGACCGGGAGATCGGCTTTCAGCAGATCGAACAGCGGGATCGCGCCGGTGCCGGCATAGCGATCGAGAATGCGGCTGTAGAGCTCGGCCTTGCTGCCGAAGGCGGCATAAAAGCTCGGCGGGTTTATCCCGATCGCCTGGGTCAGGTGCGCGATGCTGACGGAATCGTAGCCACGCGAATGGAACAGCCGCTGGGCGGTCGCGACCGCTTCGTCCGGGTCGAACAGGCGCGGTCTGCCTCGTGCACGGCGTATTTTTGTTTGAGCCACTACAAATACCTTGACGAATGTTTCGAACCGTTTATGTAGCGGGTCGTAAGTTATTGATCAAGGAGAGTCCGATGGGTGCGTTTGAGGCGAAATCCGTTCTCGTGCTGGGTGGCAGTCGGGGGATCGGCGCGGCGATCGTTCGGCGTTTTGTGGCCGATGGCGCGAATGTGACCTTTACCTATTCCGGCTCGCGTGACGCGGCCCACGCGCTGGCGGCCGAAACGGGCAGCACTGCTGTCGAGACGGACAGCGCGGATCGCGACGCGGTGATCGCGCGCGTGAAGGACAGTGGCGCGCTCGACGTGCTGGTCGTCAATGCCGGAATCGGTGTTTTCGGCGATGCGCTGGAGCAGGATCCGGACGCAATCGACCGGCTGTTCCGGATCAATATCCACGCGCCCTATCATGCCTCGGTCGAGGCCGCGCGCCAGATGCCCCAGGGCGGCCGGATCATCGTCATCGGATCGGTGAACGGCGACCGGATGCCCGTTCCCGGCATGTCCTCCTACGCGCTCAGCAAGTCTGCGCTGCAAGGGATGGCGCGCGGGCTGGCACGCGACTTCGGGTCCCGCGGGATCACGATTAACGTGGTGCAGCCCGGCCCGATCGACACCGACGCCAATCCGGCGGACGGACCCATGAAGGAGCTGCTGCACGGCTTCATGGCGATCAAGCGCCACGGCCGGCCGGAGGAAGTCGCGGGCATGGTGGCGTGGCTCGCCGGCCAGGAGGCGGGGTTCGTTACGGGCGCCATGCACACCATCGACGGCGCGTTCGGTGCCTGATCCGGCGGCGCGAACGCCGATGACCACCATCGGCATCATCGGCGCAGGCGAGGTCGGCAGCCAGATTGCCCGCGCCGCCATCGCCAACGGCTATCGGGTGGTCATCGCCAACTCGCGCGGGCCCGAAACCCTGGCCGGGCTGGTCGCGGAGCTCGGGCCGTCTGCCCGCGCCGCGACCGCTGCCGGTGCGGCGGAGGCGGGAGAGTTCGTCGTGATCGCGGTCCCGCTCAAGCTGGTCAACGACATGCCCGTGGCGCAACTGGCGAACAAGATCGTGCTCGACACCAACAACTATATGCCGTGGCGCGACGGGCGCTATGCCCTCGTCGATACCGGCGCGAAGACCGAGCACGAACTGCGGCAGGACCAGCTGCCAACGTCCAAGGTCGCGAAGGCGTTCACGCATATCCAGGCGCCGCGCCTGTTGCTGTCGGCGCGGCCCGCTGGCACGCCGGGGCGGCACGCGCTGTCGGTGTCGAGCGACTATCCCGAAGCGGTGGCGCTGGTCACGCGACTGTACGACCAGTTCGGCTTCGACACGGCGGACAACAGCCCGCTTAGCGAGTCCTGGCGTAGCGGTCCGGGTCAGCCCGCATGGCACGCGCACGACCATCAAACGCGTCCCGAGCTGGTTGCTAACCTTGCCAAGGCGACACCGCTCCCACCGAGATAGGGCAGGCGGCCTCTGCCCGACCACAGCGCCCTATGCCTACGAGGTCTTCGCCGTTCTCGCCCTCGCCGGGCATCACGTTCATGTCGGTCTGCGCCTGCCGCGGTCAGTATCGCCGAGAGGCCAGCAGCGATCCGCGATCACGCCGACAAGGCCTACGGTGTTCGACTGAAAACCGGGGTCTGTGTGAAGAGCGGAATATCGCCTTTCAACCAAGTCGGTAATGACCGCTGCTGGCGCAGAGGCGACCGCTAGCGATTGAAGCGCGGCTCGCCATCGACAGATTGCAGCCGCACCATCCTAGTCCGTGATGCACCTAGCCAGAGGCTTCGGAGAAGACAGCTTGGTCTAGTGCAATGAGCGCTTCGCTAAGCCTGCTCTCCACCATAATGATATCAAGGTCGAGGTGATGTGCGATCTCAGCGTATGAAAGCCCTGAAATCCTGTTGAGTAAGAAAACGTCCCTCATAGGCTCGGGCAGAGCGGTGACGGCGGTAAGGAGTTTGCGCTGGTCGCAATTGATCGCCTCCTGCGGTGCCTGGAATTCCACTTCTGCCTGCGACAATCGCTGTCTCGTAAAGGGTGTCCGAAAGTTTCGTCTCCGCATGTTCACATCTCCCGCGTTGTGAATTTGCGGGCGTTCGCTATCGACCGCGGTCTGCTCACCCCTGAAATTGTCTCGGTCGACAGCCTCGCTGGTTCCCTAACGCCGATCATCTGCCCCGTCTGTCGTAGGGATCTTCACGAGTTGGTCCCGGGAACTGTTTAATCCGTCGATCCACCTGTCACACGCGTCGTTGACGAGGTCGGACAAATACTCGACCTGCTCGATCATCCAAGCAGCTTCGCTGGCAGCGACCCGATAGTGCCGGTTATATCTGGACTTGTTATAGGCAGCACGAAGCAGCTCAAAGCACCTGCGATCTTCTTTGGTCTCAGTCGGCCACACGACGCGAAGCTGCTCACTCGCAGACTCGGCAAGCTTCCGCAGGTCGACGATGTTATGGGTGTGTGGGGTGCGCCCTAGGAGCACCAACAAGGCGATATTGTAGAGTCGTTCGGTGGCTTGATGCAGGTCGAACGCGGCCTTCCGGAACCAGCCATTCGCGGCAGACAGCTTCGCTGATCCGAGGAACTCGGCAACAAGCGCGAAGCCTTCCGCTCGGTGGCGGTCGGCCTGTGCAACTACATCGAGCGCCGCCACCGCGTTGCAGTCGGGCCAAACGGTAGGGTCCGCATCATGCAACACAACGCACTCTTCCATGATGTTCTGGAAGTATCGATTTCCCTGGTAAATCTCGTTGCTGAATCGCTCGAAGCTCAGGATCGTGAGCCGCACAGGCGTTCTGAGGTGTTCTCGATTCACCGAAGCGAACAACAGGCTCCTTTCGCATTCAAGCCAAAACTCCCCGACATCCGCCAGCCTTTCGCTGCTGACCAGGACCAGGAGGTCATAGTCAGCGAAGTACCTGCCGCCGGGGTCATCGACCCATGCACCCGATGCATATGGCCCATGCAGCAACAGCTTCAAAATCTGACCATCTCGGACATCGCACCGCCCGCCGACGTGACATTGTTCCTCATCGTGTCGCTGCTGATATCAGCGGCGGTGGTTCCGATCACCTTGCTGCCCATTCATCCGCCGGCCCAGGTGGAACAGGAACGGGTCGCGTTGAGGGACCTCGTCCTCGTATCACCTCTCGCTGCGGCTGGCGCTTTCCTGGCCGGCCTGGCTATCGGTGGTTTCTGGGGCATGGGCGGGAACTTCGCACAGAGCATCGGCCTCGATGTGGGCGGTATCTCCGCCTTCATGGCTGCGGTTCTTGGTGGAACGCTCGCCTTCCATTGGCCACTCGGTTGGCTTTCGGATCGAGTGCCCCGGAATCTTGTCATCGCCGGTGCGGCGCTGGCGTCCGCAGCGTCTGCCATCGGCGTAGCGTTGGCGGTGGAAGCGCCTCTGCCGCTGCTCCTTGCGGCGGGTGCGCTGTTTGGCGGCTTTGGCATCCCGATTTATTCGTTGTGTCTCGCCGTCGCAAACGACGATCTTCCGGCCGGTCGGCTACTCGGCACCGCGCGCGGGCTTCTGTTGCTCAACGGGATCGGGACAGCCGCTGGCCCCTTAATAGGAGCAGCTGCAATGAATATCGTCGGCCCTGGCGGCCTGTTCCTTTATGCGGCGGCGTTGCTCGCGCTCCTGGCAGTGCTGGCCATCGCCCGCAGGCAGCCGAGGCGCGCCAACCAGGCCAAGGCGGCCCCCCGTTCTCCGAGCACGCCGATGATAACCGGATCTCTCGATACGATGATCTGCATCGAGAAGCGGGCGCAGGGCGTGCGGGATTAGCGCGGCACGGCGCCTGCACGAACCGCGGGGTCAGGCGATGATAGCTGTTACGCGAATTTCGATACGCATGGTTGGAAGCCCCAGCGCTTCGATTCCCAACTGCGTCCAGATTGGAGCGCGGTCGGGCATGTAGTGGCGATACAGCTTGGCCATTGTTTCGTTGATCACGGGAGGGAAACCACCGACGTGATAGGAATTGACGTGGACCACATGCGGCCAGCGTGCTCCGGCGGTCGCGAGCGTCCGTTCCACGTTCTTGAACGCCTGCTCGATCTCTTCCTCAATCGACTCCGGAATGACGAGATCGTCGTTCCATCCGCCCTGTCCGGAGATCTCCACGCGGTCACCAATGCGCATTGCCTGAGAATAATGAAGCGCGTCATGCAGGCGCGTCCCGTATCCGGGGGTGATGAAGAATGAAGGTGTTGTCATGAGTTTGCCTCTGATGAGCCAGGTCAATGCGGTTGCAAGTGACCGTATGCATGCAGAAAGAGATGCAGGGCGTTCGGCACTAGCGCGCCGGCTGCGGTGGAGGGCTTTATTCCACGTCTTCTACGGTGAGGTCCCGGCCGTTGAACTGCACGGTCTCCCCGGCTCGGGCACCCTCGATCGCTTCGAAGATCGGCGCCATCGTGGAAATGCCCATGAGCTCACGCCCCTGACAGGTAAACTTGCTCGTTGACACCGCGATCACAAAGTGGCGGCCGGACAGCTTGACGACAGCGCCTTCGCCGACGGCCAACTTGGGGCCGAAATCGATCGTCCTGAGCTTTTCGAGTTTATCCGCATAGTCATGGAGCGTGTCATCGAGCGCTTCAGCGAAGTCGCTCGCGACCTCGGCCTGAGCTAGTTCGTCGTTTTCGATCGGTTCGCTCCGGTCGAGCCGAGCGGTAGAGACATAGTCCAGGTAGTTCTCACGAGCACTGTGCAAGGCTGCGGTCTCCAGCGAGAGCATCGTTTGTCGGATGTGGTCCTTGTTCCAGTCCATAATCACCTCCTAATTTGCGATGTGTTTAAAGTTCAGCTTGCAGATGTGTAGCGCCCGGAGGTTAACCTCCCCCGGGCTAGGCGACACCGCTATTCGTCGCTGATGACGTCTTCGCCCTGGTATGGAACTCGGATCAGCCGAGGATCTCGAATGATACTCGTGACGAGCCAGACATATTCCTGCTCGGCAGTATCGAAGCCGAGGATGCTGAAGGATTGGCCGAAAGGGCATGGCGGGAAGTCTGGAAAGCCCTCGCGCAGAACGTAGCGCTCGGGATCGCTGTGAAACTCGCTCTTGTAGACTTTCCGTAGTCCGTGCTTGCTCGGCGCGTCCTGGTCACCTGCCGGTGCTGTTTCCCGATGCGCCACAAGGCGCTCGGACAAGTCGCGGGGGCAGATTTCGTGGAACACGTCGAAGGCGTCGATCAACAGGCCTTTATGCTCTGTCGCCGGATCGGTGATCGCGTAGATGTTGGAGGCATCTTCGCCGTCGTCCCCGCTCTCGAGGCGCAACGCCGCATCGACGCGAATGCTGCATGCATCGAGGGTTGACCCTAGTTCGAGATCGACGAGATTGCCGTCCTTGACGCGGTATTCGCGGTCATAGCCTTTGGCGATGAATGACTGGACTGCTTCTAGAACGTCGGTCACCTGGGAGGACATGGAAGTACCTTCATCTTGAACTGGATTGGACACGCTCGCGCACAAAGCGCGCTGCGACTCGGCAGCGGACGGAGAAGCTCGCGAAGTGCGTTACTCATAGCCACTTGGCCTTCTTGAAGCGCACGAACAGGAGAAGGCAGAACACCGCTATCACTCCGAGCACGACGAAGTAGCCATATGGCGTGTCCAGTTCCGGCATGTGCTTGAAGTTCATGCCGTATATTCCGGCGATCGCCGTCGGGACCGCCAAGATCGCCGCCCAGGCCGCGAGCTGGCGGGTGACCACACCGATCCTTTGCGCTTCCAGAAGGCTGCTGGCCTCAAAGACCGTGGACAGGACAAGCAGGAGGCCGTCGACCATGGACTGCACGCGGTGGACATGGTCCGCGACGTCGTGGAAATATGGTGTCATTTCGGCGCTGATGCAGGGAAAGTGGCCGCGAACGAGCTTTCGCACCAGCTCGGCCATAGCCCCGAGCGTGCGCTGGAACCGCGTGAGTTCGGACCTTAGTTCGAAGATTCGCGCCACCTCTTCTGGCCCGAGGAAATCGTGCAGCGACCGTCGCTCCATCGCCAGGACGTCGTCCTCGATCATTTCGAAGATGGGCAGATACTGGTCGACCACGCGATGCAAGATCGCGTGCAGCACATAGTCGACACCCTTGCCGAACTGCGTCGGCGATGCCTCGAGTTGCTCCCGAAGTTTGCCCAGCGCTCCGGCATTGCCGTGCCGCACGGTGATAAGGTGATTGTGACCGGTGAAGATCGCCATCTTGCCGTAGCTGATCCGGTCGCCGACCAGCTCGGCGGTCTGCGCGACGACGTACAACTCATCGTTGTAGACCTCGAGCTTGGGCGGGCACAGCGGGTGCATCGCGTTGTCGATCGCCAACGGATGAAGATTATATGTCCTTTGGATCGCGAGTAGTTCCTCGGGGGTGGGTTCGCTAAGCGCGATCCAGCAGAAGCCCGAGCGACTCTCGCCCAACTTGACGTGCTCATCGAGCGCGATTTCGCGAACTCGCTTGCCTTCGTTGTAATAATAGGCGGCGATGATGCTCATGCTGGCCTCGCGGGAATGTGGAGGCCACGCTGGACGGCCGGTCGAGCCAGCCCGCGTCCAAGCCATGCGCGGACGTTCGAAAAGCTGCTGAGGCCAAGGATGTCACCCGCAGCGTAGAATTCCACCAGCGCATTCACCCAGCCGAGCGTCGCGATGTCCGCGATCGAATAGTCGTCGACGATCCAGTCGCGGCCTTCCAGCCGGCGATCCAGAATCCCCAGCAGACGCGTGGATTCGTCGATAAAGCGCTGTTGCGGCCGCTTGTCCTCATAGTCCTTGCCGCCAAATCGCAGGAAGAAGCCGAGCTGACCGAACATCGGCCCGATGGCCGACATCTGAAAGAACACCCACGCTAGGGTCTCGTAACGCTGGCCTGGTTCGGTGGAGATGAACTGACCCGTCTTGTCGGCCAGATAGAGGAGGATCGCACCGGATTCCCATAAGGCGATGGGTCTACCGTCAGGGCCAGCCGGATCGATGATCGCCGGTATGCGTCCGTTCGGGTTCAGCGACACGAACGCCGGATCCTTCGACTCGTTGTTCGAGATGTCGATCAGGTGGGGCTCGTACGCCAGGCCAGTCTCCTCAAGCATGATCGAGACCTTGACGCCATTGGGCGTAGGGGCTGCGTAGAGTTGCAGGCGATCGGGATGAGATGCCGGCCAGCGCTGCGTGATCGGAAAGGACGAGAGGTCTGGCATAAATCTGCGATCCTGGTGTTGCGATGGCGACTGACTGGAACGAGCCGTCACTCTGAAGTAGGGTTCGATGACCGCGTCGCTGAACGACGCGGTCACGAAGATTGCGGACCGGACCGGCGCAGTGGCAACGGCAGTGAAGCCTATTCCGCCGCGGTCCCGGCCGCTGGCTGTACGTCGTCAACCTTTTGGCGCTTCGGAAGCACCCAGCCGGGACGGACGAAGTGGCAGGTGTAGCCGCCCGGGCGCTTCTCCAGATAATCCTGGTGATCGGGCTCGGCCTCCCAGAACTCGCCGACCGGCTGGACCTCGGTCACCACTTTGCCATCCCACAGCCCCGAGGCATCCACATCGGCGATCGTATCCTCGGCGACGCGCTTCTGCTCCTCGTCGACATAATAGATGCCCGACCGGTAGGAGAGCCCACGATCATTGCCCTGGCGGTTCAGCGTCGTCGGATCGTGGATCTGGAAGAAGAATTCCAGGATGTTCCGGTAGCTCGTCACTGTCGGGTCGAAGACAATCTCGATCCCCTCGGCATGCGTGCCGTGATTACGATACGTGGCGTTCGGAATATCGCCGCCCGTGTAACCCACACGGGTCGAGATGATGCCGGGCCGCTTGCGGATCAGATCCTGCATGCCCCAGAAACATCCTCCTGCGAGAACAGCGCGCTGATGCATGTTAAGCCTCCTCTACTTGATCGAGATATTCACCGTATCCCTCGGACTCCATCTCGTCGCGCGGGATGAAGCGAAGGGACGCAGAGTTGATGCAGTAGCGCAGACCGCCGCGGTCGGAAGGACCGTCCGGGAACACGTGGCCCAGATGGCTGTCGGCGTGTACCGACCTGACCTCCGTCCGGACCATGCCGTGTGCACTGTCCCGCACCTCGTTCACGTTTGCCGGAACGATCGGCTTGGTGAAGCTGGGCCAGCCAGTACCCGAATCGAACTTGTCCGTTGAAGCGAACAGCGGCTCTCCCGACACTATGTCGACGTAGATGCCAGGCTCCTTGTTGTCGTTGTGCTCACCCGTGAAGGGCCTTTCGGTCCCCGAATCCTGGGTAATCCGGCGTTGCTCGGGGGTCAGGCGGTCAACTGCTGCCTGTGACTTCTCAAACTTCATGATAGTCTCCAATACTTAATCTAGAGAGCTCGACACGCTGTCATTTATCTTTGCAGTCATTGCGCCGACTATCGCAGTGCGCCCCAGATTTATCCAATACGCTGCGCGTATAGTTTCCATAGCGCCGAAGCTCTTCACGTCGTGATTCAGTTCCACTCGTACCGGGCTGCCAGCTGCGCGATGTTCCGTATCTCGACCGTTGCCGTGGAGCCGGATACTGTCGCGATCACGACTTCGCGCTCCAAGACAAATCCGTCGATCGGCCGAGTCACGAGGCCTTGCACGGTCGGCGATCGTTCCGGAAGAATGCATATGGCGTGGCCGTCAGCGACGACCCGTTGCACCCAGTCCTCGCGATCTGATCGAAAGCGAGGTCGCATGAGCAAGTCCCGTCGCGCGAAGTGATCGAGGATCCGATCGCGAAACTCGCATTTCAGGCGATCGACGAATGGAAACTCGAGCAGGTCTTCGCCGCGCACGATCTCGTTGGCCGCCAAGGGATGGTTTGCAGAACAGCCGAGCACGAAGCGCTCCCGAAATAGAGGATGCACATCCAGCTTGCGTTCCGGTCTTGTTTCACGCGGCATGATGCACGCGTGGTATTTTCCTGAAAGCACCTCCGATGTGTCCTCGTTCGACTGGAGCGAGTGCAGCTTAATTTCGATGGATGGCATCTCCGCCAATGCGCTCTCGAAGAATGCCGTAAATTCCTTTGGTCCGACGGTGGGCGCGACGGCGACATCCAGCACGCGGTGCCCCCCCATCGCCCAGTGCTCCGAGTGATTGCGAACGCTCTTCATCGCGACCACCATGCGCCGGAATTCTGCCTCGACGTCATGGCCAAGGCCAGTCAGGCGGCTGTTCTTCCCGTCGCGATAGATCAGCGGCCCGCCAAGCTCATCTTCCAAGCGGCGGATCGCGCGGGTCAGACTTGGCTGTGACACACCGCTCAAGCGAGCGGCCGCTGTGAAATTCAGCGTCTCGGCCAAGTTGATGAAATAGCTGACTTGATTGAGTTCCATAGTCCTTTGGCCCACGCGCCTGACTGATACCTCTTCCGTGAGACCGCCTTTGGAAAGCAGGTCGCAGAAGTATGCTTGGCGCATATAATCATGATATAGGGGCTTGTCTATATGCGCCAGACATATAAATGATAGCCTGAGATGACGATTACCGGTTGGCGGTGCGCTCCGCTCAGCTCCGTCGAAGGTTCTGAGAGCGCAACCGCCAAGCCGCGTGCTGGAGGTTTGATGGACATGGCAGGAAGATCATTTACGTTTGTCAGTGGGGCTGGCTCTCCGCTGTCCGGGCACCTCGAACCGCCGGAAGGGACGCCGCGGGGCTGGGCGATCTTCGCCCACTGCTTCACGTGCGGGAAAGACAGTCGCGCCGCTGTTCACATCTCGCGCGCGCTGTCGCGTGCGGGCATCGGGGTCTTGAGGTTCGATTTCGCCGGGACCGGGATCGGCGGTGGGACGGGAGAACCTGTGAACTTCGCGTCGGACGTCGAGGACCTTCGGGCCGCCGCAAAGGCGATGGCGGCGGCGGGCATGTCACCGTCCCTCCTCGTCGGGCACAGCCTGGGTGGCACCGCTGCGATCGTAGCCGCCGCCGACATGCCTGATATTGCGGCGGTAGCGACGATTGGTGCGCCGGCCGACCTTCAGCATATCTTGCGCCTCTTCGGACCGAATGATCTGGACACCATCGCGAGCGAGGGCGAGGCCTCGGTGGAGATTGCCGGTAGGCCCTTCCTCATTCGCCGAGGGTTCCTTGAGGCGGTTGAGGGGATCGACGTCGAGAAGGCCATTGCCTCCCTGCGACGGCCGGTGCTGGTCATGCACTCTCCGCTGGATCAGGTGGTCGGCATCGACCACGCGTCGCGCATCTTCGTCGCGTCCAGGCACCCTAAAAGCTTCATCTCGCTCGACAACGCGGATCACCTTCTCACCGACGTCGCGGACGCGAACTACGCCGCGGCCATGGTGGCGGTTTGGGCGAGCCGCTTTCTCCCACCACTCAGCGCGGATCTTCCGCAGGTCGAGGTTGCGGAGGGCGTCGTCGCCACCGAAACTCTTGCAGGGACGTTCCAGCTCAAGGTCCGCAGCGGCGAGCACACTCTGTTCGCCGACGAGCCAGCATCGGTCGGTGGCCTCGGGACCGGACTATCTCCCTACGAACTCGTATCTGCCGGCCTCGCAGCCTGCACGGTGATGACGATGCGTCTCTATGCGAACCGCAAGGGCTTTCCGCTCGAACGGGCGAGCACGACCGTGCAGCACGAGAAGGTGCCGGACATGATGCCACCCGACCGGTTCACCCGCACCATTGTCCTCGATGGGCCGCTGAGTGATGATCAGCGCGCTCGGATCCTCGCGATCGCTGATCGATGTCCCGTCGATCTGAGTCTCATCCGGGGTTCGGACGTGCAGACCGAGCTCTTGAGCGCCAGTCAGGCTGCGGATCCCGCGAGGCTGGCTTGACCGTGGCGCACACGGAGGAGGGCGAACGGACTGTGAGCCAATCGCCTACCGGCAATAGGGCGGCCGCGACAGAGCGAGCAATTCTAGCAGGCGGCTGCTTCTGGGGCATGGAGGATTTGCTGCGCCGAGCCAGGGGAGTCATTTCGACGCGTGTCGGTTACACAGGCGGAGAAATGCCTGATCCGACCTACGCGAGACATTACGGCCATGCGGAAGCAGTGGAAGTGACCTTCGACCCTTCCGTTCTCGCCTATCGCTCGCTCTTGGAACTCTTCTTCCAGATCCATGACCCCACGACCTACGAGCAACAAGGCAGCGATGTCGGTCCGAGCTATCGATCGGCGATTTTCTACACCACCGAAGTGCAGAAGGAAGTCGCCCTCACAACCATCGCGGAAATCGAGGCATCAGGAAGCTGGCCTGGCCCGGTCGTGTCGGAGATCAACCCAGAAGAACCCTTTTGGGAGGCGGAGCCAGAGCACCAAGAATACCTGGTGCGCTATCCTGGGGGCTATAGCTGCCACTTCGTGCGCCCGACCTGGCGGTTGGACCGCTCAGACGAACGCCCAGCTGTATACTTGACAAAAAGAGTTGATGATGACCGAAACCGTGACTAATCAGGCCGCCTGGCAGAAAGCGCCGAGGCAGCCACTGAGGATCGGTGTCACCGCTCTGCCGCATCTGGCGGCGAACGAGATATTGATCCGCAACGCGGCCATCGCGATCAACCCACTCGACTGGATTCTGCAGGACGTCGCGCTTTTGCCATGGCTCGACTATCCCGCGATTCTCGGCAGCGACGTCTCCGGTGAGGTCGCGGCGGTCGGTGGCGCGGTCGAGCGGTTCAAGGTCGGCGATCGAGTCATCGGACAGGCGGTCGGGACAACCGTAAATCAACCTGCGCAGGGTGCGTTCCAGCACCACACGATCGTGCTGGACCACATGGCGGCGCCGATCCCCAACAACATGGCCTTCGCTGATGCGGCAGTCCTCCCGCTTGGCCTTGGCACCGCCGCAAGCGGGCTCTACGGAAGGACACAGTTGGCTCTCGCGCCACCGTTACACTCGCCGACCGCGCGTCCAGAGGTCGTTCTGGTCTGGGGTGGATCGTCGAGCGTTGGCTGCAACGCCATCCAGCTCGCGGTGGCGTCGGGCTACAGGTGCGTCGCCACCGCTTCGGCGCGCAACGCCGGCCTGTTGAAGGAGCTGGGTGCAAGCGAGGTTCTTGACCACTCGAGTCCAGCCATCGTGGAAGACGTGATTGAGGCAATGCGCGGGCGCAGTCTCGCTGGAACGCTTCACGCGACCGGTCACATGAAAGACTGTTTTGCCGTCATTGCGAGATGCGAGGGCTCGCGCCGCGTGGCAGCGACGCTGGCCCCGCCCGACGAGCGTCCATTTGGAGTCGAGGCGACGCACATCTCCGGGACGAGCCTCAAGGATGACGAGGTTGGTCCAATGATCTACCGCGAATTCCTGCCGCAGGCTCTCGCGGCGCGCACGTTCGTCCCCGCCCCTCCGGCGAAGGTCGTGGGCCAGGGCCTTGAAATGCTCCAGGCTGCCTTGGAAGCCCTGAAGGCGGGTGTATCCGCAGCGAAAATCGTCGTTACCCTGCCTTGAGTGACCAGCCAGGCGGTTTTTCGCGTTCGCAGTCTGAGGTGGCCCGCACTTTGCCGATTGGGAAGCTCTACCGGGAAAACGCGCTTGGGACGCGCGCTGCGCTCCTGCCGGAGCATGCGTTCCCGAAACCTGTTCCCGACTGCTTTTCCCCGAAACTACCTATCGGACATAGAGAAATGGGAATGCAGCGAGTGGTTTGAACGGCCGCTTCCGAAACCGCGTTCCGATCAACTGAGCGGCTAAAAGTGGGGCGATCACCGACATATTAGAATGAGACCGCCATGCCCGATCGGCCGGCTTGACGCGTAGCCAAAAGAATGCGGCTGATGGTAGGCTCGCTGGCATTATGAAGCCCCGCCATCTGAGCAGCGTTGAGCTGCCGCAATTGCGAGTCTCCTACGCGTCGTCGTTCTTCTCGCGGTCCACACCTCGCTCATGCAATTCGGCATCGACGGGGCAGTTCGTGCAGCCCTCGTAGCAGCACAAGCGGCAGATGCGGTATGACTGCTCGAGGTTTTCCAAGCGATTTCGGAGAACGCGTTCAGCGATGTCCGATAAGGTTTTCAGTTCGTCTGGATTAAGGATCGATAGCCCTTCGGCAATCACTTGATCGCGCGAGGCCAGGACCTCGTCGCTCGCGACCTTGCCAGTTGGAGTAAGATAGAGGGATCGCGCGCGCCCGTCTGTCGAATGCTCCCTACGCTCGATCAATCCCTCGCTTACCAATCTATCCACCAGGCGAACAGTTCCAGCATGTGAAAGGCCCACCCCGATCGCAAGCATACGGATCGAGAGCCCGGGCTTGTGCGCGAGCAACGCCAGCGCTGAGGCGGCGGGTCCAGCTTCCGGCGCCCGCGATGAACTAGCGCGAACGATGTCGTCGCTGATCATGAGTGCGAACGCCCCGAAAATGTTTCGATCTCGAGGTCCATCCATTGCCACATCTATATGTGCGCGGAGCATAGACAGCAAGCCATACCGTGGTCCTCTTCCGCCGCGCGGCTTGTGGAAAATGTCCTGTTTTAAAAGGGTTTCGGAGGATTTCGACTGATCGAGCGCGCCGAAAAAAACGGGTCCGGCTCGCTAAGGCCGCGGAACCGTTGATACCTGGCGGCTATAGGGCAAGCCTTTTCGCTCGGAATCGCCGTAGGTCGCGCCTGAGAATCACTCCGCGTCAGCGCTGTCATCCAGGCCGCGCAGGTGCAGATCAGCGAGACCTCGCTTGCCCCCGGCGTCGCACTTCCATCGTGTCACCGCGCGCGATCACGATTGTATCAATCCCATTGAGGAACAGTCCGTGCTCCACGACGTCGGGGATTGCGGCGATCGCTGCTACGATTTCGGTCGGCATGGTTATCTCGTCGAGGGCCGCGTCCATCCGTACAGGCTGGACGTTTGCCAACGGGCTATAGGCCCACCCGGAGCGCCAGCCCCATCAAGTCAAAATCCCGCAAGGTCGCGCGTTTGCTGGGTAAAGGCATCGCCGATGAGGATGGCTTCGTGAGGCAGCGAAGCGCGAGCCAGCCGCTCGACATATCTCGCTTATTAGTATATGCGTCGCGCATATACTGCAACGCCTGCCCGAAGCACGTAGACGACGTTCGTGACGTTCCCACGGGACCACTGTTGAGGAATTTTAGATGAGCATTTTCGACCGTTATGAATTTCTTGTCCCCGAGCACGGTCGGAGGGATCTTGGCCTGCTTAGATGGGCTCTCGTGATCGTATTTCTGTGGTTCGGCGCGATGAAGTTCACAGCGTACGAGGCCTATGGTATCGCCCCGTTTATCGAACACAGCCCGATCATGAATTGGCTGGGCATGTTCGGGATGCAGGGGCAAAGCTATTTCATCGGCGTTATCGAGTTATCGACCGGTCTCGTTCTGATCCTTGGTGCATTTCGTCCACTCTTCTCTGCGCTCGGCGCACTGATGTCAGCGGCGACATATCTGATCACGCTGACCTTTTTCATCACCACTCCAGGTGTCGCGGAGCAGACTGCCGGCGGCTTTCCTGCGATTTCGGCTGCACCAGGGCAGTTTCTACTGAAGGACGCAGTTCTGCTAGCGGCGTCCCTCGTGCTGCTGCGTGCTTCGGTCCGCCACAGAGGGGCGCTTGCGCCCTCGTGACTGTGGTCCTCTCGTGACGGCGGGCGTGCAAATCCTGCAGAACCTCCGCGGGGCATGGATGCTCCGTCGCGATATCGAGCCCGGAGGCGCTCAGCTGCATGGCGACGCGGTCTTCGCCCGTTTCGGCGAAGGCGCGCTCGCTTATCGAGAGAGCAGCATTCTCACACTGGCAGATGGCAGAGTATTCTCCGCGTGCCGACAGTATCGCTATCGCTTGAGCGAGGACAGTGTTGTCGTCGAGTTCGCAGACGGACCTCATATCGGGACGCAGTTCCTCAGCGTGAGTTTCTCGCGGACGGATACCGGGTTGGAAGCGAGTGGCGTCTATGCCTGCGGAGACGACACCTACCATGCAACCTACAGGATTCTGGGGCCGGCGGCCTTTGAAGTGGTCATCATGGTCCAAGGGCCTGCAAAGGCATACGAGCTAGTCAGCCGATATTCCCGGTCGGGATAAATGCTCATGTCAGGAGGGCAAGTCCTCTGTTGCCCTTATCATGGCCGTGAAAGGCAGCGCCGGAATAACTTACCACGCGCTGCAAATCCGAAGACGATTGTCGTCGTCATCAGAAGGTAGGCGACTATCCCACCAGGTGAAAGAGTCGGAACCGCTGCGAGGATCAACCCATCATTCCCGCCGGGTATGAGCGCTATTCCGATACCCATCAATGTGCCGCCGACGACAGATCGCAGAATGCCATTGGCTGTCGGCAGTTGGAGACGCAGATTTCCTTGGCGAAAGGAGGCGGTAAGGGCGCCTGCGATCGAAGAGATCACCGCAGTGAGCGCGACCTCGCCGGCCGGCGACATTCTGAGAGGAAGGGCGCGTTGAATCACGTCTGCGAAGGTCCAGGCCGGCGAGAGTGCATATAGAAGTCCGCCAGTGATACCGAGTCCAATCATCGAAGCGCCGAACGACCAACCCGGCTTTGTTCGCAGAACGCTCTTCGTGGAAACGAAAACGAGTGCCAGCACGAGCACAACTAGGAAGGCTAGGAGAGTAACGAGGCCTGTTGCGCTCGGTTTGGAGATTAAGCTTGGCCATGTTGAATCGTAGCCGAACCTGCCATGGTTGGCAGCCAAGATACCAATCGCCAATCCCAAGGGTAGAGCTAGAAGTCGCATCTCCCCATCCCCAAGCCGCGCCAGCGATCCGAGCAGGCATGTGTCATTAATGAGTGCGCCGAGGCCGAAGGCGATGGCGCCGATGAGCGGTAGGAAATTGATGCTAGTCGAGGGTGCGAGTGTTGCGCCCAGTGTTCCCGTCCAGACTATCGGGACCGCAACCAGGCCTGCCGCTGCCGACGCTGCGAGAAATCCGACGAACATTTTCGGCGGCTGTCTTCTGTGTAACTCATGAGCGGCCACCACTAAACAGGTTCCGCCTTGGTTCGCCGCATATCCGAACCCGAAGGCAAGTACGCATAGAAGAAGT